>CAZZXL010000204.1:0-7077 GCA_964658035.1 uncultured Acetobacteraceae bacterium
GAGGCGGCGGCGGCGGAGCCTTCGCGCCGGCCGGAGGCGGGGGAGGTGGTGCGGGCTGCGCTTTGTGTCCGCAACCCGTTATGACCAACGTGCCGAGGACGGCCAGCCCCAGCCGGCATGCGGCAGCAACATGCTCCGAGGCCGCCGGATAGGTTCGTTGGGCCGTCCGGACGATCAAGGCTTTGGCCTGGTCGCGCCGTCAAGGTGCGCTGCAAGTTTTGCCAGATGTTCAGAGGCTGTGCGCAACGCCTGCGAGGAATTTCTCCTCACTTCGGGAACAACTTCATCATTCAAGTAGTCGATCACCTTGCGCACTTCTTCTTCAACACGCGGCGCAACGCTGCCGAATTCGGCATCCATCCGACGTCCAAATGACTCAAAGCGAGCACTGAATGGAGACTGGGCCATGGCACTTCTCCGGGCCTTCTGAGCTACACGGCTATTGTCGGCAGGTTTGCAGGTTGCCGTCAATTACGCTGGTGGCTCCGCAAGTCTGAAGTGGCCGCCCGGTTAACAGGCTTGACTACAGCAGAACAGCAGACTGGAACGTTCCCTGCATCATCGTGGCAATGTCGCGCAGTCTGAGAAGGCGGCACGCATCCGGAGGAAAACTACAGGCATACTTGAATAAGTTCACTTTTCAAGAAACGTTGCCCGATCCTTGGCCGATAGAGGAGCCGAGGAAGAATGGAGCTTGAGGTTGAAACCAATTGCGGGCTACCCGCTGATCCGTGGTGCGTTGTTTTTATCAATGACTCTTCCTGCGACTCTTCCTGCAAGATGCTATGCGGCGGCGGGCGCTGTTGCGGCTGGCGTTTCGCATGAAGAAGCAGGCGCAGCAAATCCGGAGGGTACGGCTTCGCTCCCCGACGCGCCTGAGCCGGTGCAGCAGTCCTTTCCGGTAAGCCCGACCGGTGACCAGTTCCCGGCGAAGGGTAGCAAGGTAGCTGAAAGGTTTCTGAACGCAGTGGATCCCGGCTTCCTCAAGGTGGGAGACAAGTGGGACGTTACGATCAACAACGGTGAAAAGGTACGGCCCTTCACCAGGCGGGACAAGCTGCAATACGCACTAGAAGAAGAGTTGAGTCCGTTTACCATTTTTGACTCAGCCTGGTCAGCCGGCTACGAGCACCTGCGCGACACCAACCCTCATTTCGGCAGCGATAGTGCAGGGTACGGCGAGCGCTTCGGTGCCGCCATGTTTCGCCAGGGCACTTATCGATTTTTAGGTGACGGCGTGTTTCCAGCCCTGTTGCATGAAGATCCCCGCTACTACCGCGTTGCGGATGGGAGCCTTATGCACCGTGGTACGCAGGCCATTCTGCAGGTCATCGTCAATCACCGCGACGATGGTTCCCGGGGGGTAGCCTATTCAACCCTGGCGGGAGAAGTTGTCTCAAATGCGCTTCCACTTACCTTCTACCCACAGAAAAGCGTCAAATTTTCCATCGCGGCGGAAGGTGTGGGAACCTCTCTCCTGGCGGATGCGGGCTTTAAGCTTTTTAGAGAGTTCTTACCAGACCTCTTCCGGGCGCTTAACCTGATCGCGCCCGGCAAATAGTCCTAACAGTCGTAGGTACTCTAAAACCTGGCCCGCCTGCATCATCCTGCGGGCCCTTTCGAAGGTTGCGGCGCCTTCCGTGAAGCCTTTATTGAAGGACCCACGGCAGGAATCAGAAGCGCCCAACGTCTGCATTGTTGCTGGCGGCAGTAACCCGACCGCTTCCATTCGGCCCCCAACTCCCCCCGCTGGCTGCAAATTCATGCCGTTCGCCGGGAGTTGATTTCTCCTGACTCCTGCCCGGGCTACCCTAACGTTGCAGCGGTTCCTCCGGTAGTGGTACCCGATACGGAACTCCCGCATCACACTAGAAGTCAGTAATGTTAAGGTTCCACCAAAGTTTAGGGCGGATGCTGACAGGGTGAGTCACCCGGCAAGAACCACAGATTGTTTGCAAAAGTTCGTCATACAAGGTCGTAATACAAGGTCAAGGAGATCTTCAAAGCATGTCGAGAACCATCAAATATGCGGAGCGTGCGGTCACGATTCTGGCGCAGGGCGCTTGGTCTGTTTTTGAGAAAGTAAACAGCATCAGCCCCAACGCGTCCTTCACACCCAAGTGGTCGGACAAGCCGCTGCTGAAGTCGTACCAGAAGGAGAAGCCGCCACTTGGCTGGCCCCGGACGACTGACTCGCTCTGCCCTAAGTGCGTTCCCGAAATTCGCCAGGCGATCATTGACGGCAAATTGCCGCACGAGATTCTTTTGAATGAAAAGGTCGGCGAGATCAAGGCACAGATTATCGAGCGCGATGGCCAGATCCTGATGGTGAAAGATTGCCCCAAGCACGGTCACTTTGAAGACGTAATGGCGATCGACACCAAGTTCTTCGCTCATCTTGAAGAAGTTTTCCCGGGCCGCGATATCCGCGCCCACAATGATGAGAAGCTGCATGACCACGGCACCTCGACCGTCACCCATGGCCGCGGTTCCGTGCTGACCATCGATCTGACCAACCGCTGCAACATGATGTGCGATCCCTGCTTCATGGACGCGAACCAGGTTGGCTTCGTCCACGAACTGACGTGGGACGAGATCAAGACCATGCTCGACAACGCGGTCCAGATCAAGCCGCGCCGGCAGATGTCGGTCCAGTTCTCCGGCGGTGAGCCGACCCTGTCGCCCTACTTCCTCGACGCTGTCGCCTATGCCCGCAAGGTCGGGTACAACTCGGTGCAGGCTGCGACGAACGGGATCGAGTTCGCCAAGTCGAAGGAATTCTGCAAGGCCGCTGCTGAGGCCGGCCTGCGCTACGCCTACCTGCAGTTCGACGGCATCGGCAACGCGGCCAACTCGCACCGTAAGGTCGGCAACCTGTTTGACGTGAAACTCCAGGCTATCCACAACCTGCACGAGGCAGGCGTAGATATTGTGCCGGTCACAACCATCATCAATGGCATCAACAATGAGCAGGTAGGCCGCATCATCCAGTTTGCGCTGGACAATCCAAAGCGCATCAACTTCCTCAGCTTCCAGCCGGTTTCATTCACTGGCCGTGATGAAGAGGTGACAGATGAACGTCGCGCGGCGCAGCGTTACACCCTGAGCCACATGGCGCACGACGTCAAGAACCAGACCGGCCTCGGTATTCCCGAGCGCGACTGGTTCCCGATCAGCTTTATGAGCACCTTCTCTGACTGGGCTGACCTGGTGCATGGACCAAATGCAGACTGGGGCCAGCTGTCCTGCGGCTGCCATCCAAACTGCGGTATCGGTATGGCACTGATGATCGACAAGGAAACGAAGGAAGCCGTTCCGGTGACTGCGTTCCTGAACGCCGATCGTCTGGCCAAGGACATTGCCAAGATCAACGACGCAGCCCGCGGCAAGTTCCTGAGCATCTTCGGTGTCACGCTGGCGCTGCTGCGCAACTACGATCCGACAAAGAGTCCGCAACATTTCAAGATCACTGACCTGCTGGCGAAGTTTGATAAGTGCTTCGGTGCCACTGGCCGCAAGTATGGCAAGGTGACAGCTGACCGTACGATGGCCGATATTGAACAGCGCCGTGCCGATCGCTGGAACTTCCTGTTTATCGCAGGGATGTGGTTTCAGGATTTGTTCAACTATGACTTCCGCCGGACGGAACAATGCATCATTCCGTATGCCACGCAAGAGGGCGAGATCAGCTTTTGCGCGTACAACACGGGCGTTGGCTGGCGCAACATCATCGAGAAGATGCACATGACGGCGACGCTCACCAAGTGGTACGAAGAGCATGGCCGGCATGAAATCTTTGCGGGCGGCAAGAAGGTTGGCATGGGCGGTGCAGAACACACTCTCCTGTTGAACCAGGAACATGTGGATTCCGCTGCCAATGATACCTTCGAAAAGTCCGGCATCTCGAAGAACAGTCGTGAGGAAAAGATCAAGGCACGCGATACGAAGATGAAGCTGGACGCGGAAAATGCACGGATGGCGAAGCTGTATCGTGAGCAGGTGTTGGGCGAGAAGCCGGTCGAGGGCGGTCTGATCTCAATCGGGTCGATTGCACCGGCTCCAAAGGTCGCTCCGCAGGTGAAGGTAGAAGAAACCGTAGCAGGCGACTAGTTGATCACGGTACGTTACTAGATAGTAGAAAAGGGCTGCTCTTCAGAGCAGCCCTTTTTTCTATTAGACAGGATTTGACTTTGCCTCAGCGGAGGCGACGGAGACCTGTTTGCGGCTGTTGTGTTTACCTGGCGCCGCAGTTTCTAAAGTGTTCACCGCGCATCTATTGGCGCCCGTGCAACGCTTTTCCAGATGATTGATTCGACAAAGCTTGTGCTCCGTCTTACCCTTTTCGCTCACGCCCGATGAGCATCAGCTTTATTTATCGGATGGGGCAGCCCAAAGCTTGAGATGAGGATCATCAGGATGAAGACCATCTGCATCCCCGTCCTCATCGGAACGCCCGGCATGGTCAGGCCGCCAACCACCCGACCGGCAGCATAGATGTTGGCCGGGAAAATGGCCACCATCATAACGGCCAGCAGGATCCCGTCAAGCTTCCGAGCGAGTGGAAAGAACAGGGCGATGGCTCCGCCGATCTCAAGCACTCCGCTGATCCATACCAGGGCACGAGGATAGGGAAAGCCGGGCGGAATAATGCTTGCCGTCTGCGCAGTGCGAAGGAAGTGCAGGAGCAGGCCCGAAAGCAAAAGCGGCAGTGCCACCGCAACACGTAATACAAGTTGGCCCCTTGGCAGTTCGCGAAAGCGGCCGCGTGCCACAAGAAAGAAGCCGGCAAGGGTGAACAGGAGGAGAAACATTGGGACTGCGTAACGCATCGTCATCTCCGCGGCTACTCCGGCCTCGGTCCTTCCCTTATAGTGGAAGGAATGTCGAGGCCAACCTTGTTTGATGATGCATCATTCCCTGCCTCCGGATGCACCTCTGAGCATCCAATTGCCGTGACCCGCAAACTGCATGCTTTCCGGCAAACGAAGATCAGCTTGATCGCCAGCCTGGCGTTGTCCTTGCCCCTGCTGTCGCCGGTAACCGGATGCACAGTTTATGGCGAAGGCAAACCGACTTTGTCGACGACCACTTCGGCCGAACAAACACAGCGCATTTTCTGGCAGGAGGTAAAAGATAAAAAGTGGCACACAGTAGAGACGCTGCTGGTCGCCAATGTGACCTGGCGGAACGGTAGCCAGGTGCTGACGAAGGAAGCGATCGTGCCTTACCTGCAACAGTTGCAGGTAAAGGATTTTCTCATCACTGACCTCGTCGTCAGGGCGAATGCCAATGACATGACCGTACTCTACAGTCTTCAACTGACCACTGCGAATGCAGCGCAGCCATTGAATCTACACGCTGTTTCTGTCTGGCAACAGGTGCCCATCCCCGCGGACAACGCGCCCAAAGCACAAAAGAAAGCAGCAGACAAATCAGCGCCATACCTGCTGACGGTAGAAGACCTCGTACAGGATGCGGTCCACCCCTGAAAGACGCAGTGACTGACCGGCAGTATGGACTCTGAGCAGAAAGCATATTTCCGGCGATCACTGCTTGGCTGGTATCGCGACCATGCCCGCGACCTTCCGTGGCGTCGCACGCGCGATGCTTATCTCATCTGGATTTCGGAGATCATGCTGCAGCAGACACGAGTGGCTGCCGTGCTCGAACACTATGCGCGCTTCACGCAGCGTTTTCCAACAGTGCAGGAGCTGGCTGCCGCCGCTGAGGCAGATGTGCTTGCCCAGTGGAGCGGGCTCGGCTACTATCGCCGCGCCCGCATGATGCACAAAGCGGCACAGGCCGTGCTCGAAGAACATGGCGGCGTGTTTCCGCGCACAGCAGCAGAACTGCTCACGCTGCCGGGCATCGGTGCGTACACGGCGGCTGCGGTGGCGAGCATCGCTTATGGTGAGGCGGTTGCCGTGGTAGATGGCAACGTGGAACGCGTGCTGGCACGCATTGCAGGCTGGGATGCGGGTGATGCCGCGGCGGCCAAGAAGACCGCGGTGCGTGTGCGCGTGCTGGCGAGTGAGTTGATTGATCACGGGAATGCATCCCACTTCAACCAGGGGATGATGGAGCTGGGCGCGACCATCTGTCTTCCACGGAACCCGCTCTGCCTGCAATGCCCGGTACAGGCGGTGTGCCTGACGCGCGGCGAACATCCAACAGTCAAGCGCAGGGCACTGCAGCCGCGCGATGCGTTCTATGCGCTGGTAGAGCGGGGGCAGGAGATACTGCTGGTGCAGCGACCGGCCGACGCTTCGTTGATGGCGGGCATGTGGCAGCTGCCGGAACTGCAGGCAGCACCTGCGCAAAAGCCGCTGTATGCGCTTAAGCACTCAATAACAGTGACCAATTACACGGTGCGGGTCTACGCGCAGGAAGCAATTTTGCCTGAAGAGGCAGCGCAGGCCACATGTGCGTGGGAAAAGCGGTGGATACCGCTCGCGCATGCATCAACACTGCCTTTAACAGGTCTAGCACGAAAAATCCTTCGTAGATTGCGAAGTTTTGAAGGTGTGCAGATTCAGGCTTAAAAGTGTCGCAAAACGCCACAAAGAGGCCCCTTAGAGCACATTACCTGATGCTGTGGTGCTTCTGGCTGGATACAGTTGGGCTTTTCCTGGCGACAAGACCCGTGTTGATCATATCTTCGCTCTACACCTTCAGGTAATTTGCTTAGGCCTCTTTGTGCGTTGTTGTTTTATACGCGCTAAGACTATTGGGGCTTCTTCTCTTCCGGACGCTGTTCCGGCCGGGGTTGCGGCTTTTGCTGTGGATGGCTAGCCTCCGGCTTGGCAGCTGGTTGAGCCTGCGGTGCTGGATGCTGTTGCTGAGGTGCGGACCGCTCGGCGGGCTGAGCATGCTGCTGCGGAGCAGGCCGCGCTTCTGCCTGGGGACGAGCTTCGGGCTGAGGACGCGCCGGAGCGGGAGCCGGCCTGGCTTCGGGACGTGCCTGGGGTTGAGGCCGGGCAGCAGGCTGGTTGGGACGGGCTGCCGATTCATTGGGACGAGTTGCTGGCTGACCCGGACGGGCTGCAGGCTGGTTTGGACGGGCAGCCGGTTCTTTTG
>CAZZXL010000204.1:7176-8040 GCA_964658035.1 uncultured Acetobacteraceae bacterium
CGGCAGGTTCGTTGGGACGAGCGGCAGGCTGGTTTGGACGGGCTGCCGGTTCGTTGGGCCGGGCGGCCGGCGCTGCATTCGGACGGGCGAGTTCAGGACGAGCGGCGATCTGGCGTGCTGTGATGCCGCGAACACCAGGGTTGGCCAGGGCCGGCGCAGCTGCGACCTGTTGCAGCCGGATAGGTTGAGGAGCCGCCAGTACAGCGGGCCTTGCACCGTTCGCCCGGGCAAACTGCGCGGGGTTCTGTGCAGCCTGCTGGCGATGTGCGAGTTGCTGTGGCAGCGGGTTGATGTGAGGTCCGCGAGCGACTGCGATCTGGGCGGGAGTGGGGCGTGCCTGGATTCCGCCAGGGCCACCGGCATAACTCACATTCCGCACATTGTTGTTCGTGATGTTGTTGGTAGTGATGTTGTTGACGACCGTGTGGTTATAGACGTAGTTGTTGTTGATCCTGGTGGTGTTGATGTTGGTGACGGAGCGGTTGTACATGAAGTGGTCATTGTTCCAGTAGCCGCCGTGATAGCCATCGCCGTTGTAACCGTTGCCGTAGGGGACGCCGCCGTAGTAGCCAACGTGCGGTCCCCAGTAGCCCTGGTGGAAGCGGAAGACGCCGCCGAGGGTGGCCCAGAAACCCGGCGTCCACAGCGAACCGGTATACGGAGGGGCGACCCATACGCCGGGGACCCAGTAGTAGCCACCTGACTGCGAGTAGCTCCAGTAGCCGGGGGTCCATTGATAGCCCGGTTCAGGGCATTCGGGCTGCTGGTATTGAGGCAGCGGCGGTGGCGGCTGCGATGCCTGGATGCCCTGTTCCCAACCGCTGGTGTAGCCATAATCATTGCCATAGCTGCCACCGTTGTCAT
>CAZZXL010000205.1:0-8035 GCA_964658035.1 uncultured Acetobacteraceae bacterium
CCTGGTGTTCTAGGCCGCCTTGATGACTGCCATGTCTTCCGCTTCTTTGCCGTGGTCTTCCACCCCGATCAGGTTCAACAGGGGTGTGGTGATCATGGTTGTGACCAGCGCCATGACCACCAGCATGGTGAACAGGGTCGGCGAGAAAACGTGCGCGTTATAGGCGATGTTCAAAACAATCAATTCAACCAGCCCGCGGGTGTTCAACAGGGCGCCAAGCGCTGCTGCGTTCTTCCAGGACTGGCCGGTCCACCGTGCCGCGAGTACCGCGCCACCCATTTTGCCGGCAACGGCCACCAGCAGTACCACGCCCGTCCACAGCCAGATGCGGGAGCCGCTCAGTAGATCCAGCCGCGTCCGCATGCCGGTGAGCGCGAAGAACAACGGCAGCAGGAGGACGGATACCAGCATGTCAAGTCGCGTCCGCACAGCAGTCTGCCAATGCTCGATCCGTGGAAAACAGAGCCCTGCCATGAAGGCGCCAAACAAGGGATGGACGCCAATGGCCTCGGTTGCCGCGGCCGAAGCCAGCACGACGGCAATGACGATGCCAAGTAGCTCATAGGAGAGGCCGATCGTATTCTGCTTGCGCACAAACCAGGCGCCCAGCGGCCGGACGACGCCCAGCATCCCGACCAGGTACAGGCCCAGCCATAACAGCCGCACCGGCATGGCCATGGTATGCGCGCCACCGCCCAGCAGGGTGAGTGCGAAGGCGAGCAGCGTCCATGCCGCTACATCATCAACCGCTGCGCACATCAGAGCTGTCGCACCCAGCGGGGTCGATTGCAGTTTGCGCTCTTCAAGAATGCGCGCCAGTACCGGGAACGCCGTAATACTCATCGAAATACCCAGGAACAGGACAAAGGGCACGCGGCCAATGCCGTCCGGGGCAAACCGGATACGCAGCGAATGCGCCACCATCGCGGCCATGACGAAGGGGAAGAAAATACTCATCCCACTGGCAAAAACTGCCGTTTTCCTCTGCCGTTTCAGATGTGCGTAGTCAAGTTCGCTGCCGATCAGAAACAGGAACAGGATGAGTCCAAGGTTGCTCAGGACCTCGAACGAACCTAGAGAACTGAGGGGGAAAAGACTGTACGACGCATGGGGCGCGAACCGGCCGAAGACCGAGGGGCCGATGAGGATTCCGCCGACAATCTCGCCAATCACGCGGGACTGGCCCAGCTTTCTGGCCAGCCAGCCACAGAGCAGCGCGACCAGCAGCACAACCATCATTTGCAGCAGGAGCAGGGTCATCTTTTGCGTTCCCCCCAATTCGGAATCAACAATATAGAGCGGCCAGGTGCGCGGTGCACATACGCAGTCCAGCGCGATGCAATTCAGCTGCCATCCGACAGCCTGGCAGCGTCTTCCCCTGACCTGACAAGCATACAGTTTTCGGGCCAGGTTAGCCTCATCCGGCTCCATCCGGAAGGAAACAAGAGGCGTGGCGTCGCGCAGCGTCCGATACTATGAACAAGGCAGCTTTTCCTGGCTGCCGACTGCAAACCATGAGCCTGAAAGCCAAGATCGAAGCCGTCATCTACGCGGCAGAAGAACCCGTTACCCTCGCCCAGCTTGCCGCCATTTTCGCGGCCGAAGTCCCGTCGCAGGAAAAGGAAACGCTCGATACCGCTCCTGTAGTAGCACAGCAGATGGAGGCGCTCTTCTCTGAATCCTTCCCTGGACCTTTGCCTGACCCTGAAATCACAGTCATCGATCAAAGCGGGACAATGTCCGACTTCTTCACAGAAGTTGCGCCCAGCCATCACGGCGGCCAGCAGGCTGCCCACGCGGCCGCGCTCGACACTGCGCCGCTCGTTGCCGAGCCCGGGGTGTCCGAGCCGCGCGATACACACCATACCCAAGATGAAAGTGGAGTTCCTGAAGCTCGCCTGTTCGAGTCTGAAAATGGTAGCTTCGGACCGGTCGAAACCAAACCGCTGGCAACCCAGGCCGAGGGGCTGTCTCAGGATCAGCATCCGTCCGAAGGGCCGCCAGACGTCAAGACCGCAGTCGACCCGGAAGCCGCTGCAAAACGACTCGCTCGCCAGCGCGACCGGGAGATACGCGATCACATCCGCACCCTGGTCGATGAACTCATTGCTGACTACGTCGTGGGCGATCGTGGCATTGAAATCCGCGAGATCGCCGGCGGCTATCGCATGGCCACCAAGCCTGAGTACCATGACGCTGTCCGCGCCTTCGTCAAGAGTCTGAAGCCGGTTATGAAGCTCTCGCTGCAGGCATTGGAGACGCTGGCCGTGATCGCCTACAAGCAGCCTGTCACCGCGCCTGAAGTAGCGGAGATCCGCGGCGTCGATGCGGGCGGCATTCTCGCCAGCCTCATCAGTCGCAAACTGGTCACCACCGCCGGTCGCAAGCAGGTAATCGGCCGGCCCATTCTCTACAAGACGACCAAAGAGTTCCTGCTGCGGTTTGGCCTCAAGGATGTCGCCGAACTGCCGTCGATGGAAGAATTTGAAACCATGGCCGTCGAACTGGCTGAAAGTGACGCCATCGAAGCCCAGGCCATGCACGAAAAGGCCGGCGTTGACCCGGCTGCGGAGCACGAAGGCAGCGAGCCCCTGCCCTTCGAGCATGCCAATCGGGACTCCTCCGCGCCACCGGATGAAATCATGGAATCGTCGTCAACGGCGAACGCTTCGACGGAAGCGTCATCCCGACCGGAGCCTGGCGGGGTGGAAGCTACAGACACACCTCCAGGCCCGACCGCGCCCACGAACGAAATCGAAGCGGTACCAGAGGATACACCGCAGGACCAGGAGAGCTGATGCCCAAGGAAGAATCCACCCAGCGGCTCCAGAAGATTATCGCGCAGGCAGGCATTGCCTCCCGCCGCAAGGCCGAAGAACTGATCCTCGAAGGCCGTGTGCAGCTGAATGGCAAGATCATCACCGAGCTCGGCATCAAGGCCGATCCGCATAAGGACCATGTCCGTGTGGATGGCCGCCTGCTGCACGGACCGGAGAAGCATCGCTACTTTATGCTCAATAAACCCAAAGGGTTTGTCACGACGGCCTCCGACCCGCAGCATCGCCCAACGGTGATGCAGTTTTTCGAGCGGGCCCGCGTCCGCGTTTTCCCGGTGGGGCGTCTTGATTACGAGAGCGAAGGCCTGATCCTTGTCACCAACGATGGCGATCTGACCAACGGCCTGACGCGCGCCTCCGCCAAGGTTGAAAAGACGTACCTGGTGAAGGTAGCCGGCATTCCTGCCGAGAATAAACTCGAACAGATGCGCCGCGGCATCATGATCGAGCGGGGGAAACCCGGCACCCGCGAAGGCCGTGTTTTGTCTGAACCGGTGCGCGTCACACTGGTGCGCGAAGCCGACAATCCCTGGTACGAAGTGATTCTGACGGAAGGCCGCAACCGGCAGATTCGTAAATTGTTTGAAGAGATCGGCCATCACGTGGAGAAGATCCGCCGCATTGGTTATGGGCCACTGGTGCTTGACGTGGAACCCGGCCAGTTCCGCGAGCTGAACGAACGAGAAATCTTCCTGCTGACCAAGGCTTCGAAGCGCAAAGCCCCCGAGCCCGGAGCACCCGCACCCAAGCCTGCGTCGCTCGTCAGCCGACCGAAAAAACTTCTCGCCAAGGCAGAGTCGAAAGTGCTGCCGGCACCGAAAAAGAAGTTCGCCGTCCGCAAGAAGAAAGTGCGCCCCGGCATCAAGTCAGCACCGAAAAAACAAGGGCCGAAATTTGGCAGCGCTTTTAAGAAGACGAAGCCCAAAGGTCGTTGATTTGCCTGGCGTCATTGGAATAACGGGCCTTATATGACCAGTCGCCGATTTGCCCTTGCCGATCGTCGATCCTTGGAGAGAGCATGTCTAGCGGTGAGCCTCAGATTCGCTGCGCCTGGGCGCAATCCGACCCCCTTCTGCTTCGTTACCACGACGAAGAATGGGGCATTCCTGAATACGACAGCCGTGCCCTCTGGGAGAAGCTCATGCTGGACGGCTTCCAGGCCGGCCTGTCCTGGCTCATCATCCTGCGCAAACGCGATGCTTTCCGGAATGCCTTCAAGAACTTCGATCCAGTACAGGTCGCGGCGTTTACCGAAGCGGACGTCGCCCGGTTGATGGAGGACGCAGGCATCGTCCGCGCACGCGCCAAAATCCAGGCCACCATCGGCGGTGCACGTGCCTACCTCGCCATGCAGGCAGCCGGCGAAGAGTTCTCCCAGTTCTGCTGGGAGTTTACCGGGGGCAGGCCGCTTCAAAACACCGGTCAGCACCTCGTCAGATCCGAGTTGTCAGAAGAGCTTTCAAAGCAGTTCAAGAAACGCGGCTTCAAGTTCGTTGGACCCGTAATTGTCTATGCCTGGATGCAGGCTTGCGGCCTGGTCAACGATCATGAGAAAAACTGCTTCCGCCGCCAGGTGGCCACACATAAAAGTAGGGCCGACGCCTGACGTGAAGCCTACACTGGAGGCTGCGCATCCAATTGCCTGAGAGGTTTTCCATGGAAAAAGCTACATTTGGGGCCGGCTGTTTCTGGGGCGTCGAAGTAACCTTCAGCCAGATCCCCGGCGTGACCGAAACCGCCGTTGGTTATGAAGGCGGTCAACTCGACAGGCCAACCTATAAAGACGTCTGCACTGACCGAACAGGTCATGCGGAAGTGGTCGAGCTGGAGTTCGATCCTGCCAAGGTAAGCTACGAAGCCATCGTCAAAGCTTTTTTTGCTCTGCACGACCCGACGACACTGAACCGCCAGGGACCTGACTGGGGTGCACAGTACCGCAGCGCCATTTTCTACCACTCGCCGGAGCAGGAAGCGATTGCCAAAAAGGTGATCGAGGAACTGACTGCCGCCAAGCGTTTCTCCAAGCCGATCGTGACAGAGGTGGTCCCCGCGCAGACCTTCTGGCGCGCTGAAGAATATCACCAGAAGTATTTGGAAAAGCGCGGCGCTGTTTCCTGCCACATCTAAACGACTCGTGGTAGAAAAGAAGCCCGGTCTGCAACTGGAGGCTGGGCTTTCTTTGGTTCTAGGCAGTGCTGCGATCATGCTGATCAGCGTTTGACGAGGATGAGCCGATGACGCAGTGCCGCTGCCAGTTCCTCGGTCAGTTCTTCCAGCTGCCAATGCATCAGCCGCCCGCCCGCTGCAAACTTGATCCCGATCTCACGCGCAGAGCGGATGAATTTCACCGTCCCGCATACCCGCATCGGTGTGTTGCGCACGTTGAACGAGACCTCGACCGTGTCGCCCAATTCCAGATCCTGGTTTGTCTGGAAGGCCAGGAAACAGCCGCCCCGGCTCAGGTTCCGAACCGTCGCATGCACAACCGGCTTAGCCACAGCGATCCTCACCTCGGCATCGCCCATGCACTCATAGCGGTTGGTCCGGCGCCAATCGCGTTCGTCGTTCTCGTCGCCCATCAGGTCCTCCACCTCTCCCTGTTCCCTGCTGTGGCCAGGCTGGATCACGCCGTTGCTTTCGCCGAAGGTACACGCGGAGTCACAACGCCGACCCACCTATCGGCATTCGCGGGCATTTTGATCGATAACCGAATGACATGACCGGAGAACTGCAGCTTTGGGTATCCTGACCACCCGCTGGAATGATCTCCTTGTTCGACCCAGACAAACCCGGCGCATAGGTCGCTCATGAGAAAACTGATGGCCGTCTTGCTCTTCCTCGCCGCAGCTTCGGCTTGCTCATGGGCACAAGGGCAATGGCTTTGAATCAGACCCTGCGGTCCTGCCGTTGCGTTACACCGGTGCGTTACACCTATGACAAAGACGGCTTTGTGCTGCGCAACCTATGCGACCGGCAGCGGCGATTCAAGGTCGACCTGTCGTCCCTGGGCGACGCAAGCATCAAATACCAACCATCTCGCGGGGTACGCAGCAGGACCCTTGGTTCCGAATATGAAGTAGAGCTCCCTGCCCATGCAGAGGCACGCTGGCTTGCGCAACCCTGAAGCAGCCAGGACAGACAGGAAAGCCCGGGAGCTAAGCTCGACCGGGCTTCCTGTCTTAAAGAAACTGCAGAGATTCTGGTGCACCCGAGAAGATTCGAACTTCTGACCCTTCGCTTCGGAGGCGAATGCTCTATCCAGCTGAGCTACGGGTGCGCAGGTTAAGCATACTACGACCAGCCGGCGCTGCTCCAGTGGTGTGCTGACAACATTGGGGGATCTTCAAGGCGTCGAGCTGGCATCTTTCTGGACATCTTTTAGGCTTCTTGGCATCTTCCTGCCCGGGCGAGCATCCTTAGAGACGCATACCCTCGTACCCCCAGAAGGAAGCCGCCATGACAACACCTGATACTGCGCAACCCTCCGCCCCGTCTGCCTCTACAAAAACCATGCGCGCCGTCCAAGTGGCCAGTGCGGGCGGACCGTTTGAAGTGGTCGATCGTCCGATTCCCGAACCCTCAGCGGGCCAGGTCCGTATCCAGGTACAGGCCTGTGGCATCTGTCATAGCGATTCCATCACCAAGGAAGGCCTGTTCCCCGGCATCCAGTATCCGCGCGTTCCCGGGCATGAAGTTGTCGGGCTGATTGATGCCATGGGCGAAGATGTCAAGCCGTGGAAGGTCGGCCAGCGGGTGGGCCTCGGCTGGTATGGAGGCCATTGCGGCTACTGTGAAGCCTGCCGACGGGGCGACCTGGTGATGTGTCGCAATGCCAGTATTCCAGGCATCACCTACGACGGCGGCTACGCCGAGTACGTAATCGCTCCTGCGGCAGCGCTTGCCCTGTTGCCCGAGTCGCTCGACAGTGCCGAGGCCGCGCCGCTGCTCTGTGCCGGCATTACTACCTTCAACGCCATCCGCAACAGCAATGCCCAGGCGCCCGGGCTGGTCGCGATCCTGGGCATTGGCGGGCTTGGCCATCTTGCGGTGCAGTACGCTGCCAGGTTGGGTTACAAGACTGTTGCCATTGCGCGCGGCGCAGATAAAGAAAAGTTCGCGAAAGAACTGGGTGCGCATCACTACATCGACAGCACCAGCCAGGACGTTGCCAAGGAACTGCAGGCCCTGGGCGGCGCCAAGCTGATCCTCTCCACCGTTACAAATACCGACGCCGTCAATGCGGCTTTGGGCGGACTTGGCTATGCCGGCGAACTGGTGGTCTTAGGCGTCTCCATGGAACCGATCAAGGTCTCGTCGCTGCAACTGATCGGTAACCGCCAATCGGTGCACGGCTGGCCGAGTGGTACCGCCATTGACTCGGAAGACACGCTCAACTTCAGTGAATTGCAGAACGTGAAAGCCCTGATTGAAACCTTCCCACTTGAGAAAGCTCCCGAAGCCTACGATCGCATGATGAGCGGCAAAGCCCGCTTCCGCGCGGTACTCGCCGTACGGGCCGTGCTGCCGTAGGGCGTCTACGCCCTTGGCGTAAATGCATGCTCCCGCTGGTCGCACTTTGCTGCGGGGACTACCGTATGTCAGCCGAGGAGTAGCTGGGCGACCAGGCTGCTACATCCGCCCGCGCCAAGACCTTTGGACGCCCGCCGACGTGCATACCCAGCAGGTTCTGGAAAGCACGCGGCTCGGCGGCAAGAGTTTGGAAAACCCGCGACCGCCATGTGGGAAATTCACTCAGGGACAGCAGCACGCGTGCCATCCAGCGTGAGCGCCGCAGGACCGATTCCTGGGCACGCTGGTAGTGCCGCAGGTCTCCGAGACGGAGTGCTTCGCCCAGAGCGAGAGCTTCTCGGAAGACCAGGGAAAGACCGTCGCCGGTAATGGCGTCAACACTGCCGGACGCCTCGCCAATCAGCGCCACGCCGTTGGCGATGACCGTGGAAGGCAGAGATGCTTCAAGAGCATCGGGAAGCAGTCCCTCCCCGCAAAGTTTGTCGATGGGCGGCTGATGCACGTCGGCAACCAGCACGGAAAGCCCCACCCGCGCCGCCGCAATGGAAGCCGCGAGGCCAGCCGGTCCACCGCCGATGACGACTACGTCAAATCGCTCCATAGGTATCACAAGTTGCGGACCCGTCTTTCTGGCCGAAGGCACCCGCCCATGCGGCCAGCACCACTAC
>CAZZXL010000206.1:0-8014 GCA_964658035.1 uncultured Acetobacteraceae bacterium
TCTCTGAGACTGACCTCTGAAAAGACACGCGCTTAAAAAAAAGCACTCACCCTCCCCCGAGACTGAGTGCCAAATGGGCGACTTACCGCTGTCGCTGCAAAGTAGTGATCCATGCTGCAAAATCGTTACGAAAATGGCCTCGCGGCATAAAGCTCTCTACCGTTGAGCCACCAGTTGATTTTCAAGGGCAGCACTCGGAACACGACCGGCGGAGAATTTCGTCGGGGACTGACGCTGTGATCGCGGCTCCTTGGCGGCCCCTTCTCGATCGTCGTAAATCTTGAACTTGTTGACCAGGGCCATCAACGTTGCCGACTGATCAGACAGGGAGACTGCCGTATCTGCAAGGTCCTTGGTCTGCGCTGAATTGGTCTGAGTGACACCATCCATCTGGCTCATCGCTGTATTGACTTGTTCAATGCCGGCACTCTGTTCCTTTGAAGCAATCGCGATCTCGCCGACAATCTCGTTCACGCGTTTGACGCTTTGGATGATGCTCTGCAGAGTTTCTCCAGATCGGTTGACCAGGTCAGTGCCCTTGTCCACTTTCTGCAGAGAGTCGCTGATAAGCCCCTTGATCTCTTTCGCCGATGCAGCACTGCGCAGCGCCAGGCTTCGTACTTCTGCGGCAACGACAGCGAAGCCGCGACCCTGCTCGCCGGCCCGCGCTGCTTCGACGGCGGCATTCACAGCCAGCAGGTTGGTCTGAAATGCAATCTCGTTGACGGTAGAGATAATGTCCGAGATCTTTCTCGAAGCTGCATTAATCTCGCCCATCGCCGTCACGGCATCAGAAACAATCTGACCGCCGATCTCGGCTGATGCCCGGGAAGACGAAGCCAGCACACTGGCTTCACCTGCATTGTCAGCCGTCTGCCGGACGGTCGCCGTGATCTCTTCCATGCTCGCCGAGGTTTCCTCCAGGCTCGCGGCCTGCTGCTGCGCGCCGCCCGCAATGGCCTCTGAGGAGTTGCTCAGCTCCTTTAATGCCAGGTTCACTCGTCCCGATGCTGCGTTCACTTCCTGCAGCGTGCTTCGCATTTTCTCCAACGCCTCATTGAGCGCCTGGGCCATCACACCAACTTCATCCGTTGTGTGCAGTTCAAGTGTTCCGGTCAGATCGCCTTTCGACACCTTTTTGAGCAATTCAACTGCCTGGCGGAGCGGCTGTGAGAACAGGCCGCCGATCCAGAAGCTCATCCCCACACCGATGCCGGTGCACGCCGCAATCAGTCCAATCAGCGATAACCTGCTGCTGCGAAAGGAAGCCTGGCTGGCGGACGAGGTCTGCGCTGCCCGGCGCCGTTTCGCGGCAGCCGCCTCCGCCGTATCAACATTCAAGATCTTCGCTACCGGCTCCACTGCCGCCAGGGCGGTAATTGCGCCTGCCGTGTCGCCGGCCTGCACCCTGGTCATAATGACCTGGGAGAGTTGCAGATACCGGGGAAACGAAATCCGGATCTCTTCAATCTGTGCAGCGCCTTCCTGTCCATGGAACGATATCTGGGACTGATCAATATTCTTTTCCGTGGCGATTGCAAGCGCATTGAACGACGCTACGTCCTGGGCTACCGCTTCCCGGTTGTTGATCTTGATCAACGCATCCCGGGTCAGGCGCGCCAACCCCAGCTTGGCCGAGGCAATCGTATCCACCTGCGCCATGCCTTCAATGTCTGTCGAGTAGGCCGTGACAACCCGGCCGCTCTCTTCAGACAGACGATCAACCGATAATATCCCCGTCATCATATTAAGCAGCGTCAGCAGTCCGAAACTGAGCACAAGCTTCGGCAGAGCATTAAGGTTCCTGAACCATTGCATGGAGCACTACCTCTTTTCTAACGTTCGAACGGAAAAGACGCGTTCGTGTCGGTGTGCAGCCGGAACGCAGTAGATGAACCGCCACATGAAATGGTTATCGGCAGCGGCGCAGAAGACGTGAGATGGCGAAGCCGCCCTCTCTCTCCCCTTCCTTGCCAAACGGCATAGAAAAGACTGTGGAACAGAGTCAAATCAGCGGCGGGGGACAATCGGCCCGCTCGCAGGAACCCAGCGGCTTTCTGCGGCCTTTGGAAGCAGCGGTGTCGCTCAACCTGAAGAGATCGCTACTGCTCGCGGAGCAGGTGTGCCGGATCAACATGCAGAACCCGCCGCACCGGCCACGCCACGGATAGTGCACCAGTGAACAAAATAGTCATCGCAACCGATGCGAGAACATATGGGTCCTGTGCTGAAGCCTGGTAGACAACATGCGACAGCAGGCTGCTGGTGGCCACGCCGAGGCTGATGCCGATAGCTGAACCTATTGCTATCAAGGTGAGCATACGTCCGAGAGCAGCCGACAAGACCTGCTTCCCCTGCGCGCCAAGCGCCACGCGTATGCTCAATTCACGCATCCGCTTGCTGACGGTATAAGAGGCAAGACCAAAGGTTCCAGTGATCGAAAGCAGCAGCCCGAAGGCGCCAAAGAGTCCCAGCGCTACGGTCGCGACCTGGGCGGGAAAAAAGCTGAACGCCAGCTGGCTGACCCAGGTACCGGAGGATCGGACGGCAACCCCTGGATCGAGTGCGCGTATCGTCGAGGCTACTGTTCCTGCCATGTCGGCCGCAGCCGTCGCTGACCGGTTGGGCCGAACGCGGACAATCACCGACGTAATGGTGCTGGGCTGCTGCAGAATGGGGAAGAAGACCGCTTCCTCCGGTTCTTCACTCGTCAGGAAATACTTTCCATCCGCGACAATGCCGACGATCTGGGTGGAAACGCCGGCATGGTCCTTGAAGAACCGGCCTAGAGCGTCGTTGATGTGCGCCTCAGACAGGTGAAACATACTTCGGATAAACTGCCGGTTCACAATCGCGACCGCCGGTACTTGCGCCGCATCACTGAACGTGAAATCGCGACCGGCAAGCAGAGTAGTTCCAGCCGCAGCAAAGTAGCCCGGGGACACGTCGTAATAGTAGGTGACGAAGGCGACCTTCGATGGCCTGAAATCCGTCGTCTGCTGCGTATAGACGGAGGTCGTCACTGTATCGGCAAGGGGGCTGCCGCTGCCGTAGCCGACTGCTTCAACCCCCGGCAGGTTGGCCAGCCTTTCCTGCAGATTGCGTTGGAATTGTTCAGCAGCCACGCCAGAATACCCTGCCTGGCTCAGGTCAAACTTCGTCAGCGTCGCGTTCTTCGGCTGGATGCCGACATCTGTTGTCATAGCCTTGCTCAGACCGCGGAGGGAAACAAACGCCGCCGTTACGGTGACGCAGCAAAGCGCTATCTGTGCCGCGAGCAGGACGTCCCTTAATGCCCAGCGTCGACCCGCCGACGATTGACTGCTACCACTCTTGATCGCATCGTTGGGGTCAGCCTTGAAGATCTGCCGCAGCGGCATCAATCCGAAAATCAGGCCGGAAGTCATCGACACCAGGAAAGCGACCACGATCAACGACGGCTGTGGCTGCACCTGAAAACGGATCGGGTAATCGGACGCCGGGTGCCAGGTGGCCAACCCTTTCAACGCCACCCAGGATAAGCCGCAGGCACAGGCGCCGCCCAGGATGGAAATGACAAAAGCCTCCATCAACACCTGTCGAACAATGCGCCCTCGGCTTGAACCGATAGCGACCCTTATGGCAATCTCCCGCGTACGATCTGCCGTGCGAGCCGCGAACAGACTTCCGAGATTAGCGCACGCGGCCAGCAGCACAATACCGGCCAGGACCATAACACCAGCCAGGAACCGGCGTGCGGCCCCGCGGACAAAGTCACCGATGAGGCCCGGAGGCGCCAGCTTGAATTGCAATTTGTCTTCTTCGGCGGGATGCTGTCGCGCCAGCCTGGCTGCGATGCTATCCAACTCACCCTGTGCCTGAACCATGGTCGCACCGTCTTTGAGACGAGCGAGGGGAAACACCATCTTGTTACGCCGGTCCTCCAGCCAATTCACGCCCTCAAGCGAAGCCTGGTTTGCCATCGGAACAAAGAGTTCGGGCTGCAGAAACTTCTCGCTTCCGTAAAAGCCTTCCGGCGTAACGCCGACAATCATGTAAGGATGCTTATCGATGCGCACCATCTTGCCGACAATCGCCGGATCCGAAGCAAAACGGTTTTTCCAGGCGGGCCAGGAAAGCACCGCCGCTTGCGACGCTCCCGGGTGTTCGTCATCCCTGCGCTGCAGCAATCGACCAAGGAACGGCTGGGTAGCGAGTGCCTCAAAGTATTGACCGCTTACTTCGCAACCCCACACGGGTTGGGTCTGGCCATCAGCTTCAAGACCAAAAACCTGCATGGCGACGGCCGCCACTGACGAGAACACGGTGTTGCCATCACGCACGTCCCGTACTTCCGGATAAGAGAAGACCGGGAAGCCATGTTCATGAGGGGCGAAGGTCACGACCCGGTCCGCACGTGGAACATCGATGGGCTGCATGATCATCGTCTGCAACACCCCGAAGACGATCACATTGGCAGAAATGCCGAGCGCAAGAATGAGGACAGCCGTAAGCGCAAATCCAGGGGAACGCCGCATCTGGCGAAGGGCAAAACGCAGGTCTTGCAGAATAGTATTCACATTAGCCTCCGAGTCGCTCTCGCATCCGTGCGAGTCTCTCCGATCAGGAATCGGTTCGCCCACTTCACTGCAACTGCAAGGCCGTTTAACCAGTTATCTCATCAGCAAAGATTGAACCAAATCAGCACGATGGAATGGAATGCAGATCAAGATGGTGCCCATTCTTACTAACCAGCGTCCATTCCCGAACACCAGGGCCAGAGGAATCTGACGCTCCGCCTCTAAAGTATGGCTATCTTTGCGCGAGGAGGTCGTGCAGACAGCTGTCGCCGTCACAAGGGTGGATACAAAGCGATGGTGGGCGAGGCGGGGATCGAACCCACAACCCCCGGCTTAGAAGGCCGGTGCTCTATCCAATTGAGCTACTCGCCCGCAGGTTTATTCTACCTTCTCCGCGAGGATTGTCCGTATGACGCTCTTCAGACCCAAGCCCCATTGCGCGCGGGCGTCCCGCATGTCCATCCCGTAGCCGTAGACGTAGACACTTGTAGCGAACCCCGGGGTCTGATGATATTCAGCAGGCCGCAGGATGAAAAGTGCCCGCCCCTCCTTCGGTTCAAGATGAGCAGCGAGCGCAGACCATAGCTGGATCAGGGATAATTGTTTGTCAAGCGAGGCGAACTCTGCTGGAGTTGCACAACCGATGTCGATATAGCAACCGATCCCGCAAGCAACTGGCCCAAAGTCGAGCTCTTTTTCGTCGTCTCCCAGTTCCCATGCATCGCACTTCGCCGTCCACAAGCCGGTTCCGCGCGCGTTGATCAGCAGCAGGGCAGAACGTAGTTCCGGCCACGCCGCGGCTTCAGGAACCTGTTCTATTCCGGCCGCGTCAGTACGCAGATCTACATAGGCAGAAGCGCTGGTCTGATCCAACCACGGCACCACGAGCACGGGGTCCTGCTCACCTGCCTCGACCGACCATTCTGTATCCATGTCAGCTTCCAGTTGATTCCAGAACAAAATGCAGCAGCATGTTCTCTGCCCAGTAGCCGTCATCCTCGCCCTGGCGCCGAGCGAGAAAGGCGCAGTGGCCGCCATGGTCTGTTTCAATAAGCCTTACCTGAGGATTATCGAGCAATGCAGCGCGTGTCGACGGCAGCATGCGAACAAATGGATCGTCGAGCGCATGCAGAACCAGGACCGGGACAGCGATCGAGGAAGCAAGCTGAGCGCTTGAACAGCGGGCATAGTAGTCATCCGCGCCAGTGAACCCGGAATATACGGCCGTGATGCGATCATCGAACCCGCGCAGGGTGCGGACCTGGCGCGCACTTGCAAAGTTGTAAATCTCCGGAAAGAGCTCGACTTTACGGGCAAAACGCTTGATGAGTCCGCGGAGAAATTTCCACTCATATACCCGGTTCCAGGGTTCATGCAAAGCATCGGCCGAAGCCGCCAGGTCCATCGCGGGCGATACCCCGATTGCCGCTTTCAGGTAAGCGGGAGCGCGGGTACCCAGTTCCCCGGCTAACTTCAACACCAGGTTTCCGCCCATGGAGTAGCCAATCAGTGTGAAGCTCCGGCAGCCATCTTCCCGCGCGAACGTATCCATCACAATGCGGACATCGCTGGAAAATCCTGAATGATACAGCGTCGGCGACAATTCCTCCGTACCGCCGCAGTTGCGCATATTCATGCGGACCACGTTCAACCCGGCGGCCCATGCACGGGCTGCGTTTCCGACCACATATTGGGAGTGCGATGACCCTTCCAACCCGTGCACCAGGATCACGGTAGCCCGTTCATCGCGCACCTCAGCCGGCTGCAAGTGGCAATGGCAAAGCACATGGCTTGCCGGCATCTGTGTTGTTGCTGCTTCTACTTCGATGATCCGCCTCTCCGGAGCAGGGAGCGCCGGATGTTTTCTCGGTAGAAAGTTGCCCGCAATGGTCTGAATGTGCCCATTGCGCAAAAACCTTCTGGGGACAAAGCTCTCCAGCCAATCGGCAGTCTCGTTCACCAACTCAGCCCGGCCAGGCGTCACTTTCTGCGCACCGCGTGCAGGACATCCCGTGCGCGCAGGGGTCCGTCCGGTTCGTCTTCATGCTTGAAGTACGCGAAGACGTCGCCGGTTCCCGCCTGCCCCAGCAGATCTACCGCGATCTTGCCGAGTACCTGTGGCGTATAGACTGACTCGCGCAATCGATAGCAGGAAAAATCGGCTGTCCGCACATCAGGCGTCGCCAGGGCATCACTGGTGGCGACGCAAAGCGCGGCATTGTGAGCGCGCATGGTCGCAAAGGTTTCCTCTGTGAACCAGGACTGGTGGCGAAATTCAAAAGCCACCCTGCGCATGTCGCCCACCTGCTGCAAGAACTCGGCGAGTCGTGGAACATCGGCTTTGAAGTTGGGCGGTAGTTGAAAGAGTATTAACCCCATTCGTCCCGCAGCGGCGATTGGCTCGATAGCCTGAAAGAACTGGGACAAGGCATCCGTACAGTCGCGCAATCGCTTGAAGTGGGTCATCGCCTGCGGAGCTTTGAACGAAAATGTAAAGTCAGCATTCTCGACCGCTGCGAGCCACGACGCAAGCGTCGCCGGTTTTGGCAGCTGCCTGAAGGTGTAATTCACTTCAACGGTATTCAGTTGGGAGGCATAATAGGGCAGAAATTGCTTTGCCGGGGTCTTTTCAGGGTAAAAGCCCGGCTTCCACGAGGGGTACGCCCAACCGGAGCAGCCTACCTTAACCTGACCGGTAGCACGCGGCTTTACGGAAGCTCCGGAAAGCTTCGCGACAGGCTTACTGATTACCATGCGGGTGGGCAGTTGGGGCGGCTAGTGGGGATTGAACCCACGACATCCGGATCCACAGACCGGCGTTCTGCCACTGAACTATAGCCGCCATACCTTGGTCAGTCTAACATCGAGTGATGGCGGAGTGCACGCGCGCCCGCATCCACACAGTATGCCCAGAACAGCACCAAAACCCGAGATCTTGAACCCCGTGAAGAAGTCTGTTGACGGAGCGGGCGTTTCGCGCGGGCCGACGTACTCTTCCGCAACGAAAACCTTGACATGCTGGCACATGTTCTCGACGACTGCTTCCGCATTCCAGGCACCTCGATCCGCTTTGGAGTGGACGGCATCGTCGGTCTGGTCCCGGGGCTGGGAGACGTCATCGCCGGCCTGGCCTCCTCCCTGCTGGTGGTTGCGGCGTGGGCCCGCGGCATTCCCTACATCACCCTGGTGCGGATGATCGTCAACCTGAGCATCGGCGTGCTGGTTGGCTCCATTCCGTTTGAGCCTGTTTCCTGAGTCAAGCGCGACAAAGTGATCGTGGATAAGTTACACAAATCACAGGCTTTCCCACATCAAGCGCCGCCAAGCGTCCGGACTTATCTCTGCGGCTCGCCCATGAAGGTCGGAAAGAGCTTGCGCTTGACCGGTGGGGGCTGTGCCAGAGGGTTAGGCCACCGGTGCCCGGCTTCACCCGCGCCTCACGGTAGACCGCCTGA
>CAZZXL010000207.1:0-8009 GCA_964658035.1 uncultured Acetobacteraceae bacterium
GTTTTGTACAGTTTCCTCAATAGCCGCGAGTCGCGCCGCCTGTAGAACGGCCCCGTAATCCTTGTCCTGCGGATTTACTGCATGGAACACCTTTTCGACTGCGCTTGTAGTGTCGCCTGGCGCGCCCGCCTTGGCAGCTGGATCATATGTGGATCGAGGGCGCGACGTGGTCAGTGGCGTGGCGCTCTGCTGAGCAAATGCCGCTGACGCTGGCGAGGCCAGAGCCAGCGTCAGAATTAGTTTGCCTCTCACTGTCATTTCTTCCTTCCTTTCCGGTTCCGAGCTTCCTCAAGCTCCAGGCTCGGAAACCTGAGGTGGAGACCCTTCGATCCCTCCCGCAGACTGGTGTACTTCGGATATAAATTCTCGGCAACTCCGGGAAGCCATTGCTGACTGGGTCGGCGAATGTGCACGTGCTTGTGCAGGACTCCGCGCAGCCGGTCCGGGAAGAGCATCTCCATTTGCCCGGTAGGCATGCGTTTTATGTGCTCGTCCTGGGCCAGGGTGTCCATCACTTCGGTCTGGCTACCCTGCTCCTCTTCCTTGTAGTTGGCTTGGAACAATCCGCTTTTCCGAATACGCATACTGCGGCGCATCTGCCGGATCTTTGAGGACGCCTTCAGGAAGTCCTGGGCGGTTTCCTCATCCTTGATGCGCAGCATGAACGTGGTGTTCGGAGCGCTGGCCACATCGTTCCGGAAGCCCCGGCCCACTTGCAAAAGCTGGGGAGCACTCTGCAAAGCGAAGAGGAAGGCGATGTTCGCACCACGGGCGGTAACCAGGATGCGCGCAAAGTTCTCATAGGCAAAGGGTGAGAACTCGTCCATGATGACGCTCACGAAAGGCTGCTCGAGGTTGCGCTTGGCATCCTCATAGCGCCTGCCGATCATCAGCTGAAGATTCTGCAGCAGCATGCGTCCAAGCGCAGTCACAGCCCGCTCGTTGACATTCACGTTCAGGGAAACATATAGAATCAGCTTCTGTTCAATCACTTCCTCAAGTGACAGAAGTTCATCGTAGGGTCCGGTGATCAGCGAGATGTCGTCTGCCATGAACGTCATCAGGTTGTTGATGAGGCCTTGGATTTTGGCAACCCGTTCCCGGTCTCCAAAAGACTCAAGGAGGTTCCGGATGCTCATGTCCAGAGTGAGCCGCTGCTGCTGACTGATGGCGTCGGGAGCCGCAGTCGCTTTGATTGCGGCTGCGATCTGCTCTTTGAGAATGTCCTGGTCGTACGCAGCAACGAGGACGTCGTGGAAGTTGAACCGTTTTCCGGTGTAGTGCAGGATGCGAGCGATGTTCTCGAGGTAGACCCGCTGGTGTCCCTCGAAGAAGTCCTTCTCCATCTTGAAGCTCTCGAAGATGAAGCTGACGTGCTGTTCGTAATTGCCATCGGGCGACCAGAACGGGTTGTAGTTGATCGATATCTCGGGGCGCATAGGGTTGATCACCCGCAGATCGCCAATCCGTCCCGCAGCTTCCATGGCAGGAATGAGCCGTTCAAAGAGATCCCATTCGCCTTTGCCGTCGATGAAGATGATCGGGGCGCCACTCGCGATGTCCTGCTCAGTGATCGACTGAATAAGCGTGGTCTTGCCTGCTCCAGTCATGCCGAAGCAGTTGGCCTGGTATGTGCGCGTGTCGTGGGACCAGAACTGCGGTTCTCCATGGATGTCATGCCCGAGGAGCACAGCCCCATCTTTTCTGGCCTGCTCAACTTGCGCGCTGACGGTCTGCTGTGAAATCGACGGAACCGGCCGCGGCCAGGCCTCCTCAAGCTTTACCTTCTTGGTCGCTTGATACCGCACCCACTCGAAAAGGAAGATGCCGGCCAGCAATGGGTACAGCCCGAGCTCCAGCAACTGATTCGCTCGAAGGTGCAACCGGCTATAGGCGACGTAGAAGACAAGGCCGAAGACGGCCAGGAATAGGAGCACCGCAACAAGAGTGGCGTCCGCCCCATCATTCCTGGGACGGTTAGGGTCCTGATTTGGGGGCATGTCAACCTCAATTCTGCAGGGTGAAAAAGAAGAAAGCCGCAATCGCCAGCAGGAACAGCACACTGCCCACGACCAAGAGAGGATGGAGACGTCGTTGCCCTTTCGCGTCTGGCTGGTCGATTGGGTCGAGAACGGGACTTTTCAGCATTTCGAGGAAGCTGGTTTCGTTGCCCGCCCTATACGCTAAAAGGAGGCGCTTTCGCGCCTCCTCCGGCCTGAGAACATTGGATTCTGGCATCAGAGCACCGCTGCTGCATCTATCTGATGGTTCAGGTCGTTGGCGAAGACGAATCGGTAAATCTGGGGTTTGTCTTCAGTTTGCTTGAAACAGAGCACCCCCTCGACGCTCTGGCCAGGATTCACATCTCGGCTGGAAAGCCGAGTCTCACGTAATGGCACTGCTGTCATACTGCCGGTTCCAAGCTCAGTCAATTTCTGGGTGGACAGCTGCGTTCCCTTGAGGGCACTGATCACGATTCCCGGAGAAGCGGGTACAAAGGTGACGACGGCTGGGTCACTCAGACGGTAAGGATGCTGCCCTGGGTTCGACACGATGTAGCGAACGTAGAGGGCATCCTTGTCTCGAACGATCTCTGAGATACGGACGTTGACGTGGTCTTTCGCGTCCTTCACGCCGCGGCTGTTCACGGGCGCGCTCTGAAGCAGGGTCTGAGCGATGAGGGCGTCGGCTGCTTTCTGAATATCGGTTTCGTCTACCCTGATCTGCGCTTCGGCCCGCTTTGGTGGCAGTGGACGGCCCTCGGTCTGATCAATGACGAAGGCTGCCGTTGCGACCTCGGCAGGCGCAAGGATTTCGTAGCTCGACTGCCCATGCTCCGTCCAGATGAAGAGGTTCGTGGACTGACCCTGCCGGAGCGGCTTCAGGGCAACGGTATTTCCGTGCCATTCGATGCGGAAGTCCTCACTTCCCATCGCCGCATTGGTGATGGGCTCCGGCATCTCGATGAGGCAAATGTGATTGAGGGCGGTTGCAACCCTGGTCACCGTATTCGGGTTAACGGGCTGATGCGTAATGGTTTGAGCATGGACCACGCTACTCGCCACGAGAAACGCTAATACCATCCTGATCTTCATGCTTACTCCTCGGGGCTCAGAGGGAGAGGTCATAAAGACCCTCTCCCGGCTGAAGCGTTGTGCTGCCTGGTTGATGAGAGATACCCATCGTGCTGGCACGATAAGGTGTCATTGCCCCGCCCCTGCTAGAGCGAGGTGTAAAGCGTACGTTCCTCGGAATTCTGAGGAGGTGGTTCAACGAGCGTCGAGACATACTTTGCGACCCGCATGTCCAGTTCGTGCAGCTCGCGCTTGCTGAGCCTGCGTGTCTGTTTGTCAGCAACGGTCCACTGATAAGTGTAGGAGTTCGGGTCTCGCTTCAGTTCGATCCGAACCTTAGTTTTCGCAGATCCGGCATTTACCCGTTCCACGCGCCAGTAAAGAAATCGCATTCTCAATCCTTCTCTATCCACGCTGGCGCCTCCCTTATGGGGAAGGACACCAAGCGTGAAGCTTGTAGATCCCTCCCTTGCGGAGAGCTGGGTTTTCACTTCGAGCTTCTGAAGTGGGCCGAACTACTGCTGCTGTGTGTAGACCAGGGCTCCTTTCTGGTCAACGCGGAAGATGAAGCGTGATTCGACACCGCGGGTGAAAAAGAAAGCTCCGTCGCGAACGATGACGGCTCCCTCTTTGTCTTTCACCTGAACCGTTGACTTCTTACCACTGGTCCGGTCCGCGATAGCATTCACTACTTCCTGGGGAAACGCATGGAACAGAATCGATCCCATTCCACGTCCTTTGGAGACGATTGTGTGGAGAGCGGCACACCATGCTTCGCGGTTCTCTCGCTTGCCCTGACCCCAATAGCTGATGATGGCCTGGAGGGAGCGCGCTTGATCTCGCGTTGCGTCTTCAGCACGACGGAAGCTGGCATTTGCTTTCGCAAACTCCCGCTTGGCGAACTTGATGGTATTCGGGTCTTTGGACTGAATGGCACCCTTGACCTTCTCTCGTGCTGCGTCCATTAGCTGCTTCTCTTTGCTGAATGTTGCCTGGATCACACCGTGTCCGCCTGCGTACACCGTGTTGACCAGACGCGCTTCGGCAAACATTGCTTCCGTGATGTTGACGCCCGTGATCAGACCTCGAAACTGCTCGATCGGAAAAGGCTTGTCCAACAGGTCCGCAATGTCCTTGCGAAGCTGATTGTAGAGCCGGCCGATACGATCAGACGATTTGACCTCGATGCTCAACGGAAGCTCAGAGACCGTCTTGGCATTCTTGAGAGAAAGCCAGGGTGCGGCTCCGACTTCCGTACGGATTGCCTGCAACTTGGTGCGATCCGCACGTACGTTGTGCTTAAGCGAATCAATCTCTTTTTGCAGCTCTGCCACGAGTTCATAGAGCAAGTCGTGACGGTCAGCTGCAACGCAGGAGCTCATCAGGTCCGTGATAACCCCGATCTGATTACCCCGGGACTTCAAGGCAACAAATTCGAGGTTGAACCATGGTGACTTGGACCGTTCATGCTTGGCCTTCACCACCTTGTGAGCTTTGGTGAGCGCGAAGCGATCTGCCACAAAAAGTGGAAACCGTTTGCTCTCGATCGCACAAACCCAATCGAAGTCAAAGTCACCGCCGTTCAGCTTGGCAGTCTCCGAATGAAGCGTGTACGTCCCCTTGAGAGTGAGTTGCTCTGCTACAACAGTGCGTGCGTGCTCAATTTGCAAGCCTGCGGAAGCGGCGAGCAAGGTAGCAGTCTCTTCTGCGTGGAGGTGAACCATGGGAAGCAGATCCTCCTTCATGCGCACTGGATAGCGCACACAAAGGCTCCGGTCAGAAGAGCTGGAGGTGATGGCGCGGTCCCTCGGCATCCAATCCGCCGCGGAGCGCACCTTGCCCTTGTCGAGATAGAGAACACCGTCATCTGCAAGCGCGAACGCGGGCAGATCGAGGCCTCCTCCCGTCATCAGCTTGTAAGCCCAACGTGCCAACAGGCGATCCAGTTGACGATGGATGTAGGGATGCCGTGTAAGCTCCCCACTGCCGTCAGCCAACAGTGTCGCTTCGATGATCCTTTGAAGCTCTTCGCCCTCGGGATCGTCGTTCCGGACAGAGCACCCAATCATGTCGACAAGCGCCTGATGATTGCGTTCTGCCCATGCTGTTTTGAGCGCTTCGATCTTTTCACGCGCCTGCGGCACAATCTCGGTAGCGATTGCAGCTTCAGGCGCGTGTTGCAGAACCGTGTAGCTCGATTCGAACGTAAGCGGCCGCGAGATTTCGCGGATGCCTATGATGACCGGACCACGAAACGTCTGCACCTCTGCTCCGAAGAGGCCATCAAGAACGGAGCTCTTCTTTGGAGAGGGCTTGATCGAGCTCTCAGGCACGATGATGTCGCAACCGAGGGCATCGGCTACGTCATCGCTCATCACCTTGAAGCTACCCTTTGCCTGGGTATCTCCGAATGCCAAACGGAACTGGTAGAAGTATCCGTCGGGCTGCTGCAGTTTCTGGAACAGGCTTTTTCTGATCCATCCACGGCAGTCGTTGGTACCCAGTTTGAGGTCTTCGACGACGAACACCGTCTTGTCTGCTTCTTGATGAACAACCTTCAGGTTGGACACCAGGATGCCGAAGTAGGTGATTGCCGCTTCGGGCCACATTGCGAACCGCTTTGCGAGGGCCGGCTCATGAGCGGCATCGCAAAAGTAGTATTTGCCATTCTTGGCAGAACCGGAGGCTCCCACCATCTTGTAGTGCACGCCGTTATGACGAACACCTGTGAGAGTGCGGGCGACCGCAGATTCCTCATGATCTTCGAGGATTTCTGTGGGCACACTGACGATGGCGATCTTGGCGTTGGGGTACATCGCACCGAGAAGCGTGTTGGTTGTCGTCGAATCCTGGCCTACGCCGGGGATCCGCTCAACAATGCTTCCGTCCTTTTGCACATCCAACATCACGATTACGTTTCCTTCCATCTTGTGCATAGCGAGTCTCCTTGTGTTTGTTGTTGCGGCACGAAGGGACCACCAAAGCTAGAGAGGGACCGCGTCTCCGGCCTTGCCCTGGTCTTTGTCGGCCTGTTGAAGGGGACTGACCAGGCATGAAGCAGCCGGATCAGCGGAACAAATCCTTGCGAGTAAGGCCCGCAAGGTGGCTCAGAAAACCGTTCGGTAGCAAGCGCTAGACGATACGATTGTTCTGATCTTGTCCGCTGATGACGCCTACGGTTTTCCGAAGGGCTGCTTTGTCACCGCGATCGATCCGTTACTGAAATCGGGCTTGACCTTCCACGCCTCGACCGAGAAATAAGGCTGATCCAACTTCAGCGAGTTCAGCTGCGCTTCTGGTTCTGTCGCGAACTCATTTGAAAGCGTGATGCCTTCTTTATTGATTTCCCCTGCGAAGAACCTGACCGGCGGCTGCCCTTCATCGGAGCTCGCCGGCCGTCCTCGACGCTTCCGTCCGTTCTGCTGGGTTGGTGTTGCGTTCTCTGTCCCTGTGCTCACTGATTGCCTCCCTGTTGTGAATCTTCTTCAGAACCCGGCGTGCCATCCAGAACGGCCTCGCGCTTTTCGCCCTCGATCTGCTTGGACCAGTACTCGCCGATCATCAGTCCATCGGGGTTGTCCGCTGAGCGCTCTGCACTGACAAGGCGGATGTGGTATTGCTCTACAAGCTTCGCGATGGTCTCGCGATCGTTCACCATCTTGTGGACAGTCCGCACACCAAAGGCCTGGTACGTGAGCGGGTCGTCCTTACTCGCCTCGAGGTTGGAAATCTTGAGCGTGGACAGGGCCTGGTCGTCTTCCAACTTGCCGACCGTGTTGTCACGTTGCAGCTGATTCAACGCCGTATGCCGAAGGTTCCCGGTCATCATGTTCATCGCGTCGGCCCAGTTCTGACCCAGGGTGTGCGGATCGTAGGTCAGGTAGTGGTTCAGGAATTGCTTGATAAATGCCTGCTTTTCGTACTCATCTGGTCCGGCACTGCGAGCGCCAGCCAGCACAGCAGGAATGAGGCCTCGATGCTTGCCTGTACCGTAAGGGCTTACAACCTGCGCCTGTCCGCTGTTGTCGACCTTAATGACCGTAGGCGGCTGGAGCCTAACGAACAGGAAGCCGACGACGGCGATCAAAGTGATCAAGCCCATCACCCCGGCGATAACAAGCGAGCGGTTCGCGTAGGCACGGAGTGCACCGTCCATCTCATAGAACTTCGGCTCTCTGACTTTCTCTGCTTGGCTCTTCATCTCTCTCCTCGACATTTGTGAAACAAGGTTCGGGCTTCGCCTTACGGAACCGTAGCGCGAGGCGGCGTTGGACTAGGCGGACGGGATTGGTAGGTACCGCCGCCAGATCCACCCTGTGGAGCGCTCGCGTTCCGTGTACTTCCTGAGCCACCCGTTCCAGACTTGGCGGATCTCCCGGCCATCGAAGCTGCGCGGGAGACCTGGGTGCCAACAGAGACAAGTGACATTAACGCACTTGCAACACCGCCAAACTCGCCTTTCAACACGGCCATGGCAATCAGGGGTATGAGCAAGATACAGACCGAGTAGATGATGCTCGTTAGCCCGATCCAAACCTGAGTTTGAGCACCTGTCACCATGCCTGAAAAGAAGGGGCTGGTCGTGAGGTCCTTTCCGTTCACTGCCGTGATCAGACAGGCGAAAACGGCGTAGAGAACCGCCCAGCAGTTCCACATAAAGAGGTTCTGAGCGTAGAATTTTGCGGTGCCATTGATCATCCTGCTTGGCGCTAGTGCAAGAACCAACGGCCCAACAGCGTAAAGCACGGCGCCCCAAAATATGTAGATCAAAGTGAAGAGCTGGGCCGCGACGGGAAATATGAGATAAGCGATCGCAATCTCTAGCGAGTTGATTAAGGCTGCCCCACCGGCGGTGACCATGTTCCAGATCGACGTGTAGCTGATCTTGCCCGCGCAAAACGTACCCCTTAGCTGAGTGTTAGAAATCAGCAAGGG
>CAZZXL010000208.1:0-7897 GCA_964658035.1 uncultured Acetobacteraceae bacterium
AAAAGCGATGACGGAGTAGTAGTTGAGGACGACGTTTGAAGAAGGGCTCGACGCAGAAGGCAGCACAACCTCTGCTGCCTTGCTTATCAGCGACCTGAACCATCTATCTCTGGAACCAAACAGTTAATCCTCGTCCTGAAGAATCGCCTCATAGTTCTGACCACCGTAGAAAATCCCGATAATCTGGACCCGATCGGCGTCAACCGCAAAGGCTATGACGACGCGTTTGCGATAGCTGGTGACGCGCAGCCCGGGCCGCACATCATCGCGAAGAGTTCCTCGAATTGGGAAGGAACTCAAGCTCTCGCAATATGTGACGATGCCATCCGTGAACCGCGCAGCGGTCTCCGGAGATGCTTCAGCTGCTATATAGCCATACACTCAATCAGTTGCGCCTCAGCTTCAGGCGTGAAAACGACTGTGTAAAACATTAACGTTGCTTTGTAAAAACTCTGTTGTGTTCTGTCGAGAGTGCTTCCCTTACGTGCTTCGCAGAAACGGCACGAGACGGGCCGGCTCTCAGCACGTCCAAAGCCGGACCCACCTTTTCGCGAAGCCAATCTTCCACGACGCGGTCACGCGCGATAAGAGTCCTAAGACCGTCCCTGATCACTTCGCTTTCCGTGGCGTACTCGCCAGCTTCTACCTTGGCACGTACCAATTCAGCCATTTCGTTCGGGAGCGTAATGCTGAGCTGCTGGGTGGAGCGCATGGGTGTTTCCTTCAACCGTCCCCCCCCTGCTTCTATCTGCTTCGGCGCGGCGATCATCCCCGCCTCCGTGTGCTTGCTCCTGCTCATCCCCATTCCTCGTCCAAGTGGTATTCCCACTTGGACGACCTGAAGGGCTCATGGCAGGCGGTAGACGATCTAGAATACGTGCTTTTCCGTGTTGACCAGGGCTTTGAGGTCAAAGTTGAACCCAGCGTTGATGCCCTGTTGGTTGGCGTTTAACATCTTCTGTCCAACGGCGTGGGTGTAGTAACCGAAGGCTGTCACGACTGAGTTGATCTTGTAAGATGCGTGGGTAAAAGGGCGCTTGCCCTGGCCATAGGAGTCTCCGTTAAAGCTGAAGCCGAACGCATGAAAGTACCGACTGTTTGAGTAGACCGAATAATCCTTATCGATCGCCGCGAAGCCCACGTCGCCGCTGAACTTTGGCCCGAACTTCTTACTCCCGGTTATCGCAAATCCGGTACCACCATGAACGGTGAGGCCTTGAAGCACAACCGAGTCGACGCGCTGATAGGCTTCGAGGCGTATCTGGTCAACCGCCCTGAGTTCTTTCGTTCCCACCATGGCCGCTTCGCGCAGGGTATCGGTGCCTGTCTGCCAGGTATAGTCGGCCGAGTAGCGGAGCCGCGAGTTCTGCTCTTTGTTGAGGAAGACCTGCCGGTAGTTGACGCTCTTCAGGCTAGCACCGCGATCGAATAGATTGGGAACCGCGCGATCTCCAAAAAACGCGTTTGTATAACCGACCTCGTCGAAGAACAAGTGCTTGGGGGCGTGGAGCCGAACTCTTTCGCCAGACACCCAGCCATCATCATCGAAAGTTGTAATCTCGCTGCCTAGACCGCGCTCGATGCCGAGCGAACCAAATTCGACGGTAACGGGTTTGACTGGAGTGGCGCTCAAGTACAGCTCGCGCATGTAGAACTCCCAGCCATTGGAATAGACGGTGGAAAAGATCTGCACGTTAATCGGGTCGGCCGCATAGGAGGCATAGATTTCCTGCAGTTGCACAGGATTGTAAGTGCCGGCAAAGGAATAATCCTTTTGATCATTCAGGCGACCCGTGAAACCCTTGCCGGCGTAATCCGCGTAGCTCCAGTTGAAGTATCGTCCGGAGGAGGCGCGAAAGCCTATTCTGTAATGCGCGGCAGCGTCCAGCTTGATGCTGCCAGCAATCATGGAGCGCTGCTGGCCATCTTCAAACTGGTGCCATCCTCCCTGATTTGTGGAGCTTCGGTAGCGCTGGGAATGCGAAAGCGTCGTCAGATCGAGCCAGCGCTCAGTGAGTGGCTTGTCGACAGGAACCACTGGTGTCGCCGCAATGGTGCTTGCGGCAACCGGAGTCTCTGTCGCGCCCTCGTCAACCGGTACGCCGAGGAAGGTGAAAGGCTGCTGCGCCAGCATTGTCGACGCAAGGCTGAAGGCTATGAGCGACAGTGGAACAAAGCGAATCATGATCAAGAACTCTCCCTAACTTTCGCAACGCCGCCGTTCACAGGCCAGCGTTCTCTTTTGCAGAACGAATATCGGCGGCAAGGGCGGCAAACTTCAGAGCGTTTCTTGAAATATCTGCGCAAACCGAGGACCAAGGTATTGAGTCGACCCGTCAGAGTTCGGTGTATGCGGGTGTGTACTTTTGGAAGAGCCCCTTGCCTGGGTACATGACGCGAAGGGGCAGGCGATCGTCATTGTTAACCCACTGCCAGGCGTGCAGGATCTCGGAAGAATGGAAGTAGAGCGTCTCGGCCTGGATGACGGCTGTGGCGGCCAGGATCATCTCGACAACGTCTTCCCAGTTGCTGTCGCTGACCACAGCCATGCGCGAGATGTGGGTGGTGTGCCGCTGAAAGAAGCGGCAAGCGCAATGACCGGGCCGCCCTCGCTACAGCTCTTAAGCTCTGCCGCAAGCATCGCGCTACGCTCGTGATCGCCAAGCTGGATCGCCTCGCCCGCAATGTCGCCTTCATCTGGAACCTCATGGAGTCTGGCGTCGAGTTCGTGGCTGTCGATATGCCCCAGGCGAATCGGTTTGTAGTCCACATCCTGGCCGCCGTAGCTGAGCAGGAAGCCGAAGCTCTTTCAAAGAGAACTAAGGCAGCCCTCGCAGCCGCAAAAGCGCGGGGAACGAAGCTCGGCGGCCGCCGCGTCTCGGCTGAGCGCTTTGCAGAGATCGGAGCTGCGGCGCGCCAGGAACGCAGCAAAAAAACTAATCAGCTCCGCGCGGAACTCGTTCCGACGATCACAGCCATACGAGCCGCCGGCGCAAGCTCACTCCGCGCGATCGCAGCAGAGCTCAACGCGCGCGAGATCCCTACGCCCCGAAGCCTTGGGGAATGGTCTGCGGTCCAGGTCCAGAGGGTGATGGAACGATAGAGAGCACCCAAGTCCGGGGATTCCTATAATGCCGGTTTCCCGGAGTAAGCTCGAATTGACAGGGCTTATCTGGGCATTGCGATTCGGCCTCAATCTGAGTTTGTCGGAGTTCAACGGCACAAGTGTTCACCACTTTCTTTCTGCTCGCCTTCAGTGTGTTCTGGATCGGCTCCGGCATTTTCATGTGCATGAGACCGAATTCTGCCTTGCGCAGAACGCAAGCGCCTTGGACCGCGCTTTCGCAGTGGGGCATGCGAGCAGTTGGTGTTCTCGTCTTGGGTGGCGGCGGCTGGTTGCTGTATGCCGGTATCGCCCATATCCGATAATTTCTATTATTGGCAAAACCTCGTCATATAGGAACGTGACGTTTTGCGCTCCTCGGACTGCTGACGTACCCGGCTGAAACGTCCGTTTCAGGAGTAACAAGATCGCGGACTGAGGGTTTCCACATCGTTCCTAGAGAACTTCGGCGTTGGTCCTACCGAAGTTTCAACTCTTCGGCCTGCGCCAGCAGCTCCGGATGGCGTCGAAGAGTAGGCGAGATCAGCTGTTGGTCGATCTCTGTAATGACGCTCCCGACGGCTAGAACAATCTTGTGAAGCTCCTCCTCCGGCTCCACGCCACGGGCTCGTTCAGCTACTTCCCACAATACCCTGTCACAAACTTTGATTGCCGCCAGCAGAAGGCTAGCCTGTTCAATATCCGAAAACAGGTTGTTAGGTGATTCCGAAGTCCGGCTAACGGTATTCGGAGGGTCGGATTCTCCATCCTCCAGAACTTCAATCTCGATCTTGTCGCCGACGCTCAGCGCCACGGCGTCCCACATGGAATGCTCGGTATTAGGTTCATCAGAGGTATCCGTTGAGCGAAGCCAGACCCGGTTCGTGGGTTCTTCCGATTCCAGGCCTTGGCTCAGGCTGACGTGCGCTCCTAACCAACCGTTGGCAGCCAGGGAAGCTCGTGCGACAGGGCGATCATTTACTGCAAGTGAAAGGCGCATGCTCAAGATTGTATGGCCAGCGCATTAGCCACCTTACAGCGCTACCCTTGTCTCTGCCTTCTGAGGTCTACACTTCCACCACAACCAAGCGAAGAGCCAGATTTGCCCGAACCGCAGAGCAAAGGCAAGCGGAATGATCCAACCTAGTCTGTGTTCTGTTTTGTAGCTGTGAAAAGCGTCTATTAGTGCGCTCGGAGTACTGATAAGACCCAAAATCGAGAACGCTAACCAAAGCCATCTCATTCGTTTCCAGTGACCGCGTTTCAACTCGAGCTGATCCATTTCAGCGATGATCTCGCGCTCTTAGCGGACCACAATCTCTCAACACAAGGAGCATCTGCCCCAAATGGCGTTTAAATGGTGGGTCTCTTTATCTCGACCGTTTGTTCCATGCTGCAGATGGCGAAAGTAGGCGAATGCCCTTTAAGGCATCATCTGTTTGGAACTGTTGCTGCGAAATCTTGACCGTATGGTGATCGGCAACCCGTACTACGTTCCAAGGCGTCGGCCAATTGTCATCTGTAAACACGATGTATTGGCCGTTCCAGCCGATTTGGTGAAGAGGTCCCGCGACACTGACGGATGATCCCTTTACAAATAGGTAGACATCATTGCCTTCTTCACCTTGCATAAGGGAATAGCCCGAGATGGCATGTTTGGGCGCAAACATATCTCCCCATCCCAAACAACCTGTAAGCAGCAGGGGCAGAGCGAGGAAGACCAGCACCGCTTTTTTAGTTACTTGCTTCTTCATGGGGTCTACGTTTTCTCTGTCTCTCGAATGTCTACGATCCCAAGCAGATGATTGGCCAATAGCACGATTTCCAAAGCTCGGGCCGGTTCTTCTAGGTTTACCTCACGGTGCGATTGCGGGTTCTTGTACGACCCAATCGCTCCAGCAAACAATGATGATCGAGCCTCTCTTTCGCTGCGCTCAGCTGATAGATCAGTGAGCGGGCCATTTTCAACATTAAAGGCCTTTCTCATTATGGCAGTCCCAACAAAGGCATCACCAAAACCTGAGGCTTCTCTCACCCGCAACTCAACGGCCTTCATTGCAAAGAACAGTGCGGCGTCAAAGTCGCCGCGCATAAAGGCCAGCCATACTCGTTGAGACAGCAAAGGATGCAGTATTTCTTTGGGTAGCAGGCGTGCGGTGACGTAGCTGGCGAACGCTGCCTCGGTCTCAAAATTACGCGCTCGCCGACTAAGCACTTCCCAGTCGCCACCATTGGGAGCAGGGATGAGAAGCCCCTGAGCGCGCAACCAGGCCCATGCCTCTGTGACAGATAGATCGACTGCAGCCCGTACTTCTTGCGATGTACCAGCCCATGGCTGAGATGGTAGCTGGGAGTGGTACGCCTGTTGAGGCCACACGCCCGGCCGCTCGTTGTTAAGGTGAAACGAGTCCTGGTTGCCTCCACTCCCTTTACGACTTCTGAGAATGAAGAGGATTTTTGCGCCCAGTTCCTCAGGCTGAAGCTCCGGGATTAGCGTAGGGTCCGGTATCGAGGTTGATAGTTCTCGCATTGGCCATCCTTGACTTCCTGTTTACCCGCGGAGGCTGTGGGAGAATTGACAATTGCCTTGAGAGGATCGGTCGGCTCTCGAAATAGAATCAGAGGTTATTGGGTCTCGCTATGATCGGCACCTGGCTCAAGAGATTTTATAAACGTCCGGATTTTGAGCGGAGAGAACCTGCCGCCGGTGCAGGAGAAGTCATCCGATGGTGGGAAAGCCGCCGTGTCTTTTTCAATCTCGTTGTTGGGTGTACGGGTATATTTACCTGCTTCTTGCTGATCGTTTGTGCCTTTACAGCTGATTCGTTCGTTGGAGAGCCTATCGGGATGACAGATGGTCCATTGCTGGGCGTCTTTCTGATAATTCCGTATGCTCTCCTCGCAAACGTCTTCTACACGGGAGGCTGGATCTCCGAACTGCTGATCAGAACAACTGGAAAGGCACAGAGTGCAGCTGTATTCGGGTTAAGAGCGTTCCGTGCAGGGATCACATTCTCGATTTTCATAACCTTGTGCCCTGCCGCCATATGCTGGCTTGCCTTCGCTGTAGCTTTGCTGAAGGGGCAAAAACACGGACCAGTAGGCGAATAGCATGAGGTTGGCTAAACGATGTTCATGACATCTGGCATAGTTGCAGTGCTTGTCGGACTCAAGTTTGCAGTTGGCTTCATCATTGGGGCGGCAACAGCGAAATTGATTTATCGAACGCGTCTAACGAGAGCCCGTTTTTTTAGAGCATCTCTAGCTGCTGGGATAGTTTTTGTACTCGTCTCAGGCGTAGCGGGCTGGGCTGTTCTCACGCCGCGTTCGAGAATGGCCGCAGATTGGATGTCGCTCCTTGGGGAGAAGACCTTCGGCTTAGGAATGCGATCTCTGGGAATGAAGTTCTACTCTGCCTTATCGCGAGTATCGGGATCGCAGCCCTTGCAAACGTTAAGACAAATGATCAAAGACATTGAGCCGGTGAGGTGGGTTTACCCATGCCAACCGGAGTTGTCGTAGGTAGCGCTGAGCTGACGTTTAGCAGATTTAGTCAAAGTGCTAAATGATGTCATCTGAGATATTGTGGACGGAAATGCTCAGAAGCTATGTATGTCTCTTCTTGATCGTTGCCAGCATGGGGTCGAGCTTTCTTTCCGGTCAGGAGTTGCAGAGGAGACTTGAAACGGAGAAGGGTGAGACACGCGATGCCCTGTCGGCACACCCTCTTTCGTGGTGGACGAAGGACCTGTTGCGACTGGATTCGAGCGGAGATCTCATGCTTGGCTTTAAAGCACTTGACGGTCGACCTCTCACAGCGAAAGACTACCGGACAGAACAAACTATAATCAAAGTGGGTGTCCTCGCAGGCCACGAAATCCTTCAACTACAAACTTCCATTCATCCGGTCCGCGAGTGATCGAAGCAGGTTTTGCCTCTGATGACGGGAGCCCCGGAGAGTGGAAAGATTTGCTTGTATCTTCCGGGAGCGAAGGCTTGTATGTCGAAATCTACGCGCTACATTATGACGCCGGTGGGCTGATCCATGAGACAACAGCGCAGGTGTTTGGATCGGGATCGAATGCCGTTTTAGGCAGCTATGACCCAGATACCGGAAATCGCGGCGGCTGTCTCGACGGCTACTGGTGGATCGACAGCAAAGGTCCCCATGAAGTGAATTTTGCTTCCTTGCTTGAAGCTGTCAAGCGTAAGATTCCGACAAATGCCAGTTTCACCCCGAACTGCTGGGCCTTGCACCCCGAGACTTCTGAATTGAAAAGCCGGGTGCAACGTACAGACGCCGAATGTCACGCTTGTGGCGGCCTGGGAGAAGTGCATGCTGTCTACCGGATCGAGCTAGGCGTTGCTAAACCCGTCTCCGTTAGCTTTAAAGCTAGCGAACCATAGTTCGGACCGATCCCATCGGAATTACGCTTGGCTGCTTGTACTCACTGAAACTATCGTTTCAGCCGTTGCCTGTCGCTCCATAACCCTTTGAACCTGGACCGCAGACCATTCCCCGGCTCTTCGGGGCGTGGGGATCTCACGAGCATTGAGTTCTGCTGCGATCGCGCGGAGCGAGTTCGCGCAGTAGCTTGTATGGCTGTGATCGTCGGAAGGAGTTCCGTGCGGCTCTGACTCGCTTTCTGGCTGCGCATTTGCCGCGCCGCCGCGCTAATCTTCCCCCGAAAAAGTGGACGGGTTAAGCTACTTTTCGTTCCATGTCAGCGGGGCTGAGATTTCAAAGTATGGAAGAAGCTTTCCATGGGCGCATTGTCCCAACAATTTCCTTTT
>CAZZXL010000209.1:0-7830 GCA_964658035.1 uncultured Acetobacteraceae bacterium
CTCATTGCGTTCGAGGAACGTCCAATAGAGTGCGGTAAAAGGACAGGAGCCCGGGCCAGTCGATTTCTTAGGATCATACTGACAGTGCCCGCAGTAGTTGCTCATGCGGTTGATGTACGCAGCCCCGCTGACATACGGCTTGGTGGCAGTGAGTCCCCCATCAGCATAGGTGGCCATCCCCAGAACGTTCGGCTCGACCACCCAGTCGTAGGCATCGATGTAGCCGAACCAGAACCAGTCAGTGAGTTCGCGCGGCGAAAAGCCGCAAAGCGTCGCGAGATTGCTCAGAACCATCAGCCGTGTAATGTGGTGCGACCAGCCCTGGTCGATGACCTGTGCAACCACGGTGTCGAGACAATGCAGACCACTTTTCACGCCCCAGTAGGCAGCCGGCAGCGGCAGCGTCGCGTAAAGGGCCGTAGGACTTGCGCCGCCGCCCTTCTTCTTTTTCTCAACGAAGATGGGATTTGACGCTGGCAGATTGCGATAGCCGTCGGTCACCCGATGGACATGCCGCATAAACTCGCGCCAGCCGATCACCTGCCGGATGAAGCCTTCCGCGGAAGCGAGCGGGATCTTTCCCGCAGCGTAGGCAGCCGCGGTGTCGTTGACCAGGTCGGCTGGCAGGATGCGGCTGAGATTCACCAGCGCGGAAGTCTTGCTATGAAAGAGGTCCAGTTCGTCATCGCGCATGGCATCTTCATACGGACCGAAGGTGGGCAGCAGCTTATCCAGGGCGAACTTCCATAACCCTTCGCAGTCTTTAGCTGTGACGGGAAAATCAAAGTCGTCGAGCGTGCCGAAGGTGTGCGGATATTCCCGCTGGACCAGGTCGAGGACCTCCTGCGTGATGGCATCAGGGGCATACCTGGGACGCGCCGGCACCGGCACCTGGCCTTTGTAGCTCTGACGGTTTTCCGCATCGAAGGAAAAACTATCGCCGACCGGCTCTGCATTTTTCAGCGAACCCGCCTTCATCAGGATGCCGGTCTTCTTTCGCATATACCGGTAGAACCGATCCATGATGAAAGCTCGGGGCAGCTCATAGGATTTGTCCGCCTTTTGTTTGAGCTTGAAGACGGTGTCGAAATCGTCGGCGGTCGAGAGCCAGGTAGTATCTTCAACCTCATGCAGGCGCAGGCCTGCTTCGCGAGCATGGTCGAGGTCAATCCGCAATTCACGCTCGGCCGGCGGCATGAGCGTGATGGAAGGAAGGTCGTACTCGGCTTGCAAGCGGAGCAGGCCGTCCCCATGTGTGCCTGTTTCGGTTGCGTATAGTACAGCCACGCCGCGCGCGGCCTGTTCCAGGGCAAAATGCCTCTCATTCGACAGCAGCAGGGCGATCTTCTTCTTGTGGTATTCACGGCGATGTCCTTTCGCCGCGGATTCGACCAGAATCAGTCCCGCTTCTGCAGGCGACGTATCATGCAGAGGGCCGGTGCGATCAGTCAGGCGATCGTAAGGCAGATAGATCCAGCGACGACTGCTGGCTTCTTTCTTGGTGGGACGAGCCTTGGCGATCTGATCCAGAAAACACGTCATGTGCTGACGGTACGGACTGCCGCTGCGCTGTGCAACAGGTCCTTTTGTCAGGATGAAAGCAAGGGTTTAGACCTCGAGGCCGATCGACCGCATCAGTTGCAACGCATTGCTGGTCTGGACAATGCCGGGGGTAAGTTTGTACTCAAAGTGCAGCTCGCCATTGTCGTAACGATCTTCAAAATGGAAGTTGGCCGCGTGTGTCCCCATGTTGTCTGCAATAGCGGCCAGGGCCAGGTCGTGGGTCGTGACCAGGCCGATGGCCCCACGGCCGACCAGGCTGCGCACCATCGACTCCGTGCCGATGCGGCGGTCGTGCGAGTTGGTGCCGGAAAGTAGTTCATCGAGCAGAAAAAGCACGGGCGTCCGCTGGCGGCTGAGTGTATCAATGTGCTTCAGACGCATGATCTCCGCGTAGAAGCGCGAGAGTCCGCCTTGTAGCGAATCGAGGATACAGATGGACGCGGCTACGGTAAGTGGCGACAGGCGCATGCCGGTAGCACGGACCGGGGCACCGGCCTGCGCCAGAACGGCATTGATGCCGACGCTGCGGATGAAGGTAGATTTGCCGGCCATGTTCGGTCCGCTGATCACGATCAGCTGCAATTGATTGTCAAGCCGCAGGCTGTTGGTGATGGTACGGCTGCGCGGCAGCAGGGGATGGGCAAAGTCTGTCGCTTCAAAATAAGGGTTGGTGTGATCAGGCGCGTGTTCAGTGAAGGTGGGAAAGATGTCAGATGGATTTTCGTAGGCGTAGGTTGCGAAGGCGGTAAGCGCTTCCATCTCACCGATGGCGATCAGCCAACCCCTGACAGCGGCTCCGTGCCGTCGACGCCAGTTTTCGATAGCGATGACTGAAAGCAGGCGCCAGTGGATAAACCGGTCGAGTATCTTGACAAACCAGTTATCCGCCGAAGCCAGCCAGTCAACGCGCTTGATAAGCCTGGCGATGGCCTTCGATGGCGGCATCCCGCCTGTCTGTAATAGCAACTGTAACGATTGCAGCCGGGCAGTTGTAAACTGCTGCTGCTCGATGGTGCGGAGAACATTCTGCAGCACATCAAGGTCAGCCGTAGCGCTTTCGATGGCGGCCGCCGACTGCGCTACCTGCATGCGCGATCGCGAGCCGAAGCCGACAGTGACGAAGCTGGCGAGAATCGCGATAGCGACCCAGGCAAAGGGCTGGCCATGCACTTTCGGATTCACCTGCCAGACGAGGATGGCGGTGATCCACAGCAGGGCAAGCAGGACAGCGGGCAATCGCAAACGGGAAGCAGGGCCTGGAGTGGCGTCGCTCCAGTCAGCCAGGGACTCGGGTACTTTGCCGGTACGGACGGCTTTATCTTCGAGCGCCGATGCGGCCAGTGCGAGTTGTTCCCTGAAGTCCAGGTTGGGTGCTAGCTCCTGCACCGCCTGCTGGCGTGCGTAGATTTCTTCAACGGCCGCGGGGGCGAGCAGCCACGCGGCAAGCGTGTCGCGGCCAACGTGCGTGCGCGCTGTGCATAGATATTGATAAAGACTGCCGGTGCCGAACAGGTCAAGGTCGCGCGCATAGGGATGAGCATCCGGCGCAGGATGAATAAGGCTGCCGGTAGCCTGCTGCAGGTACTGCTCGCCGCTGGGACCGGTGCCGGACCAGCGGTCTTCCATCCGGGCGATCCCCTGCTGGTACGTGGCAAGCAGGCTTTCATTCTTACGCAGGCAGATGAGGACGCGTTCATGCAGCACGAAAAGAAGGACTAGGAACGCGATCGGAAGCAGCAGGAAAGCAATCAGGGCTGCGTGATCTTTCGCCAGCCAGGTGCCAAGGCCAACCGTAATGAGGCCTAGGACGAGCTTGGCGCTAATGAATGCGCGGTCGCGCTGCTTCAGTTGCAGCTGCGATTGCTCGAGAAGCATGAGACGACGGCTGTATTCAGTCTTCGGAAGTGACGGTGTGAATCCGGGCAATGCGGGCGACGCCATGTGGATTATTAGAGCATCTATGGCCGTCTGAGACCGTGATGGCCGATAGCCCCTGCTCGTTCAATAAAGTAGTACCGCAACGCGGAAGGTGGTGAACCCCTGTTGAGGATGCGCACTTGTGCAGGAGCCGACGGCCGCAGTTTTGAACTGGCCGCTGGCCATATGTTTAGTAAGCTGGTCCGGCAGTTGCGTAAGCGACGAACTTTCCCACCGCATGATGAAGCGCGGCTGCGTACCGCCCGCGGAACCGGTGCTCATCTCGCAGGTTTCACGGGCGTCGCGAATGAAGTTCGGGTCCTTGCTGACCACAAGACCCTGCTTCTGCAGCAGCGCGGCTACCTGGCCCTCAGCCTGTTCAGGGCTGACGGTGTTGACGGCATGGGCGAAATCTTCCGTCGCAAGATAATCGCCCCCACGGCGGATGAGGCTGATGCCGATCACATCCATCCGCGGGTCATAGATGTTCGCGCGGTGCGGCACCGACTGCAACCACTGCCGTTCAATGGCGCCGGGACTGGGGCCGACCGCCAGGTTCTCGGCCACCGCCGAAAAATGGGCGCCGGCCTGGGCGGCGCGATCAACCAGTGCCGGCTCGCCGGGATATTGATGCGAAAGATCAGGGTGGCCGCGCATCAGCTGGTTGTGCTGCGCGGCGGCAACAGCAAGGGCCGCGTCCCACTTGAGTGGCCCCAGTCCCTGGTCGGCGCGCGCCAGGTTGGTCAGGTCGAGGAGCTCTTTTTCCTGCGCGGAGGGCACGGCGGGGTCGTCATCCTGTGCCATGACTTGGTGCGTCAGTGTGAAGACTGAAAGCAGGGCGAGAGCGGTGGTGGCTATTTTCAGGCGGCGATGCATGCTGTAAATCCTCGCTGGCAGGAACACGGGATGCCGGAAAAGGATGCGCGGCGTCTCCCTGCTGCCATGCTTATGGTAATGCCGGCGCAGTGGTCGTGCGATCATGTGGGCATGGAGATCCTGGCTCGCCTGCGACGGCAACCGCTTGCGCTCATCGGCATTTTGCTGCTTGCGCTTTTCATCGTGCTGGCAGTGTTTGCGCCGATGATTGCTGCCTGTGATCCGGCGGCAATTGACCTGACCGAGCGGCTTGCCGCACCTTCGCATGCGCACTGGTTCGGCACCGATGAACTGGGCCGCGATATCTATTCCCGCATTGTTTATGGCGCAAGGATCTCGCTTGAAGTCGCCGTGAGCGTGGTCGCCTTGTCGCTTGGCACAGGGCTGATTCTCGGCGGCCTGGCTGGCTACTATGGTGGCGTCGTCGATACCGTGCTGAACGTCTTTCTGATGAACGCCTTCATGGCCCTGCCGGGGATCCTGCTGGCGATTGCCTTCGTTGCGTTCCTGGGACCGGGGCTGGTGAACCTGGTACTGGCGCTCTCCATCGGTGGCTGGGTCGGCTATGCGCGGCTGGTGCGGGCGCAGGTGCTCAGCGTGCGTGAGAAGGAATTTGTCGAGGCTGCCAGGGCCCTTGGCGCTAGTGATCTGCGTATTTTTGTACGCCACATTCTGCCGAATATTGTGCAGCCGATCCTGGTGCAGGCGGCCATCGGCATGGCAGGTGCGGTACTCGCCGAAGCCACCCTCAGTTTTCTCGGACTCGGCATTCCGGCGCCGGCGGCCAGTTGGGGCAGCATGCTGAATGACGCGCGCCCGCATCTTTTCGATTCGCCCCACATCGTTATTTTTCCGGCTATCGCTGTCATGCTCTGCGTGCTGTCTTTCAACTTTCTGGGCGACGCGCTGCGCGATTATCTTGACCCGAAAACCAGGCTGGCCGTCGGACTCTGAGTACTGCGCAAGCGGCCGGCCGTTGCATGAAGAAGTTGCCTTAAGAATAGGAGAGACCGAATCGTCATTGGCGTCATTTCTGATACCCATGGCTTGTTGCGCGAGGAAGCGCTGACGGCGCTGGCGGGCGTCGACCATATTCTGCATGCCGGGGATGTGGGTGACCCGGAAATACTCGCGCGGCTACGAATGATCGCGCCGGTCACTGCCATCCGCGGCAACATCGATGAGCGCGGGTCCTGCGCGAACCTGCCTGCGACCGAGGTTGTCGAGTTGAACGGGGCTACGTTTTACATGCTGCATGATGCCAGGCAGATCGATCTTGATCCTCAGGCCGCCGGCTTTGCAGCGGTCATCAGTGGGCATTCGCACCAGCCACGCATCGATCGGCGCAACGGCATTCTGTACTTCAATCCGGGAAGTGCCGGACCGCGTCGTTTCAAGCTGCCCATCAGTGTAGGAAAGCTCATCATCGATGATGGCAGCCTTGAGCCTTCTATCGTTCTTTTGCAGGTGTAAGTGGCTCGGCGAACGCCACGGCCTGATAGCCGCTGTCAGGTGAGCGGCGTAGAGGCTCGAAGTATTTGAAACTTCCGGCGCAGAATCTGCGTTCCACAGGAGATAGACCTAATTTCCTGTAAGAGTAGGGCGAAGGACAGAGGTCGGCTGGCCTTTTCAGCAAAAAGGCGGACTTGAAAATCTCGGGAAACACCATAGCAACGGGAAATTTGCTCTAGAATGCACGCAACTCTATTCTCAGGACTTTCATGCGCCCAATTGTCACTGCTTTGCTTTCTATAGCCGGTTTCGCCTGCCTCTCGCCTTTTGTTCTCGCCCAGACCCCCCACTTGTTTCGCTCGCCTTCACTATCTGATGCAGACATTGCGTTTCGCTATGCGGACGATATCTGGATAGTGTCCAGGGATGGCGGCAATGCGCGTCGGCTGACGTCGACCGGTAATGTGGACGGCGCGCCCTATTTCTCGCCCGATGGGCGAAGCATCGCCTACACCGCGCGCGTAGGCGGCACAGAGACCGCCTACATTATTCCGGCAATGGGCGGCATGGCGAAACGCATCACGTTCTCGCCGCAGGGCCAGGCCGTGGCGGGTTGGACACCGGATGGAAAAAACCTGCTGCTGAGTAGTTCGCAGAACTCCGTGCGCTCGTATCTGCAGTTGTACAAAACCCCTGCGGACGGCACAGGTCTGCCGGAACGGCTGCCGCTGCCGTCAGCCAGCAATGGCGCAATGTCGCCCGGTGGCACGCACCTGGCCTACAGTCCGTGGACGCAATGGGAACCTGCCTGGAAACGCTATCATGGCGGCCAGACGCAGCCCGTCTGGATCATCGACTTGAAAACGCTGGACCAGGTGAAGGTGCCACGCGAGAATTCGAATGACACCAATCCCCTGTGGCTGGGTGATGCGGTTTATTTTCTGTCAGATCGCAGCGCTAAGGTGACTCTCTTCAGCTATGACGCAAAGACCAGGGCGGTCAAGCAGGTCGTCCAGAATCAAGGCCTGGATTTGAAAGATTTTTCGGGGCGCGGCAAGAGCATCGCCTACGAACAGTTTGGCGTGATTCATCTTTATGACCTCGGGGATGGAGCAGACCACGTCGTTTCCATTCAAGCGGATGGGGATCTGCCGACCCTCGAACCGCGTCTGCAGAAAATCGGCGGCGACGAAATTCAGAATGCCAACATTTCGCCGACCGGTGTCCGGGCAGTGTTTGAGGCGCACGGCGACATTTTTACGGTGCCGGCGGAAAAAGGCGATGTCCGCAACTTGACCGACAGTTCCAGTGCAGCTGAGCGCGAACCGGCCTGGTCACCGGATGGCAAGAAGGTGGCGTACTTCAGCGACGCGAGCGGCGAGTACAAGCTATATCTGAAAGATCAGGATGGACTGACGGCGGCGAAGGTAATTGATGTCGGCGCTGCCGATAAAGAAGGGGCGACGTACTACTATTCGCCGCGCTGGTCGCCGGATTCAAAGAAGGTCGTCTTCTCTGACAAGCGCTTGAACCTCTGGTATGTCAACGCCGATGGCGGCACACCAGTGAAGGTCGATACTGACCTTCGCGAAGGTTTCGGGCCAACCGGCTTCAGTGCCAGTTTCTCGCCCGATGCCAAGTGGATTCTCTACGCACGCTCGCTGCCGAGTCTCGAGAATGCCGCTTTCCTCTACTCCATAGAAAGCGGCAAGAGCACGCAAATTACCGACGGCATGAGCAATGTAACCAACCCTGTCTTCGATGCGAGCGGGAAATATATTTTCTTTACCGCCAGCACGGACATCGGGCCGGCCATCGATGGCTTCGGCCTGGGCAGTCTGAATCGTACAACCTCCGCCAACGTGTATGTCGCAGTGCTCTCGAAGGACCTGCCGTCACCCATTCCGCCGGAAAGCGACGATGAAAAAGACAAGGCAGAGAAAGACAAGAAGGACGCGGATAAGGCCGACGACAACAAGAAAGCTGATGACGCCAAAAAAGACGACGCCAAAAAGGATGACG
>CAZZXL010000210.1:0-7762 GCA_964658035.1 uncultured Acetobacteraceae bacterium
CATGTCAGCGGGGCTGAGATAGCCGAGAGCGGAATGGAGCCGGTGGGAGTTATAGGAGCCTTCGATGTAGGCTAATATATCTCGTTTTGCAGAATCTCTGGTGTCGTACATGCGGTGATGAACGCGTTCAGTTTTCAGAGCATGGAAGAAGCTTTCCATCGGCGCAGTATCCCAACAATTACCTTTCCTGCTCATGGAAGGAAGGATGTGAGGGGCGGCCAGGTTCTGACGATAGGCCTCAGCAGCGTATTGAATGCCTCCATCCGAATGGTGCAGAATCCCAGCTGCGGGACGCTGCCGTTCAAGAGCCATCGTCAACGCATCCATGGCAATTTCCGCGTGAAGTGTGTCGCGCATAGACCAGCCAACAATCTTCCTGGTATAGGCGTCGAGGATCGCGGCCAGGTAGAGCCAACCCTCTCGGTAGAAATACACGTAAGATCGGCGAGCCGGATCTGGTTGGGTGTCTGCGCTGTAAAGTTGCGGGCGAGCAGGTTGGGAGCGATCGGATAGCTATGTCGACTGTCCGTGGTTCGGGCACGTCGTGGCAATGCAGCTAGCCCGAAAATGCCGGCACGCGCATCAGTGTTTCAATGCGGGTACGGCCTACCTTCTGCCCGCTGCGGTGCAGGACGGCATGGACTCGTGGTGATCCATACTTGCCACTGCTGGCGATATGAATGCGTCGAATATCCTCCAGCAGCTGCCGGTTGGCTGCCGATCGCTTGCTCTCCGCACGACCCGCCCATGCATAGTAGCCGCTGCTGGAAATGCCGAGTACATGACACATCATTCGTATCGGCCATGCACTGCGATGTTGCTGCACGAAGTTGAACTTCATTTTGCACCCACCCCGAAGATGGTGACGGTTTTTTAGGATCTCGCGTTCCATCCGCAGCCGTTCAATTTCACGGCGCAGGCGGCCGTTCTCAGCAGACAAATCCGCCAGTGATGGCGTCATCATCTGCGCCGTCGCAAACTCGTCGAAGAGTTATGGTAACCAAGCCTTGAAAACGAGGTTTTCAGTAACTTCATTCAGCGTGACGGTGCTGAATCTGGCTCAGGCCTCGCATGGTAACCGTCATTATCATCATGCGTGAAAACACTTCTCTGGAATGCATACAGAGAAGTTCTTCACTCCTAATCTTTCTTCGCTTCCTGCGCGAGGAGATATGCCTCTATTTCTTTCCTGCCTCCGTGTGTTGCCCAACCGGCAGGCGTGCCGTTCCAGAGTAGATCTTTTGTGTCGAGTCGCGCACCGTGTTCGACGAGAAGCCGAACGATGTTCTCGTGGCCTCGCCAGGCGGCCTGATGCAACGGTGTGGTGTGGGAGTGGCCGCCGAGGGGGTTGTAGCGGTCTGGGTCTTCGCCCATATCGAGCAGAAGCTTGACTATTTCGAAGTGTCCGAGGTCGGCTGCCATGGTGAGTGCGAGGTGGCGTTGTTCGCTTGACGCCGAGGGAAAGAGACGGTTGAAGTCGTCGATGAGCCCGAGCCCGGCGGCAACGGGGAGGGTGATGCCGCCGCCGCACGCGATCAACGCCGTTGCTGCTTCCAACTCCTCATGCAGCACGGCTGCCTGAAGCGCGGAACTGGGGTCGGCCCCGTGGCGACATAGGAAGTCGATCAACGGAACCTGGAGGCGGCACTCGCGCGGGCGGGTACCGGTGGCGACGAGCATGAGGGTCTCGTCGAGCGCAACCTGTTCTACGCCAGCGTCAAGGATAGCCTGGGCGACATTGACGATGTTCGGCGGCATGGTTTCATGGCGGATCGGATTTCCCGCAATGAACTCGAACAGGGTGGGGTTGCGAAAGTAGTTGACGCCCTCGAAGATCACACGCTGACGGGCTAGGCCGGGATGCAACTTGAGGTGGTCGCAGAGACCGGCGACGTCACCAGCGTCGAGGAGATCCACGGCGCGGCGAAAGACGTAATCTTTGATCCGCTCGTGACGAGGCAGGTCGATCTGATCGGAAGGCTCCGGCATTTCGATGTGCGACTTGAGGCGTGACCAACTGGGGAAGCCGCGTTCTCGGGCGATTGCGAGTTGGGCGTCACTGAGCTTGAGCAAGGCGGTGAAGATGTCCGCGTCGGCTTTGTTCAAGAAGCGTGGATGGAACTCCCGGAAGCGCTGGGCGGCACCGGGGTCTCTGTCAGAGTGGGCTTTGAGGAGGTCTTTGGCTTGATGTTTGAGGTGGTCAAGACTGGGATTGGGCGGGAGGCGTTTTACCGGCATGCGAACTTCCTTTCGTATGCCCAGGTCCGCAATTTACGGGCAGAAAGAGAGTTCATCAAACTGAGTTGTGACGGCAAGGTGGACTTCTGTCCTATCCGCGGACCGGATGCGCCCTCTGCGCTACGCGCAGGATACCATAGCGATTACCCGGAAACCTGGCCCTTCGGATTCATAAACCAAAGGGCAGAACAGCGTGAGTCGCTAGAACAGTGGTTCCAAGGAGTACAGATCGGCGTCGTCCGAGCAGGTGACTTAGCTTTTGGCAAACGTATTGACGATGGCAGTGATGGGTTCGGGTTTCGTAATCATGTCGGAATGGCCCATTCCCGGGATAATCGTCACAGGAATATCGCCGCGCACTTTACCGAAGACTTCGGCGAACTTCTCCGGGAGAAACAATTCGTCCTGGCCGCCAACGAAGACATGTGCTGGCTTCTTGATGGCCTCTATATCTGCCTTGTAGTTGCTTCGGGGCTGGAAGTTCTCCTCCAGTCGGAACGAATATGTGGCTGTCGTGGCCTCGATGTCGGTCGGTACCGGGAAAGCCAGCACGGGCAAACCGTCAAAAGGATGAATGCCGAAGGAATTGAAGATGGAGAGGCCGACGATCCTTTTGATGGAGACGCTATACCAGATGTTGTGCTCAAGAGAGGCCTTCTCCCCCGCAGAAGCAGGGCGAACGGTCGGCGCATTATAGCGGAGGTATGGAGATACGAAGACGAACCTGTCGAACTCGCCGCCGAGATTGCTACCGGCGATCCGCAAAGCAAAGCCTCCCCCGGATGAAAATCCAACGAGAGTCCATTGAGCGTTCTGGTAGTGCGGATGTACCGTCTTCATGAAATCGGCCATGTCGTCGTCAAGCTGCCCGAAGTATGAAATATCTCCGTGCGGATAGTTGGCGCCATGCCCGCGCAGGTCGGGAACGTAGACCGTAACGCCCCTCTGCAACAACGCCTCCGCCATTCGATGCATGTCGGTGCTGCTTCCCGCCGAGCCGTGAATCAGGACCGCAATCTGGGAGTCTCCTCCTTTGTAGAGGCGGTACGATAGCGCAGCGCCATCTCGCGCCTTGTAGCGTGTGATCGGGGGAAGACCTGATAGGTCCATTCGGCTAAACGGGTCGGTTACTGATTTGAGGGCCTTCGGTTGAGTGATATGGCCGAAGCCAACTAGTATCCCGGCTACCGTGAACTCTGCCGCGAAAGAGATCAATACGCCAATTCCAATCCGCTTCCAAATTCGGTTCCAGTCGCGTGCCATCGCAAGCCCTCCGACCTCGTATACGCCGTATACTTCCGCGTTCCGAGTATACACTGTCTACCTATGGACACAACGACTTCGCAAAAGATTTGCGCTGCGGCTCTGGAACTCCTCGACCAATCCGAGGATCCCGCCGCCGCGAGTATGAGGCGGATCGCCGACAAAGTTGGCATTACCCCGATGGCTATTTATCGGCATTTTCCCAATCGAGAAGCCCTGCTGAGAGCGGCCACAGAGATGGAGTACCAGCGGATCGCCGATTACTTCAAGGCATCGAATGCCCGCAAAGACGCAAGCGGACTTCGAGTGATGAGAGGGTATCTCGACTACGCGCTCGATCATCCGAACCTCTTCCGCTACATGTATTTCTCGCAGCGGGCCAACGTGCTGGCTTATCCTGACGCTCTTAAGACGGGAAAGTCGCCATCCCAGAAGATGCTGCTTGTTGCCGTGAGCGGCGCGATGCAGCAGGGCAAACTTCGGGCCGACGACGTGCCCGAAACGTCTTTAACGATCTGGGCACATGCGCATGGACTCGTAACGCTCTATCTCAGCGGACGAATCCTGCTCTCTCGCCGCCAGTTCACGCAGTTGTTTTTGCGTTCCATGGACCGGCTGCTCCAGGGCCTCACTTGAAAGAGCATTCGCGATTTCACTCGGACTTTGTTGAAACCGTAGTTTCAGTGAGTACAAGATTTTACTGCACGTGAGAGCATGTCATCCATGCAGCATGTTCCAAGTTGGCTTCGTATCGTAATCGCCCTCTGCGGAGTTGGGTCTATATCTATTTCCAGTATGTGCGACTGAAAAGATCCATCGCCTACTACAAGCGCGACCGCAAAACCGACGTACAAACCTTATTCGACGGTGAGAAATAGGGCGTACAGATCAGGCAAATCGCCCACGACAACATCGGTTGTCGTGGGTGATTGCCCATCCGGAATTTACGAGGCTACCCTGCTACGACTGCAACCGCCCAACTTGAACCATCCTAGTGCCGCAACCGCTTTGTGACGGTTAATGCAACAGAGCCCGTTCACTTCATTAGGCTGTACCTTATCAGTACGGCTACCAGTTGCTATTTGGCGCATAGAAAGAACGTGACTAACGCTTAGGTGATAGATGTGGCTTCCGAGACTTTCGACCGGCCACCTACTTGTCCGTGGGTAAGCTGGTTTGGCGCAGAAATTGTCGAGGTGCCCACATTCGGGCCGTATACTTGATCCGCTGAGGCGCGACGAGAGGGACTATGGCAGCCAATACAATTCTTTTAGTTGATGACGATGAGGTGTTCCTTGACATACTGTCTGACTTCCTGAGGTTGGAGGGCTTCGAGATCACAACCGCCTCTAACGTACCAGAAGCTCTGAAACTCATTATTTCTGAGACCTATGATGTCCTCCTGAGTGATCTGAACATGCCCGGAGCGGGTGACGGGCTCACCGTCATAAGCGCCATGCGTCATACCAACCCGAAGACGGTCACAATTCTGTTAAGTGCTTCCCCTCGGCTAGGGGCTGCTACGCAAGCACTCATAAAACAATCGGACAAAATCTTACTGAAGCCAATTGATCTCGTCCACTTAGCAGCTGCGATCAAGCAGAGGATAGGGGAAAGAGAGGGAGGCATTCAGCAAGAGCATGAAACCAAATCCGCCGAGAACACGCCCGGGGCTGATTACATGCTGACAGTGGCCCATGAACTACGTACACCATTGACGAGCATTCGTGGCTCGCTCGGGCTTCTGGTTGGTGGACAAGTGGGGACAGTTGACGAAAAGGCTCACAAGCTATTAACCATCGCTCTCACAAACACCGAGCGAATGATTAATTTGATAAACCATCATTTAGATCTCGGCCGCTTCGAATCCGGGTTTGCTACGCTGCAGCGCCAGCGCTGCTCCTTTTCTGCCCTTCTGCGGCAGGCTGTTGAAGAGATTGCCACAACGGCTGAGTTAGCTCATGTCACAATTTCCGTCCCAGCATTTGGCGTACCTGGTGAACCTGACGTTTTCGCCGATATTGATCCGGATATGATTCTGCAAGTACTCACAAATCTTCTAGCAAATGCCATCAAGTTTTCGCCTCCCGGCTCAGAAGTTGTGATTGACATCGAAACCTCTCCTAACGCTCTAGTCTTCCGGATCATAGATCACGGCCGCGGAATTCCGGAGGCTCAGCTGGAATCGATCTTTGAACGGTTTCACCAAGTTGAACTATCAGATGCTAGTCATCAACGGGGCACCGGTTTGGGACTTGCGATCTGTCGGGCGATCATTCACCAGCATGGAGGAACCATTACAGCTGCTCGCAACTTTGATCAGGGTTCGACGTTTATCGTAACCATTCCTTGCACGCAGAGGGCAGTGAACAACGATTCCATGATGTAAAACAGTTTGAACCGGCTCTGTTGTATTAACCGTGACAAAGCGGTTGCTCGAACTCGAGCGACTCGCAGTAGCTGGGCGCTGAAGGTGCTGGCATTTCGGAAGACATCAGGGCTCGTATTTTCCAGCCGTTCTATACCACCCGGACTATAGGCGGCACCGGGCTGGGTTTGTGGGTTTCCAGAGAAATGGTAGAACGAGCCGGCGGGACACTCACCTTTGAATCTGAGCCCTCTTTGCGCCCGGGAACAGAGTTCATCGTTTGCCTTCCTGTCGTTAAGCGGGGCTTAGGTCAGAAAACGGATACTGAGTACGTTAGCGATCCGCGCCTGCGTGAACTGCTCCAACTCACCCAAGGCAACTTCTGAACCGGGATTCTTGACAAAGTGAGCAAAACCGAACAGCGAAGCAAGCCATGCACGAGTCACAGTGGAGTAATGCAATTCGGCACTATGTCGATGACAAGGATTGCGGCTGTTCCAATGTGAAAGCGACGCCTACTGTCGTGCAGGCTAATGTATGCCGAATCCGAGGGTCTTGCTTGTTGATGATGATCCATTGCTTCGTGAATTGTTAGTAGCCACGCTGGAGCAAGACGGCTTTGAGGTCATTGAAGCTAGTGATGTGAATGAAGCATTGCGACATATCGCGTCGAACAGCTTCGATGTACTCGTAAGTGACCTTCATATGCCAGGCGCAGCAGACGGTCTGACAGTCATAAGCGCCATGCGTCATGCCAATCCTCAGACTGTGACAATTCTGTTCAGTGCCTTCCCACAGATGGATATCGCGGTGAAAACCATATTGGCGCAAACGGATCAAATCCTGGTCAAGCCTTCCGTTATCGGGACGCTTGCAAAAGCAATCCGGGCAAGGTTAGCCCATGACTTTTTGCACACGAAACCGATGGAGAGCGTTGCCACTATTCTCGAGCGCTCCATCGAGAAGACAATAGAAGCCTGGTATGCACGTGTAGAGCAGGATGACGGACTTATGACTCTGCCCCTAAGCCGAGAAGAACGGACGGGGTATATTCCGCACGTTCTCACGGATGTGGTCCATCGGCTTCGCTCCGATCGATCCCTGGGCGACAAGAACATTGTTTCGACGGCAGCACATCACCACGGACTACTGAGACGCGAACAAGGTTACTCTGCGGCTATGATGGTGGATGAATCCCGCGCTCTTCAGGTGAGCCTTTTTGAAACACTCAACAACAATGCAGATTTCATAGATTTCAGCCTGCTGTTGAAGAACGTCATGGCGATCGCGGACGAAGTCGACTCACAACTCTCGCAAGCAATGATGAGCTATAGGGCTGAATCTGTTCTCGATTCGCCGCCTGTATGACTCTGTTTTTCACTGGTGGCTTCTGTCCGCATGCCTGCCCGATGACACTCCTAGATGCGACGAGTGATCGTTTGTCAAACAAGTCCAGCTTGCCCCTGAGAGGTGCGGATCTTGCCTGCTGCGGATGGATAGAACGGTGATTGGAGGAGTACTCAGAAAAACCTGAAACCCTACCATCATGATGAGGGCAAGGTTCAGTCCGGGTGTGCATGTCCTCTCAAGGAATAATGAGAGGTCACAGTTGCGACAAGGTGGTACCAGGCATGCTGGAATTTATGGATGAATCACACGAACACTTGGATCAATCTTGAGTGCGCATCAAGGCCTAGCCTTCGTGGCAGGAAAGGAAACGACAAATGGGCTTAGGCATCGCGGCTGACCATGGCGGATTCGCATTGAAAGAAGAATTAATTACGATGCTGCAAGGAATTGAAGTCGATGTGATCGACTTCGGCGCCTACCATTTGGATCCCGAGGATGATTATCCGGACTTTATCATCCCATTAGCTCGTTCGGTGGCCAACG
>CAZZXL010000211.1:0-7747 GCA_964658035.1 uncultured Acetobacteraceae bacterium
CAGCAAGGACCGCAGTACGGAGTTGAGCAACTATCCAACAGACATGCTCAACAGCCCTCCGCAGGACTTGTCTGCCACCATGCGCATCATCGTTCCTTCTTCGCCTTCAACACGAATTGCAAACTCCGCCAAGGTGTTCGCAGCTCCTGCCAGGAATGGGCCGACATTTAAGAGCTCTGATTCCCATCACGAGACGAAATCAAGCGCAGCAGCGACTATCTCGCAGTCTGCAGCACTCGCCGGGACGCGATTCCCTTCACCCGCGATGCACCTCGAAGCAAATCGCCAGCGAACGGCACGCAACCGATTCACCGAATTGATCACCACGCAACATCTCAGCGTGTGGTTTCTGCTGACAGCTGCCCTTATTTCGATGAGTCTCGGCGCACTGCACGCCCTCGAGCCCGGGCATGGCAAAACGATTGTCGCTGCCTATCTTGTCGGCTCACGCGGGACGGCTCGTCATGCGCTGCTTCTCGGCCTGATCGTCACGACGGCACACACAGCAAGTGTTTTCGCGTTGGGCGCCATCACTCTTTATGCTTCGCGCTACATCCTGCCCGAGAAACTCTATCCGTGGCTCGGTGTACTGTCGGGACTCACCATCGCGGCATTGGGCGCTTACATGTTTCTACGACGCTGGACAGGGGAAGAAATGGACCACGCACACACCGTTGGCGAAATGCGTGGTCACTGGTTCTCATTAAAGGAGCGGCCCCGACCGGCCGACTTACCTTCGGTTGCAGCTTCCACAATCAAACCCATCTCGATGCTCCAACTGTTCTCGCTGGGGATTACCGGTGGCATCATACCGTGCCCCGCGGCCCTCGTGGTTCTACTCAGTGCATTCGCCCTTCATCGCATCGGATTAGGATTTTTCCTCATTACCAGCTTTAGTATTGGCCTTGCTGCCGTACTCATCAGCTTTGGCTTGCTGATGGTCTATGCGCGTCGCTTCATGAGTCGCATACAAGCCGATGGGCCGCTCACTAAGCGCTGGCTACCGGTTGCATCCGCCGGCTTCATGACATTGCTCGGAGCCACAATCGCCATCCGGGCCTTGACCACTACCGGTATCTCTACAGCAAGCTTCTCCCAACAAAAGCTTGGGCCCGCGTTGTTCATCGCGGGAATCGGACTTGTCCTGGGTATCCGTCACTCGACAGATACCGATCATGTCGTTGCGATCTCGACCATCGTCACCCGGCAACGAGGAATTCGCGGCGCCGCTTTGATCGGCGGACTCTGGGGCCTTGGCCACACACTGACGATCTTCATTGTTGGGTGCCTCATCATTTTGGGCGGGGTTGTCATCCCGCCGCGCGTTGGTCTCTCGATGGAGTTCAGCGTAGGGCTCATGTTGATCCTATTGGGCCTCTTGAACCTGAGTGGGCTCATGCAAAAACTCACTGGCTGGTTAAAATTAATAAGCCCATCCACAAGTCAAGTGCTCGATTACCTCGCCCCGTCCGCAGGGGCTCCTGCCTCTGCTTCTATCAGCAATTTACCTAGCGGATTCTTTCAATGTCTGCGCCCTCTAGCCATCGGCTTGGTGCATGGCCTCGCCGGCTCGGCTGCTGTCGCCCTGCTCGTGCTCTCGACCATTCACAAACCAGTCTGGGCCATTGTTTACCTTGTTATCTTCGGCGGTGGCACGATGCTCGGGATGATGTGCATGACCATGGCCATGTCTATGCCGCTCGCCTACGCAGGTGATCGCCTGCCAAAGCTCAGCCGTTATCTCACGACTGCCTCCGGTTTGGTGAGCGTCTGTTTCGGAAGCTTCCTGGTCTATCAACTCGGATTCGTCGGAGGGCTCTTCACCAGCCATCCTCATTGGACTCCTCAGTAGTCGCTGACGCGTTCGCGCCAACCAAACTCTTATCTCTTTTCTTCCGAAACTACCTCAGAAGGTCTAGAACAATCCTTTCGCTCACCGCATGTGCCTTGCTAGTTACAGCGATACGCGAATGGCAGAATACCTTCACGTTTGGCGTCAACGTCACGGCGGCCCAGGGAGTTCCAAACGCGAGCGCCTTCAAAACAACTTCTACAATCGTGAGTAGGGTCTGAAGCGGCGTAGAAGACAATGCGAACTAACGTACTTCATCAATAGGATAAGTGTTCTTGATGGTGTAACGCGGCAAGTTCGCCGAAATCAATGCTTCTACGGTGAGCATACTTAGCTGCAATAGAAATTGCACGCATATCCACGCCGCCTGCATGAAACGTGCAAATAACGTGGTTATCCTCTTCATGGATGGCCAACCTCCACTCGAGCAACGCAGTGCAGCTTGAATATTAGGATGAAGTGCTTCGTAAGAGCTGCGTGCAACGCGGCGAAAGGATGCGACTTCGAGCGATCAGTCTGTCTTTATACCGCGTTTCAACTACGAACCTGTGCTTTGCGGAAATAGAAACCCTGATACTTCGTCACATCATTGCCCGGGCGAAGATTGACATGCAGCGTGCGTGAGATTTCCCAACTGTCCTCCTCCTGATAGCCTATCTGGAGCATGCCCCGGCAGAGTTCATTGCGGTTCATCACGCGATGAGGTGCATAGGAATTGTGGCGGGTTCGCTGGATGGTGTAATAACCTTCGCCGTCATACATCGGTACACGATTGATCAGTACGTGCTCTGGCGGCATCACGAGTTTTGAAAGTAGGCCAGGGAGATCGTCTGCTGCATACTGGAGTGCACCATTACCCATGAAAACACCTGCATCGGCACAATTCTGCAGGTCGCTCGTAAACAGCAAGTCCGTCGCTCCTTGCTGGCGGGCAAGTTCCTGGCCCTGTTTATCAAATGCTGGAAGGTCGCAGACGATCCATTGCGTTTGATTGAGTACTGAGAGATATGGTTCGTAAGAATACCAGCACTGCCCGAGCCCTCCGCCGAAATCGAAGGTGGCAGAGCCTGGTTTGAGTATCTTTGCCAGCCAGAAGAGCACCGGATAGTCGTTCTGGTTCAGTACAAAGTGATGGTTGAGGTACAACTCGGGCACCGCCGCATCATCAAAGCCTATCGCCGTTCCCTGTGGAATGGCCTGGATGGCAGCCTGATAAGTGGGGTAGATTCCGCTGTATACGGGTTCGTCGTCGTAGCGATGAAAGCGCCGCTCGTTAAGAAGATCGCGTGCCGCATCGCTCGCTGCCTTGAATGTCGTCTTTGCTATCTGTTCTAACATGCAAATATCCTGAAATTTCCAGCCCTGTGATGCTTAGCTAAACGGGAGCCGATCCTTCGGCTTGTGTCGACTCGATATCTAACTTGATGGACCGAATAGCGGGGTGGATAGAAGCAGTCAAGCCGGGTGTGTGGTTAGAGGTAAGAGGAAGCCACTGCTTGGTTCTCGGTTACAAAGTTAGAACAGTACCATCAAGCACGAGCAGTTTGAGGTTTACTAACTCAGCCTCAATCTTGCGAGTGTATTCTTTGACCTTTGCTGGATTATGCGCGGTTTGGTAGGTCAAGCGGCACAGTATTACTAGTTTCTCGAAGGTGGCCTCAAGTTCCTCAACGCCAAGCGGTTCGGAGACTAAGGGAATCTTTGCAACGCTTTTGAACGGGAGAATTGTTGCTCTGACAATTTACAAACCTCAGAATCCATTTACGGTATTTGCTATATATCTCGACAGAAGCATTGGAAGCGAACGAACCACTCTCTTAAAGTGAGTCCGTAATGCAATGCCACCTTGTGGATGTTGTAAGGGCATACTGCTTCTCAACTTCCTTCCAACTCACCGTCAGCTTGTCTGGCGGCAAACACGCCTCCACCATGAACGGTGCAGTACAGGGGGTTTGTTCCATCGATGAGAGCCTTTGCTCTGGCAACCGCACCGGGATCCCATGAACGATCAGCAAAAACTTGTCAGACTTGATTGCGGCTTCATATTGAAGGACACTGCTCTTCGGGACGCCGACATTCATTAGGCCTGCTCCGAGTACGCCGATCCCTCCAAATACGACTGCGCCCTCAAGCACCGCCACAACCCATGCAACGAGCGGCCCTGCAAGCAGGACTGGACCGATTCCTGGGATTGCGAATAGAGCAGAGTCAAACAGTAGACCCCAGATTGCACCCCAGAACGCTCCAACCTTGCCCCAGTACATCATCCGATCGCCAGCACTGTAGAACCCTGTGACATGCTCCTCCAGATGAGTATCCTTCGCTGCGATAGAAAGCGTTCGCATATCAACGCCACCTGCCTGAAGCGTGCAGATGGCTTGCTCGGCCTCTTCGTGGGTTTCATAGACGGCGACCACTGAATCAACCTTGAACAGGGCGCGGTCCGTTTTCTTCTGCGACGGTGGGGGTGTAGAGTCCTGATTGTATGGACGTGAGAGTGCCCAACCGGGCGGGGACGATCCGGGATTGAGCAGCTGTTGGATTCGCTCAAATGCGATATTTACAATGCTGGTGCGTATAGCTACCTCTCAATGAATTTAGTAGCGCTACAGAAACCGCTGTGACCATCACAGGCGGGAAGGAGACGACTTGGTTGAACCAGTCTTAAGCGGAAAGCTGCTCCAGTCGCTGCGGCGCAAGGATGAACATGGAAGAGCCTCGCATCTCGATCAGGTTGACGCGTTTGAACTGGCTCAAGTTGCGTGTGACCGTCTCCCGAGAGCTTCCGACAAGACTTGCTAGATCCTCGTGAGTCAGCGTCATCGTAAAGCTCATCCCGCCACCGGATGCTGCCCTCTTGCCCCAATCTAGCAGCATGCTAGCTAACCGGCTGGGGCTGAACCGGAAAGTGCAAGTCTTCGCGCATGGATGAACGCACCTTTGTAGTCTTCTGAAAGCGCTCTAGCCGCCTGCAATCCGACCTCACTGTGCCGAAGAATAAAGGCTAGAAACTCTTCACGCCGGATGCGCTTAATTTGGTACTGGCTGGATTGTCTCTGCTGAGACCTCATACGTTGAGCCGGAGATCACGGCCCCCAATCCTAGAACATCACCCGGTTGAGCAATCTTCAAAAGAAGTATCCTGCCTCCCTTCGAAGTGCAAGACAGCTTTACCTTGCCGGCGCCCAAAATGAAGATGCTTGTGCTTTGCCAGCCTTGGCGGAACAGTAACTCGCCTTTAGGCAAGATGATTTCTGTGCTGATTGCGTTAAAGTCACTCAGCGTTGGTTCGCTAAGATTGCAGAACATGCGTTGTGGATGATCTTCACTGTTCATGAAGCAGGTGGAGACACTCATTGAGACATTTGAAGGCATGTGAGGAAGTGGTCCTTAGCCACGGGAAACGTCCTGCTGTACGTATTACTCCGTACTGCTTGTGAAATTCTCCATCCCCGCTGTCAAGCACAGCCCACCTTTCACTCGCCCCTCACAAATTAGACTTGAGGCAAAAGATTAAAGGGCACAGTTTTGTCGCCATGAACCATCAACGAAGCAGGTCGCGTCGAGGCCATCACGTTCTTAGCTGCAACCACATTCATCGTTTCACCATGAACAATCAGGAGTAATTGGTGTGCTCTCAACGCCTGCTCGTACTTCATCACGGTTTCGATAGGAACACCGATACAGACAAGACCCGCTCCGAGGGCTGTCACTCCCTGGTAGGCAACCGCGCGATTGAGCACTGCCTCCATCCAAAACATAATTGGGCCAGCGAGGCGTACAAGGCCTAAACCCTCCACGTTGAATAGAGCTGAGTCGTGCAACAACGCCCAAGGTCCTCCCCACGCCCTCCCTTGCTGACCCCGATATCTTGCTTCTTCGTCTGGCATCTTGTCCGTAGGGGAAGGTTCATGAAGAGCGGCAGTCGAGACTTTGCTAACATCTGTGTCGAGCTCCTGCAGGACCCGCACGGCCTCCTCTGCCAGCTTGGGAAAGGTATAAACCGCAACGGCAGATTGAACTTTTAACATAGTGAGTCTTCCTTTGGTGTAATCGTGGGTGTGCGGCAACTTTAATCTTCAAACGTTCCCATGAGACGCTTGAGAGGTAAACGTCTCACAGTTCTGACTTTTCACCAGTAGATGAAGGCTAAACTTAGATACGACGATTCTCTAAGCGCCGCTAACACTATGCTTACTCGGAGTTTCTATACTGGCTTGCAAAGCCCCGCCCTATGCCGTGTCGCCTGGCCTCAGTGAAGTGTTTCGCCGCTCTCAAAACATTACCCGCCAGTGTTACTGCGGCAGGCGTGCCGTGAACGACGAGCAGGTAAGGATCCACTGAGAGGGTTGGTTCATCGTGCATATTTTGCATGCGGTATACCTCACTTTTTACACTAGAACTGATGAAGCTTATACCTGCGAAAAGACAAGCTCCTTTCACTACGAAGCCAGCACAAGATACAAATGGATCATTTGAGAAAACATCTTCTCTATTTTCATGGAAGCGATCGTCGTTCACAATCACTCCCAAAAGACCTCCCAAGAGGGCGCCTGTTATGGCCCATGAACCCGTATCTGCATGATCAGCGTAGACCTCCGGGACTTGCTGTGGAATGGGAGATAGTCTGTTATCGATCGACATAACGCTTCTTTCGAGGCCATTTCTTTCGAGCTTCTGAACTGCGTTCTCAGCATCGCCGTTTGTACCGAATGCAGCTACTACGGAATAGATCTCTGTCATTGCTTCTCCTTGCTCAAGTGCCCTCGCCACCCGATTGACGAACCCCTCGCAGTTCCTAAGATCCTTCTTTACAAAAGCCCTTGGTAGCGCCTAAGAATTGTTATATAAGCTCTGCGGTTGGCGTTGTGTCGTCCAGCGCACGTAGCAGTGTTGGAGAAACGCTGGCGCACCATGCTTATGTTAATTAGCTGTTACCGAAACCTTCATACGAGTCGGCATAGTTGCTCAAATGGTCGCGCACGACCGCATAGCACTCGCACGAAAGCTTAGTCAGACCTGGAAGATCGATAAGGTTAATTTTACCGCGCGCATAGGAAATAAGACGCTGCTGCTGGAATTGGCCCGCAATCACGGTCACAGTTGATCGAGAGCAGCCGAGGATATCCGCCAAATATAGATGGGAAAGGTTGAGCACGCGCCCTCCATTCCGATCCGCACAGAGGAGAAGCCAGCGCGCCAGTCGCTGCTGGATGGAATGCCGGGCATTGCAGCCTGCGGTCTGCGCCGACTGAATGAATTGAGCTTGTAGAGAGCGAAGGGTAAGATCATGAAACTGCTCGCCACGCTTGAATTCGAGCATAACTGCTTCGATCGGAGATCGGAAGCCGTGGCCGCCAACCTGCATGTAGACGCGGTTGAGGCTACGCCTTGTCCCCATCAGTGTCGATGCTCCCAAAACAGCCTCAGATCCCGCGAGAGCTATTTCGACCTGAACACCATCGCGAAAGGTTGCGGTCATTGAAGCGATACCCTCTTCGATAAAGAAGAGGTTGTTAATATGGTTGCCGGGATACTCAATTTCTCGACCGACCGGCAGCGCTACAGTGCGGAGATGCAGGCGGTCGATGATCTCAGGGGCGAATCGTTTTAGCAGGGCATTCTTGAACGTCGGCATGGTCAGCTGTCTCGCGTTCTGAACGGATGAGAGCGCTCGACTCTTCTCGCGTGAGTTGCATCTTCGCGGAGTTGTACCCTAAACAAACAGTACGCCCTTTGTCTGTGTGGACCTAACAAGTGCCTAGGTGCTTGCAATTTGTCCTGAGGTGTCCAGATAGAACAATTTACCTACTTGGGGTCCTTTCAGAAAACGGACCAGATCGGGCTCTGTTGCAATGTATGGTCCGCCGTCTGACTGCAAGGGAAAAGTTGAGG
>CAZZXL010000212.1:0-7737 GCA_964658035.1 uncultured Acetobacteraceae bacterium
ATGACCAAACGGGAGCTCATAGATGACGCTCTGCGTAAGCGTGTGTGCGCGGTCATATGTCACTCTGCCATAGTCTTGACGCATATTGATGTACTGAGGCAGGGCGCTGAGGGAGGTGGTGTCACTCTTATAGCCGAGAGCTTTGCCCCACGTATAGGAGCTGGTGATGCCGAGACCTTTACGGAAATGGCGATCCAGTCTCACCTGCAACGAATCGTAATGTGTGGTTGTGTAGCCGTCTACGAGGATCGTTTGCCCCGTCCGCTTGAAGGCTGTCGAATACTCGGGCTGACCCGCAACACCCGTACCAGGAACTTTGGCTGCGTTCAGGTTGTTGCCTGCAAGCGTGTGAACACCAATATTGCCCACGTAGCCGATACTCAGATTGAAGTCACCGGGAAGGCGTCTTTCTAGGGTTGCATTCCAAAACTCGACGTAGGGAATCTTTTGGTTTGTATTGACTACATATGCGGAGGACCCGGTTTGCGATTGATTGAGCGTGATAATTCCATTTGCCGGGACCGGATTCACCACCAAGGCAGGGAATCCTGTAGCCATTGAGATCAAGCTACCGCTAGACTGCGCGGCGGGCAGCAAACTGGAATTTCCAACGAAACTGGTGTCCTGCGTATAAGGATAGTTGTAGTAGGCGTAGCTGTCCCCTTCCACCGGATAGTAGCTCTGGCCAAACCCGGCGCGAACGACCGTCGAATCGTCAGGGCGATAGGCGAGGCCAATTCGAGGGGCAAAGTTGGCATACTGGGTAGCTACGTTTAGGTTGTTGCCGAGGCCCGCAGCCACGCCTCCGACCGACAATGTGTAATTAGACGGGTTGTATTGAGCGTAGCCACCGTTCCGGTGAGGGTTGGGTGGAGGGTAGAGGTCGTAGCGAAGTCCATAGGTGGCGGTGAGCTTCGGGGTGATGTTGAATGTATCCTGCACATAGCCGATGTAATAGCTCTGCCGCCAGGTCGCCTCCGTGACCTGAATCGTGCGAGCAACCTGATTCGGAACGTCGAGGAGGAAGCTTGCAAAGTCGTTCGCTTGGCTTGTCGTAGCTCCCGAAATGGATGTCTGGCCGTCGCGGAAGGAGAAGATGCCTCGTGCCGGATAGCTGCCGTTAGCTGCCAGGTCATCACGTATGCGCTGGAACTCGAAACCAAATTTGATCGAGTGCTTACCGAGAATCCAGGTCCAGTTATTCACGACATCTATGTGGGTCTCGCCACGTAGGGTTGGAAAGTTCTTGTTATAGCCCAGCAGGACGGAATTGTAACCAGTGATGTCGATGGTTGAAAGGCCGCTTGTAGCGGGACTGATGTTGACTCCGTTGATGCCGACCTGACTTGAAAGAGGAGTTCCTCCATCAGACAAGTTCACTGTGTTGCGGTAATGGGTAACGCCAGCTCGCGCTTCGGTCAAGAGCTTTCCAGAGAACGGATGAATGTAGTTGGCAGCAGTTGTGTAGATGGTTGCAATGCCACTGCCTTCCGAGCCGCTTGACGCAGGACCGCCGGCAATACCGAATGTGGGCTGAACATAGGTCGCAACGTGCTCATCACTGAACCGATAAGACAGTCGATCCGCGGCGAAGAGGTTCTGATCTAGCTTGATATCGTAGTTGTAATAGTCCTTATTGTTTGCGGTGGTGCTTTGATAGTTGTTCGTTAGGGCTCCTGGGGCTCCGATGTTCGGCAGGGGAAGCAAGTTGAGTATGTTTTTCGCGATGGAGCTGATCCGAGCAGGATCGATCACGTTTTTCTGGCCGTTGTAGTTGAACTGTGTGCGACCCGCTCCGGTAGCAGTGTTGCCCGTGGCCGGGTCATAAATTGCGGTAGTTGAAGCGCTGAGGTTGCCCGTGCGGTATGCCGCGGTCGGAACTGTGTAGACACCGAAAAGACCTTCGTGATCGTCAGTTCGCACGAAGTCTGCAAAGAAATACGTCTTGTTCTTCCAGATCGGACCGCTGGCGGTGCCGCCGTAATAGTTGTAGACAATCGGCGTCGTCGGCGTTGTTGTGTTGAAATAATTCTTCGCCGTCAGGGGGGTAATCCTATTGAACTCGAACAGGGAACCATGGAACTTGTCTGAGCCGGACTTGAAGATGACGTTCGTCACATATCCAGAAGACGTGCCGAACTCCGGCGCATAGTTGCTCGTATTCACATCGACAGTTTGAATGGCTTCAGCAGGGGGAAGATACAACTGGAGTTCGCCTGTTCTTGCGTTGTCGACGATGCCTTCGATCTGAAGGTTGTTTGCCAGCTTCGATTGGCCATTCACATAATTGGAAAGTGTACTCTGTGCGTTCGTGAATACCTGATTGAGGAACACAGCGCGCGTGACACCGGGTACAAGATTTTGCGCTGTCTCAAAGTTCATATTGCCGGAGAGCGGCAGGTCCTCAACCTGACGCGCATTGAAGTTCGCAGTGATGTCAGCACGGTCTGTTTGCAATGCGGGTGCTGTCGCGGTGACTTCTACAGTCTCAGAGTTTTGCCCAATGGTTAGCTCGACATCGCGGCGCATGGTGCTGTTTACCTCTACAAGGAGTCCGTTCACGACCTGCGTCTTCATCCCAGAAGATTCAACAGTCAAGGTGTACGAGCCGGGCACAACGAGCGGGATCTGGTATTCGCCTGCTGACGACGTCACGACCGAACGGTGAACCCCAGTCGACTTGTCTTCGAGCGACACCTTAGCGCCGGGAATCGCTCCCTGGGAATTGTCCGTTACACGGCCTACAACCGTAGCGCTAACGGCCTGTCCGCGAGCAGCCAGCGCACTCGAAAGGACCAGCAGAAGCGAAACGATGCTGAGCAGAATGGGTATTTTTATTGAAAAACGCAACGACTGGAAGAGTCTTTGATCTGAGTGCACGCCTAGCCTCCTGCGGAGAATCTTTTCGCATCCGCAAAGCCAAGCTAGCTGTCGTAAGGGAGGAGAAGGAACGTGAATTCTCCGTGGTTTCCCGGAGACGAATGCACTTGTTTGGTGCTATTTACGCCCCCGTAACTTATTCGGTTTCTTCCATTAACATGGGCTGTCATATTTCGGAAATCTGGAGAAAGCGATTTGCCTAGGGATGAAGACGAGCGCCTGCGACCCGTGTGTTGACCGTTCCAGTTCCAACCACATTCGACTCAAGGAGGAGTTCGAAATCGCCAAGGCTTCCATCGCTTCGCAACGCTTTCTTGAGCAGCGGGTTCATCCTCTCAGGATCAAAGACGAAATTGCTGCCAGCTTCAGAGCCGAACATATTCGTTCCCGCAATGATCAGCACATAACCATTACCACTCAGGTTGTGAACTAGAGCGATATGGGAATAACTTGTGCGGGTTGGACCGTCGGCCCAAGGCCACTCCCTGGGTTCGGTTCCCTCAGGATGGTCGTTATGGATGCCCCAGCGGTTTTCCTCTGGCATCCAGTCCAGGTGAAAGTTCATCTGGTTTCGGAAAAGTTGGACCCACGGATTGTTCTGAGCAGCACCAATGAGAATCGCGTTCGATTCGTTCAAATCTCCTGTTTGCATGTCCCGAGCAAAGCGCACTGAAGTGCGATCCGGATAAATCTTCGGTATTCTGCCGAACTCCTCCGCCATTTGAACGGAAGTCACCGCTGTATAGCGTTTTGAATATCGTTGCGCCGACTCAGACACGCCTGAAAGATCAGCCTCCGAATGAAGAAAGAAGTTTCCTCCCACGTATTCGTTGAGAGGCACTAAGCGATGAGCCTTGATCTCATATTGAAGCAATGTTGTGTCGGCTGGCACGATGTAAGTGGAACGGTCGCCAGGGAAGACTAAGGCCCACAGCTTGTCGGACGGAGTACGCAGCCAAGGGAGGTAGCGCTTCGGCGCAACCCACAAAAGAGCGCACGCTGCCCCAATCGCAACCGCTAAGAGCATCGTCCCTAAAAAGGAAGCCAGATTTGGAGAGAAGGAACCCGGATTGTGGGCCTCTAGGGTTGAGGTCGCGACTGGGGTTGGGTGCTCAAAAGCGGGCTGGACGGTTTTCGTTTCGACAAGAATGAAGGTTGGAACATACGTGCCCTTAGGAATGTCGATTCGGACATTGTCTGCATAACCCTCGGTCTCGTAGTAGGTTTTGAGTCGTCCTCGTAATGCTCTCGCCGTTGTTCGAACGATCGTATCGTCAGATGCGTTGTAGTTCTCCCGACGCTCAAAAACATTGATACCTATATTAAGTTCGTTGATCTCGTCTTCGCGCCCGTCCAATGTCAGCCGACACACATACTCCAAGAAAGCCGAGTGGCGGTTGGATTTAGCAAAAGCCGGGCTTGAGAGAACCCGCTGAACCGCAGCGTTGCGCCAATCGAAGTCGGACTCGGGTCGAGGTGTTTCGGAACGCATGGCGTCATTCGGCGGAATCTCCGCCTCGGATGCGTCAGGCCACGCTGTTGAACGAACTCCCATTTTTCCTTTTCCCGACGCCGATAGTGTAACGCGGATCAAATAAACAAATGGTGAACACAACTTCCAAAGAGCTGCACAGTTTCACGGATAATTCCCGGTGAACCCCCCTGCCGTGAACACTTTACAAGTCTATCGCCGCAAGATTTTCGGAACGCTCTGATCGCTCCGATGAGGTTGCGCAGACGCACGGTCTCGAACTCGCGCTACACAGACGGTTGGTCCTGTTGTCAAATTGGCACCTGCAGCATTCGACCGCTGAGCTTTACAAGTGCGTTATAGGGGACGAGCCATCTGTTTCTGCCAGAGATCCGACTTCAGATTGCCGCTATGAAGTTGGCGAATAACTAAATATTATCCGAACTGGGGAGCTGTTGAGGATTACCCAGCCGGCTGGGAAGTGCTAGTCCATCGCTCTGGCGAAATTCTTCCTCGATGAGCGCATTGGCCTGTTGGCAATAGCTGAGAATCGTGTTGTAGAATCGGTCGCAATGAGGGCGACGAAGCAAGAATGTCGGTTGGGTCGAATCATCTGGGCGATGCTGGTCTTATCTGCTATCGCTCTGATAGTCATGCTGTCGATCGCCATTACACTGAACCCAGGTCATGGCCAACTTGTCCTCGCACTGCCCATCTTCTTTGTCTTTTTATTCCTCGTCGAGTTCATAGGCGGCTGGCTCCCAGTTGAAGAATTCTTCCTTCAACCTAATCTACAGTTTTCCCCTTCTCTTACCCGCGGTCCTCCAGCATAGCTCTCCTTCAGACATCCTTTAGGCCAGCCGCTCTTCAGAGCGCTGCCTCGCGTTCTATGGTGCTGATAACTGGGAAATCTCCCGGAAGGAAGAGTGTCTCTTGTTTGAACAAGATGTTGAGAAAACGAGTGTCATTATTACTAAGGAAGCGGCTGGAAGAGTCCGGCTAATAAATGAACCGCTTGAATTTTCGGAAAGCGTGCTGCAGAAAGTCAGACTCGTACATCGTTCGAGCTGGCGAGTGATGCTGCGAAGCCCCTTCTGGTTCAGCGTGAAGATCCAAATGCGAGATCGAATATTTGGAGAGACATCTTCCCAACCGCTTTTGAAAGGTAGCTGCCTGCGTCGAGCTATTCGTTTATGCGTCGCGTTCTTGTTGCTCGCTATGTGGATTCCAGGCGCAGGTGTTGCGCAGAATCAACAGCAGCCGAAACTGACAGGCTCGGCACCAACTCCAGAACCTGCCGTACCCGCCGTCCTTGCAGCCTTTGACAAGTATGAAGTCGTTGCTATGCCAGCGAGCCATGGGATCAAAGATCTGGATGATTTCATTCTTACGCTGATCCGCAATCCAGCGTTCTCAAAGAACGTAAATGACATCGCCGTCGAATGCGGTAATTCGCGATATCAACCGATCTTGGATCGTTATATAGCGGGCGGTAATGTATCGTTCGCGGAAGTCAGGAAGGTTTGGCGAAACACAACGCAACCGATGTGCGGGATGTCGGAGTTTTACGAGCAGCTTTACCCTCTTGTGCGCGCCATCAATCAAAAGCTTCCCCCCGGAAACCAGCTCCGCATCCTCGCAGCCGACCCTCCGGTTGATTGGGACCAAGTCGAAACATCCCAGGACATTTTGCAATTCACTCACCGCGACGCCAACATCGCTTCCGTAATGGAAAAAGAAGTGTTGTCAAAGCATCGTAAGGCTCTGATGCTGTTCGGCACCTTTCATATCATGCATGGAGTGGGCGCAAGCGCCGTGTCCATCTATGAAAAAGACTATCCAAACCGAACCCTCGTGATCAGCGACCTCGGGTATTTGGATACACACCTACCGAATTTATCTAGCAGCTTATTCGTAAAGTGGCCGATCCCATCGCTGGCACCGATCAAGGACACACGGTTGGGCACCCTACCACTAGATCGCTTCCTCCCACCACCGACGCTGATCGACCAGGACTGCAAAGTACACAATGACTTTCCGACGGAACTACGGAAAAACATGGCGCAACTCGTCGATGCTCTTCTTTACCTCGGTCCCCAAGATTTGAGACTAAACGAACAATTGCCTGCTGATATTGCTTTAGATGTCGATTACAGGATGGAATTGCAACGGCGGCAAGCTCTGCCGGGATTTCCTGGTGCAGGGAGTGGCACGCCAAAAGAGACTCTTAAACACTTTGATCAGCAGACTGTCAATGATGCGGGTAACCCAATGTTTGCGATTCCTAAGTCGGAGATCCCCAACCCATCGGATCCGGATCTTCTAAGGTTGGTCCAAAGCTGTCTGGATCGCAAGAGCAACAGGGGGCCAACTCAATAGCAGAAAACAGTTCTCACCGTCATACGTCACCTTAGTCGGCGAGCGTTCGTTAACTCGCAGAGTTGAGCATTGAAACACTTGATGAACGCCAAATCTCTCGTGCCGTATCGGCAGTGCTCCGCTGCGAGGACCTATCGCGCTCCGATGCTGTGAGTGCAGAGCATTACGGATACGGCGATTTGCCCTAAGCCGCTAGCGCGGTGGATGTATGTCGCAAGCGGACATCTCAAGTCAGGAATTACTGCATGTCTGCAGGCTCGGGGTACTTCGAATGGCTCTCGATCTCTGAGTCCGATGTCTCTTTCAACCTTTCAAGTAGACGTCGAAGAAAACGCTGATGCAGTGCGCGGTCACAGCAATTTGGCGACGGCCGTCGATGTGAACAATGCCAAATGTGCGCAGAACACCCATCAGAAACGGGCTCTTCAACATCGCTCCGTCATCCGAGAACATGTAGTGATTCGCACCTTGGATTGTGAATGAGATCCTGCCCCTCATGCTGCAAAGGTCGAAGGCGAAGAAAACAAACGTCGCGCCACTCGTCGCAGAGTTTTAAATCAGGCTGAAGCTTGGCTTCCCCGCTGAGTCGATTGCAACCAGCTCCCCATCCATGATGGAGCCGTTTGGGATGGCTGCAGATAGGTGGCGGAGCATAGCCGGGAACCCTACACTCAGGTCTTTGCCATTGCGCGAGAGAGGCTTTGTGGTCCTGCCGTCGCAAAGTGCCTGAGCGCGATAGCCGTCCAGCTTGATCTCGTATGTCCACTCCGGGCCTTCAGGAAGCTTGGATACCAGGAGGCATCCCGTTGGCTCCAGAAACTTCATCTGGATTGCGGTCACGGATGCCCCTTTGGATTTCGCCATAGGCAAGAAGTTTACCCGGCTCCTGCTTCCATGATGAAGCAGGTGGGCTCTGTTGCATTGACCGGGGCTAAGAGCATCAAGTAGGAGGAGTGGGGCGGTAGGATGGGGGCATGTTCAAGCGCCGGCGCTTTCCCGTTGAGATC
>CAZZXL010000213.1:0-7684 GCA_964658035.1 uncultured Acetobacteraceae bacterium
GCCAGCAGTGCCGCCCGTGCCTTCCAGTTTGGCACTCGGTTTGAGTTCTAAGAGGAGCTTAAAAAGGGAGGTAACGGCCTTTATGCAATATCGGCTTCTCTATTGTCTTGCTTGGGTCTGTACTACGGCCCACGCCGAACCGAACACTTTCCCCAATATCCTCACGTGCGGCAACTCTAACGTAATGGAAAGCCGCGTGGTTGCTACGGATGGGAAGATTTCTCTGCGGCCTGTCTGGAGCTGGTCGGCGGCAGAGAGCAAAGGAATGCCTAAGGAATTAGCAGAAAAGTTCAGCACCATCGACGAATGCAAACCATCCGGCGTGCCGGACGAGCTGCTGGTTACCTCGTCACATGATGGTGTCGCCATTGTCTCCCGAAAGGATGGTTCGACGCTCTTCAGCGCAGAGGTCAAGAACGCTCACTCAGCCGCGTTGCTGTCGGACAACCTTATCGCGGTTGCTTCCTCCGACGCGAAGGATGGCACAGGAGACCGCGTTGTTTTCTTCGATCGAAGGCGTTCAAACCTTCGTTTGGCCGAACAGCCGATTGCTGCAGCCCACGGACTGGCGTGGAATCCAGCCCAACACACTCTTTGGGTGCTCGGGCTAAATCAGTTGATGAAACTAAACGTGAGACTGCAAGCCTCGGGCGTATTAGCCATCGGCCTTTTGGAGACATACCCACTACCGGAAGCGACCGGGCACGACCTGTACATGAATTCTTCTTGTGATGCGCTTTACCTCAGCACAACTCACCAAGTCTGGCGCTTTAAGTTGAGAACAAAGCTGTTCTCCGTGTTTGCTCCGCTTGCAAACGTAGCCGATGTAAAGAGTTTTTCAATCGATCCGACGACTGGGTACTTGACCTACACCGTCGCGGAGCCCGGCGGTTATTGGACGAAGACCTTGCGCTTTCTGGATCCGCCGTCTGAAACAGGCCTTGCGGCATCTATCTATAAAACACGATGGACAACGGATTTACCCCGGAGCTGTGCTTCCCCGATCAGATAGGCTGACTCCTGCGGCCATTCAGTCGAATCCCAAGACCCCTGTGGGCCGCCAAATAACGCCGAAGATAACCCGCCACTTATCGGTTCTTCGTCACATTTGGTGAAGGCCCACGATGTCCGGTCAAGCAGCTTTTGCAGGTCGGCGAGTTAGGCGTTTTGCAGGATGCGAAGCCTGAGCAGATCGAAGCTTGCGCGTCCATACATTTGCCGCTTGATGAGCTTGAGTCGATGTACTTGTCCTTCGACTTGCCCATTACTCCAAGGCATCTCCAGGGCTGCCATGACAGCGTGGCGATCACGTAGAAGACGTGAGGCGAAGGCAGCCAGGGGTGTGCTTTCAGCTGACACAAGCCACGGGTTCCAGGCTTGTACATCGTGATGGCGAACGATGCGGAAGAACTCGCGGGCCACTTGCGCAAGCTTCGCGATCTCGGGTGATGCACGATAGAGATTTTCCAGATAAGTCTTCGCTGACTCTGGTTCCTTCAGCATGAGCCACGCTGCATGTCGAGGTGAAATACGGAAGGCAGCCTTCGTCTTGGTGTGACGTTTTTTAGTTCTTCGGTTTTGATCAAGCCAGTCCCAGACACTGGCGTAGCCGCCTGAAAAGCCACGCTGCTTCAGCTCTCTGAAGAGCTGTGTCACGTTGTGACAGTCTTCACGTAGCCGCTGATTAAGATAGTCGTCATAAGGCTCGACAGAATGGGGATGGTGGCGCGGCGTTCGTTCCGGGAAGGCCCCCACACGTGCCCAACGCTGCACTGTGCGTAAGCTCATATCAAGCTGTCGCGCAGCGTCGGATTGGCTCACGCCGGCATGCAACAGGCCTGTTACTTGTCGGTACAGCTCGAATCTTCGTTGCCGGTTCTGCTCCATGATGGATGGACGATGATCTGCTTCTATCAATGTCGAAACTTCAGTAGTTGTTTCGTTGCAGGTCGCCTTACTGACCTCCGTCATGATGCGACGATGGGATTCGAGGGCGATTCGCAAGGAATCAGTCATGTTGCTGAGCAGATGCCAGCGATCAGCAACCTGTGTCTCTCGTGGTGCAGCTCGACGAGCCGCTTCGGCATAAATGCCACCTCGATCTCTGCTGATGATTTCGACACCAGGGTGTTGCTTGAGCCACGCTGCAACGGTATCGGCCTCACGGTCTGGCAAAAGATCGATCACTCTGTGCTTCTCCAGATCACATAGGATCGTTCCGTAACGATGACCTTTTCGCCAGGCCCAGTCGTCGATGCCAAGTACGCGTGGCACTTGAGTCGATTCCGCGTGGACCCGTTTACGCACCTGACGCAGCAAAGTAGAACCGCTAACCAGCAATCCAAGGCGCTGCGCCAAACGAGATCCTGCCTGACCTCCTGCAGCAAGAGTGATCCAGTTCAATGCTTCTGCTAAGCGGCAAGTCCGACGAGAGTAACGTGCCACCGTACCGGGCAGTTGCTCAGTAAAGATAGTCCTGGGTCAGGCAGCTTCGCTGCAAAAAATCGGCTTTTCAATGTAGGTCGATGGCTTGCTCAAAGCGGTTACGGATGTGAGCCTGCAGAGTGGACCCGCGAAGTCGCCGCCGCTTACGTCGCAGCAGTCGTTCGATCAAGAATCGGTCAGTGGTCGACGGGTGCTGGCACACCACGCTTACAGGCCGGTGAGCCCTTCAAGCCTGCCACGAAAGCATCGGCACTCACCGCCCTCCGACGCTTCTTCTGTGATTGCCAAGAATGGGGCTGGATTCCGACCCGCTTCAATCCCTACCAGGCGCTTGCGACCCCACGCTCGGTCCGATGCCTCATCGGTCCGGACCCACGAATCATCCAGGATGATGTCTGGGCAAAGCTCCTGTGGGCGGGGCTCAACCTCACCGATCAGGAGCTGTCAAAGCCGAACGATATCCAAGCTCGCGGTGACGGTCATTTCTATCCAGCCACCATGGTGAAGGCTTTGACGTTGATATGGCTGTTCTCAGGCCTGCGTCGTAATGAGATCGCCCGACTCCGCGTCGGCTGCATACGCTGGCAGGGGGGCGAAGAGAAGCCGAGCAGCCAGCCGGTATGCTTCCTCCATGTTCCTGTGAACAAGACAGCCTTTTCCAAGCCCGTGGACGGCGTAGTAGGCCGAGCCGTCGAACTCTGGGCGCAAATGCGCCCACCTCAACCTGCTTCGCTCGATCTAAAGACAGGCGAACAGGTGCATCGGCTCTTCTCGCATCGTGGGCGGGGAGTTTCGCCTTCCTACATCCACAAGGTTATTATCCCGCTGCTGTGCTGCAAAGCCGCATTACCGCTGGATGATGCTCGCGGTCGCATCTCCAGCCATCGAGCCAGGGCCACGATCGCCTCTCAGCTCTACAACGCAAAGGAGCCGCTCAACCTGTTCGAGTTGCAGGAGTGGCTCGGGCATAGATCACCTGAATCGACGCGTCACTACACGAAAATCGCACCAACAAAGCTGGCCAAGTCTTACCAGGATGCCGGCTACTTCGCTCGGAACGTCAGAGCCGTCGAGGTCCTCATCGATCAGGATGCTGTTCGACGCGGAAGCCCGCCCAACGAACCGTGGAAGCTCTATGACCTCGGCCACGGCTACTGTTCCTACGACTTCTTCGACCAGTGCCCGCACCGAATGGCCTGTGCTCGTTGCGACTTCTACGTGCCCAAAGAATCCAGCAAGGCTCAATGTATTGAGGCCAAAGCAAATCTGCTGAGGCTGCGCCAGGAGATACCACGAAACGACGATGAGCTCCGAGCCGTTGAGGACGGAATCGCTGGACACGAGAAGCTCGTGGCTAGACTCAGTACCTGCCGAACGCCAGACATTTCCTGACCCCTAAACAGCCAGCAGAATGCAGTGACTCTCGGTGATTGTGCTTCCAATCTTTGACGACGCCATCCGTACTATTGTACTAATACGGTATGCTTCCGTTAAGGGTATCGCCAAGTTCGGGAGTGCCGCTTTATTTGCAGCTGGAGCAGCAAATTAAGCACGCCATCGCTTCCGGTCTATTACGCCCGGGAGAATCGTTGCCATCTGTACGCCGTACCGCCGCCGAGCTACGCATCAACCCGAACACAGTGGCGCGGGCGTTCAGCAATCTTGAGCGCGATGGTGTGTTACGCACTGTGCCGGGCGGTGGAAGCTTTGTTGCTGAAGTGTCCGCCACAGGTGGGGGCCTACTCAAGACGGAGCGCCTTCGCCGCCTTCGCCCGATTGTCGACCAGCTTGTCGTCGAAGCTTCGCAGTTTCGTCTCTCGGCGGAGGACCTGCACAAATTGCTTGATGTCGCACTTAACCAACTAACAAACGGTACCCAAGGAGATTCGAAGTGAACAGCTTCGCGCTTCGCACAGAACAACTCACCAAGGTTTACGGGCATGGCCAGAGCAGTACGAACGCTCTCGCTGGCCTTGAAATGAACGTTCCAGAGGGGTCAATCTACGGTCTTCTCGGCCGCAACGGTGCAGGTAAAACGACTACGATTCGGATGGCAATGGGCTTGGCCAGGCCTACCTCGGGAAAGATCACAGTCTTCGGGCTGAACCCGGCACGTGATCCAGAGCGGGTGCGGGTCCTGGAGCAGGTAGGGTATGTGCCAGAGACCAAAGAAATGGTCAGCCTGACACCTCGCCGGCTGCTTGAATTAAACCGCAGCTATTATCCCCACACATGGTCCGATGCCTTGGCGCGCAAGCTTGCCGAACGGTTGGAACTGCCGCTCGACAAGAGCTGGATGAACCTTTCGCTTGGCAATAAAACGAAGGCAGCCCTGGCAGCCGCAATAGCCCAGCGCTCACGCCTGCTGATTCTTGATGAGCCGACGACCGGCTTGGACCCAATCGCGCTTGACGAGTTGCTGCGCCTCCTGGTCGAAGACTGTACCACCGACGGACGAACCATCTTCCTCTCCTCACACCAGCTGAATGAGATCGAACAGATTGCGGACTACATCGGCATAATGGATCGCGGCAAGCTGCTACTCGAGGGCCCGCTGGACGACATCCGGTCTCGCTTCCGTCGAGCCACCGTGTTTGGCACTGCATTGCCCACGCGAGATTCTCGCATCCTGGCCGCGCGGGTGGACTCGCAAAGTGGCGCGACTTCTTACACCCTGCAGGATAATCCCGACGTCTTTCTTGCCGAGCTCAAGCAGGCGGGCGCGGAGGTGATCGACTCCGTACCGATGTCGCTCAACGAGATCTTTCTGGAGGTCTGCCGCAGGTACGAAGGTATCGATGAGAACGTTAGCGGTGCAACAATAAGTGGGGCAAAGCGATGAATACACCGGTATTCCTTGCAATGGAGATTACTTTGCCGCTGGTGTTCTTGATTGTTTACGGGCGAACGACGCGAAATAAGCGGCTCGCGAAGTGGGGTACACCAGAGTCGTCGTTAGAAGCATCATCACCGCCAGCGCTGGAGCAGTTCCTTGCACGCCGGCTAAGCTCACTTAGCCTGCCGCAGCAGGCATACCTAGCGGAACAGCTGCGGAACTTGCCGGTCTACCTCCTTGTTGCGACGTATCTTCTGACCTGCTTTTTCACGAGCGGGCTCCTGCCCTGGTCGGTAAATCGCTTCGGGAGCTCCCAGCCAGTCGCGCAAAGGGCCTGGTACAGCTTTCTTGAGGACTTCACATTCGTTTTGCCCATGTGGTTTCTCGGCTTTATCACTTCTATTATCGTCACGACAAAATTTACGATGGGTAGCTCAGCTGTTCTGTACCGCACCCGCCCCTTGTCCCTTCGTTATCTGTACTGGGTCCGGCTTGCGCCCAAGCTGCTAGCCCTCCTGGGTGCACTTCTGCTCAGCATGGTGTTGGCCTTTGCCTCTCTGCTGCTGTTTTATGGTCCGGTCTGGAGGCACCTTTCAGGCGGACCGTTTCATCTGTCTCCGACGCAGTTGCAGCACCTGATCGCAGTGATGCACACCTCCGCGCCGCGTCTTCTGCTTTCTGTCTTAACAACTACGCTTCTCGTCTTTTCGCTCATTGTGGCGGCCCTCCTGCAGCCCTTCCAAACAGGCCCTGCGGGGCGCCTGACACAGGTGCTGGCTGGCGTATCGTTCGCCGGCATGTTCCTGCTGCAGGGTTTTGGAATGTTCGACAGATGGGCGTTGCCGGGACGCCTGAGTAAATTGCTGTTCTTCTACCCCACGCTGGGTCCCCCACCTCCACTGATCAACCTGCTGGTTCCTGTGGCTCTGAGTGCCACGCTCCTGGTCCTGGCCGCCTGGTTCTTTGCTCGCCGCGACGTTTAAGAAGTTCAACTGCCTGTCTCTAAGGAACAAGATGCTGCTGAAACCGCATATTATTCTGCAGCGCCGGCGCCTGCTTATGGCAGCCTTTGCCGCGCTTCTTCTTCCACCACTGGTTCTCCTGTTTGTCACGGGAAACGTGGGTGTCCTCTGGCACTCGGCATGCCAGTGCAGACCTGAGCGCGACGATCTGCGAATCATTCTGAACTTTCTTTCAATGAACTTCGTGCTGCTAAGCCTCATACTTGGCGTTACCGGGAACCAGGGGCTGAAACTTCAAAACCTGGGTTTCCTGCTCACCCGACCTGTCAGTCGCGTGGGAGCTCTGCTTTGGCCCTTCGTCACAGCAGGAGTAGCGCTGGCGATTCTTCCCGCGCTCGGGATCGCTATCCTTCTGCTGTGGCTTTCGTCTGTGCATGCTCCTTCGCTCAGCTACCTGCTGGCGGACTTTGCACTTCTACAGCGGGTTGGAGCGCTCGGGCCACACCCAGACTTCCTACAATTTGCGAAAGCACTGCAGCTCGGCCGCAGGTACATGGCCGGCTTGTTGCTGGGCTTGGATGCATGCGCCTTGTTTCAGTCGGGACGATGGCTGACACAATCACCTCGTCCCTGGCTCAAGTTCACGGGGGCTCTGACCGGTTCGGCTTCGTATCTTTTGTGGTGGATCTTACCCCGGTCGGTCCTGTTCGTCAGCTCACGGTCCGCACCGCCATTGTTCTACGCACCTTCGGACATTAGTCTTTCGCTACATCTACTTTTCGCAGTCGTCTGGCTATTTTTCACCTACCTAGTCTTGGAGAAGATCGAGCTCTAAACCGAGCGACACGGGTTATTCGAACCAAAAGCCTTACCTCAACGAGGACATTAGAGTTAAAGACTCGATCGAAATTGACGGGACGACAGATTCCACATAATCTGCTGACCGGGCGACCGCGCAACCATCGTTATTCGAGAGCACGATGACCGGCTTTCCTTCGAGGTCGGGGCGGAAGACGCGCTCACAGCTCACATAAAAATTGTTGCAGTCGATGATGCCGAATGTCTCATCCATGCTCACCGTTCTCCAGCGCAGCAAACCACGCGGCATAGTTCGTGTTCTTAACCATGTGACGATTTACGTCCGGTGCGCCATCCGTCCACCAAACAGGTCCACGCTCGCCCAGGGCAATCTTCGCAGCATCGATTTGTTGCCTGGCCTGCTCACGGCCACCTTCGTCTCCAGCTCGCATCGCGATTCCCTTTGCGCGCCGCGCAGCCATGAGTACCGCAGTCAGCCGCTGCCTCTCTTCATCAGGAAGCTGAGGATTGCTGCAGCGCCACAAACGCCCACGCACGACGAAGTAGCGGCCGTCCGGTGTGACGGGATACTGGCTCATCGCAAGGTATGGATCGCGTGTCTTACAACACCGAAGACATGCAG
>CAZZXL010000214.1:0-7515 GCA_964658035.1 uncultured Acetobacteraceae bacterium
AGTCCAGCCGGAATCACCTTCCGTCCCTCCGCCCGAACCCCAGGCCGTCGGGCAGAAGATTCTCCGCGGTTTCGTCGTACTCGCCATCGGTCTCCCCGGCTCCGGCAAAACCACCTGGTTCAAGCGCCGCGGTGTCACCCCGCTTTCAAGCGACATGCTGCGCAGTATCCTCTTCGATGACATTACTGAGCAGCGCTACCAGGGGCTGGTCTTTTCAACCCTGCGCTCTCTTCTGCGTGCCCGCCTCATCGCCAAAATGCCCTGGAACTATGTCGACGCGACGAACCTCTCGCCCCATGAACGTCGTCAGTGGATCAAGATGGCGAAAAGCTTCGGGTATGAAGTGCAGGCAGTCTTCTTCGACGTACCGTTTGTAGTCTGCATGGAGCGCAACCACAAACGTGAACGTACGGTCAGCGACGAAACCATGCAGAAGATGGCCGAGCGTTTACGTCCGCCAAACTTCAAGGAAGGCTTCAGCAAGATCACCGTCGTCCGCGTCAAGGGCAGCGCCCCCACCGCCGACCCGGTCCCCGAAGTAGAAGCGTCAGCAGAGTAGCTATCTTGTCAGCGTAAGACATTTTGGCATCCTGAGCAAAGGTAGGCGCGTTGCTTGCGCCGACCGCAGTCGAACGGATCTGCTTCTTCCGGATGCGGCACGAGCACGCAAGGGCATCAGCCCTTTGCTGTTCGTGCCGTTGAAGGCTACGGCTGCCGCGGGTCAGAATGGAAGCGGCACAACGGCAGCAATGCTGGAGATCGAACAATGAAGTAACAACGGCTTTAGCCTTGCCAACAGTGCCACAATTAATGGGCTTTAGCCCGGGGTGATCCGACACACATCCGGCCCACAGAAAGCGAACCATGAACGGCTGCGCCATCGAGTTTCGCGACATCAGCTACCGTCTTCCCGGCGGAAGGCTCCTGCTCGACCGTGTCAGTCTCAAACTCGAACCGGGGACCACTACTGCTCTGCTTGGTCGCAGCGGTTCCGGCAAGACCACTCTGCTGCGCATGGTCAACCGCATGGCCGAACCGACCGGCGGCGAAATCCTGCTCGAAGGCCGCCGTCTCCGTACCCAGGACCCGGTCACACTTCGACGCTCCATCGGCTACGTCATCCAGGAAACCGGTCTCTTTCCGCATATCAGTGTCGAACGCAACGTGAGCCTCGTGCCCGAACTCAAAGGCGAATCGCGTGCCGCCATCGTCGGGCGAACCAGCGAGCTTTTACAGATGGTCGGCCTCGATCCCGTCCAGTTCGCCAAACGCATGCCGCATGAACTTTCCGGCGGCCAGCGTCAGCGCGTCGGTCTCGCGCGGGCACTCGCAGCAGAACAGAAAATCCTGCTCATGGACGAACCCTTCGGCGCACTCGACCCCCTCACCCGCGCCGAGATGCAGGACGTTCTCCTCGACCTGATGGTCAAAATTCCCAAGACCGTTCTACTCGTCACTCACGACCTGGATGAAGCCCTTTACCTGGCTTCGCAGGTCATCCTGCTCGAACAGGGAAGAGTCGTTGCCACGCTCGCCAGCACAGACTTCATGCAATCCGAGATTCCGGAAGTCCAGCAATACGTGCAGGCGGTGCGCCGCGGCGAGCAACTGCAGCAGGAACTGCATAAACATATTGAAGAGACATACGCGACGAAGGGCGAGCGGCCACAAGCCGCAGACGCCCGTACCGATGGCAAATCGGAGTCGCCCTCATGAACGCCTTCCTCCATCGCTACGGCACGCAAATCGGCGAACTCACGCTTGAGCATCTCTGGCTGACCGGCTGGGCCATAGCCATCGCGACCATCATCTCCGTGCCCCTCGGTATCCTGCTGACGCGCAACAAGCGTCTCGCCAAGCCTGTGCTCGCGGTTGTTAACACGCTCCAGACCATCCCCAGCCTGGCCATGCTGGGCTTTCTGCTGCCGCTGCCCCTGCTCGGCGGTCGCGCCGCCCGCATCGCCATCACGGCACTGGTTGCTTATGCGCTGCTGCCCATTGTGCGCAACACCTACGCCGGCATCCGCGGCGTCGATCCCACCATCATTGAAGTAGCCAAAGCTCTGGGCATGACCTCCATGCAGCGCCTGATGCGCGTCGAACTGCCACTCGCCGCTGGCGTCATCCTCGCTGGATTGCGGACAGCCACGGTTACGTGTGTCGGCATCGCCACCATTGCCGCCGCGGTCGGCGCCGGCGGCCTCGGCGACCTCATCTTCCGCGGCGTCGCTTCGCTTGATAATCGCCTGGTGCTTGCCGGCGCCATCCCTGCAGCATTACTCGCCCTGGGCGCTGATGCTTTGCTCGGCCTGCTCGAGTACAAAATGCGCATTCCCGGCCGGAAAACCTCGTGACGCAGTTCTTTACCTCGGCAGTGGCCTCGCTGCTCCTGTTGGCAGGGCTCACGGCCTGCGAGCCGCCCCGAGCCGATCATCCCATCATCGGCGCCAAGAACTTCACTGAGCAGGTAGTCCTCGGGGAACTGCTGGCCCAGGAGATTGAAGTCAAGACCGGCCTGAAGGTTGAACGTCGCTTCTATCTCGCCGGCAGTTACATCTGCCACCAGGCGCTCCTCGCCGGCCGCATCGACGGCTATCCCGAATACACCGGCACCGCCCTGACCGCGATCCTCAAGCAGCCGGTCGATAAAGATCCCGCATCCTCGCTCGCCACCGTCACCCGCCTGTACAAACAGCGCTACAACGTGGAAGCAGGTCCAACCCTCGGCTTCAACAATACCTTTGCCATGGTCATTCGCGGCGAAGATGCGGACCGTCTCCATGTCGCGACGCTCAGCCAGGCGGTGCCGCTCGCCGCGCAATGGAAGCTGGGTACCGGCTACGAGTTTCAGGAGCGTCCCGATGGCCTGCAGGGGCTCGAACAGGCATATCGCTTCAAGTTCAACGGTGAGCCGCGCACCATGGACCTCGGCCTGCTCTACCGCGCTCTTCATGCGCACCAGGTGGACATCGTCGCCGGCAATTCAACCGACGGTCCCATCCAGGCCTTTGGCCTCCGCGTTCTCGAGGACGACAAGCACTATTTCCCGCCCTACCAGGCGGTGCCGCTCATGCGTGAGCAGGCTTTGCAGCGATGGCCGAAAATCCGTGATGCCCTGGCCGCGTTGAAAGACAAAATCACGGCAGAAGAAATGCAATCGATGAACGAAGAAATCGATGGTCAGCATCGCGATCCGGAAGACGTCGTACGCAGTTTTCGTGCGAAAAAGGGCCTCTAAATGAGCCAAAAAGCGCCAGAAATATACCAAAAAGGGCTTGAAAATGACCGAAGTCGCACCTGAAAAGCAGGCCGAAACGCTCCCTGAGCCCTGGCTTCGTGGCACGCTGACCAACCTTCCTCCGGTAGCGCGCGGAGTGATTCATGCCCTGCAGCTGGCCGACGAAGACATCCAGAAGTGGTGCCGTCCGCTGACGGACGAAGAACTGAACGCGAAGCCTTACGGCTTACCCTCGGTCGCGTTTCATCTACGCCATATTGCGCGCAGTCTGCATCGCCTGCTCATCTACGCGGAGGGAGAGCAGCTGAGTGAACCGCAGCTTGCCGCCCTGCGCTCGGAAGGCGAACCGGACGCCATACACAAAGATCTTTTTGCCGAGTGGGGCGCGAGCCTTGAGGCCACGGGACGGCGCGTCAGGATCCTTGGCCGCCTCGATCCAACGCTTGCTCGAAGCGTCGGACGGAAGGCGTTGCCGACCACTGTCGGCGGCCTGCTCGTCCACCTTGCTGACCACACGCAGCGTCACGTTGGACAGGCTGTGACGACGGCGAAGCTGCTGTTGGCGACGCGCGCAGGTTGATAGTTGATGGCGGCCGCCCGTATGAGGAATGCTAGCGGGAATGCGCACCCAGGACGTCGTCAATGCGGGCTTCCATCTGTTCCTCAACCGCGCGATCGTCAAAGTGACCCATCTTTTCCTGCTTGGTGAGCAGGTAGCGCTCAAAGGACTCTACCGGTTCGACGGCAGCGGAAATACGCTCCACGACATGCACGCCCGCAGCTTCGAGAGCCTGCACCTTCTCCGGATTATTCGTCATCAGGCGGACCGAGGCGACGCCGAGCGCACGCAATACAGCTGCCGGCACCTCGAACTCGCGACAGTCCGCTGCGTAGCCCAGTTCCAGGTTTGCTTCTACCGTATCGCGGCCATGGTCCTGCAGTTCATACGCGCGCAGTTTAGCCATCAGGCCGATGCCGCGACCTTCCTGCAGTTCATAGACCAGGATGCCGCGCCCCGCCTTGCTGATGGCGGCCAGTGCCAGCTCCAGCTGCGCACGGCAGTCGCAGCGCACCGAACCGAAAACATCGCCCGTAAGGCATTGGGAGTGGACGCGGACAATCGGCGGCGCTGACTGTACATCGCCCATGACCAGGGCCACTACCTGCTCCACCTTCAACGGTGGCGCGGTTTCACCCGGCTTGCAGGGATGGGTGTTCTCCCGCGTGCCCTCGAAACCCATGATGCGAAAATGCCCCCAGCGGGTAGGGAAGTCGGCGTCCGCTATTTTTTCAATCGTGACCGCTGCCATGGCTTCATTATACGTTTTGCTGCAGGCGCCCCTGCCTGCTGGTCCGCAGCATAAAGTACCCTCAAGGCAGAGCGATCACGTTGACACACCCTGGCCTGACACACATGGAACCCAAGCTCGTCCTAATCTCGCTGCTGATCCAGCTTGGCATTGCGGCATCGATCTCGAGTGCGCTGGCACGTTCGCGGGTCTTCCAGCGGCTGTTGTTCGCGGAGAAGCGCACGCCCGCCCAGACCATCGGCCTGCTGGCGTGCATCTGCATCCCGCTGACTCTTGGGGTCTGGATACGGGTCATCGTCCCCAACTTTTTCGCCGCCGATATTGCGTTCGAGACGACCATCATCCTCGGTATCCTTTTTGGTCCTGCAACGGCCATGCTTGGCGGCAGCATCCTTGCCGTGCCTGCAGTGCTGCACCACGAATACCTCGCGCTGCCCTTTAACCTCGCGACTGCACTTCTTTTCGGAACTTATGGAAACGTGGTCGGCAAAGAAGTTGTCTGGTCCTTTTCGCCGTTCATTGATTTGAGCATTTATCGATGGGTGACGCGCAATCTGAAGCGGCCACGCTTCGACCGTAAGATCCTGCTGCTGGTGCTGATCATCACCATGCAGGTGATCCGCATGGCTATTGCACGGGTGTATCCGCATCGCCTGTTTACGCTCGACTCGGCAAGCTGGGTGGTGCGACTGGCCATCTACGCGTGCCCGGCCGTGGTTGTCGGGCTGCCGCTGAAAATCTGGAACGCTATCCAGACGGAGCAGAAGTTTGAAGAACAGAAGCGGCTGCTGCTTGAGGCACGCTTCGACGCGCTGCAACGCCAGATCAATCCACACTTTCTGTTCAACACGCTCAATTCGATTGCTTCGCTGGTACGCTTCAAGCCCGAACTTGCGAGGGAAATGATCGTCCGGCTGGCGAATATCCTGCGCGCCCTGCTGCGCGATCACGATACCTATGTTGCCTTTCGCGAAGAGCTCGCCTTTACCGATGACTATCTCGGGATTGAGGTGGTTCGGTTCGGCAGCGAGAAGCTGCGCGTCGTGAAAGAGATTGATGACAACACGCTGGAACTGCAGGTACCAAGCATGCTGCTGCAGCCGCTGATTGAAAACAGTATCAAGCACGGCCTGGAGCCACGCATCCACGGCGGCACCATCACGCTGCGCAGTCGCATCGATAATCGGCGCATGTTGATTGAGGTCGAAGATGACGGTGTGGGCATTGCCGAGGGGCGCGCGCCGACGACCGGCATTGTGCGGACAGGCGCCGGCATCGGCATGAAGAATGTTCGCGAACGTCTTGAAGTACTCTATGGCGCGGACGCCAACTTCGAGATCGAAAGCCGGCCGGGGCGGGGTACGCGCGTTACCTTGTCGCTGCCGCTGTTACTTGATGAAGCTAACCAGCATATGACGGCTACACCGCTGCATCATCAGTAGTCGGTCAATTTTGGCACGTCCGGGTTCATGGCGGGGGAGGAAGATGCAGGTCCCTCCACTACGCTTCGCTCAGGATGACAAGTCAAGGGATTTCGATCCGTTTACCTGGATTCTTCGAGGACCTGTTCGTAGTACCGTTCGTATTGCGGAATGATCTGCGAGGCACAGAAATATTTCTGCGCAGTTTTGCGGCTCGCTGTCCGCATCTCTTCCAGTCGTTCGTCGTCCTGCAGAAGGTCGATCGAAGCCGCAGCCATGGCTTCTATGTCGCCGACAGGGAAGAGCAGACCGTTCACGCCATCCTGCACCAGCTCCGGTACACCGCCGACGAGCGTGGATATGGTGGGTACCCGGCACGCCATGGCTTCAAGTGCAGCCAGGCCGAAGGACTCCATTTCGCTGGGCATGATCATCAGGTCGGCCAGCGGTAAAAGGTCACTGACGCTGTCCTGTTTGCCTAGAAAATGCACGCGGTCGCGAATGCCCCGGTCAATGGCCAGGTACTCCGCTTTCGAGCGATCGGGGCCGTCGCCGATCATCAGCAGGTGGCTGGGCACTTGAGTAGCAATGCGGGCGAACACTTCGATGACATCGATGACGCGTTTCACAGCCCGGAAATTCGAGAGGTGAACGATGATCTTCTCGTCCGGCCTGGCATAGGCAGCGCGCGCTTCGTCGCGGCCTTCAAATTTCGGAGTATAGACATCGCAGTTGACGAAGTTGGGAATCACTTCGATCGGTCGCTTGATGCCGAAATCCTGGATGGTTTTTTCGCGCAGGTAATTTGAGATGGAGGTCACGCCGTCGCTCTGCTCGATGGCAAAGCGCGTAATCGGCAGATACGAGCGGTCGATGCCGACCAGCGTGATGTCGGTGCCATGCAGAGTGGTAACAAAGGGCAGTTTGCGATTGCGCGTGGCCAGCATCTGGCGTGCGAGCAGGGCGCTGACTGAATGCGGTATCGCGTAGTGCACATGCATGATGTCGAGGTCGTAGTACTCCGACACCTCGGCGATACGCGTCGCGAGTGCGAGTGTGTAGGGGGGATATTCAAAAAGCGGATAATTCGTTACTGGCACTTCGTGATAGAAGATCCCTTTTTCACGGCCTGTGAGCCGGAAGGGTTGGGAGTAGGTAATGAAGTGGACCTGGTGGCCGCGCTCTGCGAGTTCAATACCCAGCTCCGTCGCCACTACACCGCTGCCGCCGTACGTCGGGTAGCAATTAATGCCAATCTTCATAGCCGCCTTCGTTGTTGCAGGTTCAAGCTCCATTAAAGTTAGCAGGGAGCAGCGCTAAAGACTGAGCAGCAGTTAGCCACTATCCCGACGATATGTTGGCCTATAGAAAAGCTTAGAGCAAATTACCTGATGCTACGGTCTTTTCCGGCTGGATACAGGTTGGCCTTTTCCTGGCGAAGAGACCCGGGTTATCGTCTTCGCTCTACACCTTCAGGTAATCTGCGTTAGCGCAGGTAATTTGCGTTAGCGGCGGAAACTGCTTTCTACAAAGCATCGAAGCCCAT
>CAZZXL010000215.1:0-7510 GCA_964658035.1 uncultured Acetobacteraceae bacterium
TTGCCTTGTTGAAAAGCGAGACAGTGGAAGACGCTGTGCTTAAACGTTTTGATCTTCAGTCGCTTTATCGTCTCTCCGTCCTGTCGGCAGCGAGGCGGAGGCTTGAACAGAGCATCCAGATCAGCGATGAAGCGAAGGATGCACTGATTCGCATTTCCGTGACTGACCGCAACCCGGAACAAGCGGCCAACATTGCAAATGGCTATGTTGAAGAATTCAGGAAATCGACGTCGACCCTTGCCGTCACTGAGGCGTCTCAGCGCAGAATGTTCTTTGACCAGCAGCTGCGTCAATCGAAGGACGGTCTTGCCGCTGCAGAAGAGGACTTGAAAAAGACAGAGCAGGAGACTGGCCTCATCCAGTTGGACAGTCAGGCCCGGGCGGTGATCGAATCCGCCGCGCAGCTCAGCGCCCAGATCGCCAATAAAGAGGTACAGATTCGAGTGATGCAATCCTATTCCACTAACCGCAATCCTGATGTGGAGATTGCACAGCAGGAACTCGGTGGCTTGAGGGCACAGGAGGCTCAGATGAACGTTGCAGGCAATGGCAATGGTGGTGTCCTTGTCCACAAAGGAAGTATCGAACAGTCAAGCCTTGCTTATGTCCGCAAGCTACGTGAAGTCAAGTACCAGGAGACCATCTTCGATCTTCTGGCACGTCAGCTCGAGGCTGCAAAAATGGATGAGGCACGCCAGGGGTCAGTGCTCCAAGTCATCGACAGGGCTCTTATTCCAGATGAGCGAGCTTCTCCCCGGCGAACACTTATCATTGCGGGCTCCGCGGCTGGAGGCTTCTTGCTGGCGATATGCTGGATCCTGATCGAAGAGGGCTTTAGCCGATTTTCCAGAAATCCCAGGGAAAAAGAACGCCTTCAAACTCTACAGCGTATGGTTTCCTTCCGGCGCACCACTCGGTAAACGCATCGTTTTGAGGAAAAGCAGCAAGATGGAGTACTACCGTGCCTGAGTCCACTCAAAGCAACCTGCTTACCGAGTTGCAGCCGATCTTTCACGGAGTAGTTAAACAGCGGAGCTCATACTTACAAGGCAATCAAGCTCCCGGGACACACAAAAGGAACTCACTTAAGCATATCGACCTGGTAGAGACCTGGAAAAGCCTTCTAACGTATGCTTCACGCTATCCGAATGACAGGACCTCAAAGGTGCGGGAAGTCGACAATTGCTGCATCTTACGGACAACGGGCAGCAGCACCTCTACCGGGTCAACTTCGTGCTCTGGCAGCAGGCTAGCCGTCTGGTCCGTAAGCAAGCGGGGCAACCGTGAAGTATAGACATAGATGCCGTCCATATACAGGTTCATGTCGCGACACATCTGTTCTCCTGCCGCCTTGATCATCGCGTATTCAGTCATCCCTGCAGGTCTGTCATCAACCGCAACGGATGATGGGTAGTAGGCAATTAGCGTTCCGCCCTCGCACGTAGAGGCCGGCTTTCGATGAGTCAGATAGGAACAGAGGTCATGGAAGCCTTGCAGATAGAAAAGACTGAATTCTGCCAAGATCGGAGCTGAAACCAAGTTCTGCTTTGCTTTGAAGATCGCGTTCGTGGCGAAGTAGAACAGATGTGTAAAGCGGCTGTCCTCACTAAGCTGAAGCTCCGGCGCGCGCCGCGCATCGTAGGGGCAACATTCGATACTGCATCCCTCGTTTCGGACTTCTTCAACGACTCTCGTCGCATCTGCTTGCCCGGTCGCATAGGTAATGGTTGATGCCCCACCCCCGGCGGCGACCAGCTTCGCTGTTAGTTCGCCAAGTCCGCGCGACCCTCCAATCACCAAAGCCCGCATCCCTGCAAATTCCCTGGGAACAACCCGCTCAAGCAGTTCTTTCATAGGGTTCTGTGCAACAGGTGGGACTCGAACAAACACATCGAGGACACCCTGCACCACCGAACCCCTGACCTCTATCCTTGCTTTGCGGAAACGCTCATCGCAGCTGACTACTCTATAGCGCAAGGGCGCACGAACTGCGCTCTCTGATGCCGTTGTAAACATGAGATCGAGCTTTGAAAAGACCGAAAACATCCCTGGAACTTCCATCCCCACCACGTAGGAACTCGCAGCTATTTCAGCAACCGCTCTCGCTCCGATCCAGGTACAAAGCAAAGGAAAAAGTGTTGCTACCTCCTCGCTCGCAGCAGTGACGCCCCGGCCGATTCGACCCTTCAGGTCGGCAAAGTTAAGCAAAACTGGAGCTTGCCGGAGTAGCATTCCTTCGCCAGTACCTTCCTTGAAGGCATCTGGAACCAGCTTTTCTTCCACGGGCGACAACATTACAGACAGGACAGGCATTCGCTGAACGTTCACAATCAGGTGAGTCATCCCCAACGGATCGAGAGCGGGTACTGTCATCACAACGTTGTCTCCCAGGTAAACCCACTTGAGAAACTTGGCCCGTATCCGGATCGAAGGCGCCGGCCGGTAACCTGCATCCACAGCCATCTCCAGTGCCCAGAGCAAGGTATGAATACCATGGACCACCCGCAAGCCGGCCTGCGTCCGACGCGCAGCGATTGCATCCATATGCATCGGGTTCCTGTCGCCGGATAGAGCAGCAAACCGTTCCTGCATCCCCTCGTTCACGATTCGCGACACTGACGAGGTTACCCGCGACGTGCCGGTCACGCCGTGCCCATCTTCAACACTGCCTGCGGCTGGCTTCATCTGACCTTTTCTATGTGTCACTGTAATTGTATTCTCTATCGCGGATACATTGCATCCATTCGAAAAAGCTGTGGGATCACCCCGTAGTTCGCCCGACGGTCCCTCAAGACAATTACGTCCTCATGGGATCACGCAGAGTGGACCTGAACCTCTTTGCATGCCTTCATATCGAGGCTCACGCATCGAAGGTCTACTCGCAATTCCCAACGATGGGGAGCCCCAATTCGGCTCGAAGCACAGAACCGGTGCTAATCCGCGGGTTTCGAGTTCAGACGTTTCTGTCCTGGAAGACGCCTGCTTGTTAGACTTACGAGCGATCCGCAGGATGCACTTCATTGTTGCCGTCGCGAGCTTCGGACGATTCATTCCGAGACGGCCCTTACATTTTCCCAAAATGAGAATGGGGCGATGAAAATACGTAACCGTATAGGATGCAATGATGCTAATCTTTGTTCGAAAGGAGAAGCCACTTAAACATGGGACCGGGCACATATTCTACGAGACTCGCGATTGATGCTCGTCACTTGAAGACGGGAATCGGAACTTACACCAGAAACCTCATCATAGGATTAAAGGAACTGCAGTTTGGCCCGCTGCATATACTCACTGGCGCGGAGCATCATGCAGAATTGTCTCCTTATTGCCAGCAACTGTCGGTCATCAACGCATCCATCTATTCCATAAGAGAGCATATACTCGTGCCCTTCTTAGCTCGACATGATGCCCTGTTGCATGTCCCGCACTACAACGCCCCAATCTCTTACTCCGGCAGTCTGCTCGTGACCATTCACGACATTACACACATCCTCTACCGGGACTATCGAAGCAAATGGAAATCCCGGGTCTACGCTTCACCCATGTTAAGGATGGCGGCACATGGTGCTGCGCACATCTTCACTGTTTCAGAGTACTCAAAGCGCAGGCTCATCGAATACCTCGACATTGACCCCGACAAAATTACGGTTGTCTATAACGGGGTCAGCAAGTTCTACAGTCCTGGGGACAAGGAGTGCGCATATGAAGCGGTTGCATCCCGTTTCCATTTCACGCTTCCTTATATTCTGTATGTTGGCAGCCTGAAGCCGCATAAGAACTTAGAGACCCTGCTTGATGCATACACTCGGTTGTGTGCCGGCAAGATGCCCGATATTCATCTCGTGATAGCAGGAAAGGCATCGGCAGGAGACTTGAGCATTGCACGCTATGCTGCAAAGCTTGGGATCGATCCTTTCTTTATCGACGATGCAGACGACTGGCAGTTGGCGAACCTCTACCGTGCCGCAGAGATGCTTGTTCTCCCATCGTTTGAAGAAGGCTTCGGATTGCCTATCGTGGAAGCAATGGCCTCTGGATCGCCTGTTGCCTGTGCTGACGCCGGGGCCATGCCGGAGATCGCGGGAAATGCCGCTATCTTCTTCGATCCTTACGATGCGGAGGATCTTTGCGGCGTGATGAAAGAAGTGCTTTCGTCCCCCGATCTGCGGAGATCCCTTAGTCACAAGGGATTGTTGCGGGCCCAGTGCTTTACCTGGCCTAATTCCGTGGCCCGGCATATACCCATCTACGATCGGTATTTAATGTGAATCAGTCTTGTTCGCAGGCTACGTCTTGATCCGCCCGGAGGTGGGGGCGCTTGCTCGCCGCGCTACCCTTGGGGCAAGAGCTTTGTTCGTCCGTCAGGGGCTTATCTACGGGAGCAACATTGCCACCGGAATTATCCTCGCCCGGCTGCTGGCTCCAGTTGAATTCGGTTTCTATGGTGTTGTTCTCTTCTTCTCAGCATTTCTAAATGTGTTCGGGGGAACCGGCTTCGCCGCTAACCTGATTCGTACAGAAGAACATCCGTCACTTTCTGATCTGCGTGCTGTATTCACCGCCCAGCAGATAATGGTGGCGGTCGTCCTGGCGGGCATACTGCTTGCAGCTCCCTGGCTCGGGACTCAGTACCACTTGCAGCTCCACGGCCAGGCCTTCTTCTCGCTCGTCGGAGTTGCTCTCGCACTGACCTCCCTCATGGTGGTTTCTCAGGTATTAATGGAGCGGGAACTTGCCTTCGCCAAGCTTGCCGCCGTCGAGGTTACACAAGCTCTCGCGTTCAATGTCGTCGCGCTTATCCTTGTCTGGCGGGGTGTAGGAGTGCTGAGTTTTGCCATCGCGCTCGCTGTCCGGGCTGGTTGCGGAGCACTGCTTTCGAACCTCGTCGAGCCATGGTCTGTCGGCTGGCTCTGGGACGTGAGCATCGTCAAACGGCATCTTCGCTTCGGCATGGCTCTTCAGGGGGCGCAATTCATCTGCCTTGCCAAAGACAGCATCACGCCGCTCTTCATCGGACTTTACCTCGGGGCCGCGAAGATGGGCTATGTCACCTGGGCCTGCACCCTTGCCGGCTATCCCACCATGCTGCTCACACCACTTCAGCGTCTTTACCTGCCTTTTTTTGCGCGCCTTCAATCTGACCGCATCGGCCTCCGGCTTTATACCGGCCATGCTATGTGGATTGCCAACGCAGCTGCCGCTCCCCTCGTCATCCTCACCATCGTCCTGGCCCATCCTATTACCATTGTGATCTTCGGCGGCAAATGGCTCCCCGCGCTGCCTCTTTTCTATTTCCTCGGCGCAGCGAATGTTGTTGCCTCAGGTTCAGCACCGATGTTGGGATTGATGAATGCACTTGGTAAGTCCCACTTCACCCTTGCCCTCTCCGCTGCCTGGATGCTCACTACCTGGGCAGTGGGGGTTCCGCTCATGATGCATTATGGCGTGATCGGCTTTGGTATTGCCGCTCTAGCGGCGCAAGTGGTCAACATCGCACTGTATAGGGCAGTTTCGCGCGAGGTTTCTCTCTCTGCCCTGGCCGCTTGCTGGCCGTCCTGGCCGATTGCCATGCTCATCGGTGGCGTGCTGTTGCTGATGCAGCGGCTTTCCCCGATCCATGGACTTGTCCCTCTGATTGTCTATGGATCGTCAGGCATGTTTCTTTATGCCCTGGTTCTATGGTTTGGTTTCCCTGCCCACTCACGGATACTTCGACGGCCTTCTTCGCTGCCTGTTGAAGTGCCCATCCCATGCTAAGTCCCTGGTACCCATCACAAACCGGACCGGAATAGATATGAATGAAATAACTGTTTCAGCTGTCATCATCACGTTGAATGAAGAAGCCAGGATCGAGCGCGCTATTCGCTCGGTTCTCTCCTGGGTCGACGAAATTGTTTTAGTCGATATGCAGAGCGATGACCGCACCGTTGAAATAGCTCAGTCTCTTGGAGCAAGATGTTTCCAGCATCCCCGCGTCGGCTTCGTAGAACCGGCAAGGGCCAATGCCGTCAGCTATGCAAGAGGCGGCTGGCTCCTCATCCTCGATGCCGATGAAATGGTTTCCTACCCCCTCGCGCAGGAACTACGCCGCATCGCCGCCTTAGATCTCGCAGACGTTTGCCGCCTGCCGCGGTTAAACTACATCCTCGGCAAACCCATGCTCCATGGCCAGCACGCTCCGGACCATGACCCGCAGGTGCGCTTCTTCAAAAAAGGCACCCTGCAGTTCTCCGACCGTATCCACTCGTTTCCCCTGCCCGGGAAGGATGCTCGCGTGCAAACAGTGAAGTTTGCAGGCGACCGGGCTTTGTTTCACTTTCATGCCGCAACCGCCTCCGATTTGATCGAAAAGATGAATCGATACACTACGACGGAAGCAGAACAGGTTAATGGTCAGGGCAAACGTGCCGGCGTGTGGAGAATGCTTCTATTGCCGCCGCTCTTCTTCCTTCGTGGATACGTTTTCTATCAGGGCTGGCGTGATGGCTGGCGCGGCTTCTACTGGGCCTGTCTCATATCCTTTTACCTGCTCACACGAGAAGCCAAACACCTCCAACTCTCTGCCTGCAATCCAACCTGCTTTGGGATTGCGCCATATGCAGAAGAGGCAGCACTGCTGCTGCGGGCACATGATGACACCCTAGACTTACATCCATACGGCCACCAATCGAATGGATCATCCTCCTCTTTTGAGCCACAGTCTCTGGATCATGTGACCGCGTGGCCATCAAAGTAACCGGACGCCTGCTTCTCGTCCTTAACCGTCAGTGGATAATGCGCAAGAAACCTACTCACTCGATGCTCGCCAAAACAATCCGCCGGGTACTTTCGCTACCTCTTTACGACCAGGTGAATCGAGCCCGTCTCGGCTACTACCGCCTGAAGGGGTTCTTCTTCTACCGTTGGATGTTCAAATCGTACGGCAGACGCTCCGCTATCTATCCGCCCATGTTGATCGGCAATCCCCGTTTCATCCATATCGGCGACGGCGTTGTCATTCAGAAGGGTGTTCGCCTCGAGGCCATTCTTATCGATCCAGACAATCCACCAGAAATACATATTGGTAACAACGTCAATATCGAACAAAATGTGCAAATTTCGGCCACAGGAAGGGTATACATTCGCGACAATGTGGGTATCGGCGCCCACTGCGCCCTGATCTGCAGCGATCATCCTTTTTTTGACGTTCATGACCCTATCAAGATCAGTGCAAGAATAGCCGGTGCCGGGTCTTCGCTAGAGATAGGTGAGGGTTCACTTCTGGGATTCGGCAGCGTGATTCAAATGAATGTGCAGCTTGGCAGGCACGTCATCGTCGGCTCTAACTCAGTCGTCAAGCGCAGTTTCCCGTCGTACTGCGTGGTGGATGGCCATCCCGCTACCGTTGTCCTCAAATACAACGAAGAAGATGAACGCTGGGCCCGACCTTCCATAAAAAGTTGATTCCCGCTGAGGTTCTACCCACTTCGTACTGTAGACCCATCTCGTCAAAGGTCGAGGAAGTGAAATG
>CAZZXL010000216.1:0-7507 GCA_964658035.1 uncultured Acetobacteraceae bacterium
CCTCACGAAGAACATGCTGGCGAACAAGCGCCGGGTCATCCTGAGTGCTCCCACATACAAGGCCGTGACGGTACTTGCGCGCAAGTTGGCCGAGGCCAAGATCGAAGGCGTGACATGCCGCACCATTCATAGCGTGCTCAGCCTGAAGGCCAAGCCCCATACCGACCGGCTCGTATTTCAGCGTGATCGAGGGGCGGAGCCTGTCACGGCCGACGTTGTGGTGGTGGACGAGTGCAGCATGGTAGGCGAAGACCTGTTCCGTCACATCAAACGACATCTTCCAAATGCCTTCGTGCTGTTTGTCGGTGACCCAGCGCAGCTGCCGCCCGTCGGGGAGACCGAAAGTCAGACCTTCCGATCGCACCTGACGACGATCGTTCGTCAGGCAGCCGGCAACCCGACCCTCGCTGCCGCCAGTATCATCCGTAACAACCAGGGCGGAGATCCTGACCTATCTTGGTGCACGCAATCAGCTCTCGGCTCTGTTGGCAACGTCGTATTTACTTGCAAGTCAATGTGTACGCAGGGATCACGGTGAACGTGACGGGAAACCTTGCTATGATCCACGTCCTCTGGCTGTAGCGTGGAAGATGAATGAAACTTCTTGAACGTGCCGCCGCCATCCTTCTTGTTGCCACTTCTTGCGCCTGTGCATTGAATGCTCAGTTAAAACCGCGCTGGACAACTCCTCTCGATCCTTTTCAAATTGCCGACAATCTGTATTATGTGGGCAGCCAAGACCTTGCTGCCTACCTGATTACGCCTCCCGCAGGCAATATCCTCATCAACGCTAACTTCCCTTCCTCGCCTGCTCAGATCCGATCAAGCGTAGAGAAGTTGGGCTTCCACTGGAGCGATACCAAGCTGTTGCTCGTTGGCCAGGCTCATTTCGACCATGCCGGTGGTGTAGCACAAGTTTTACAGGAAACCCATGCCTCTTTGGCGGTCATGGAATACGACGCTGAGATTGTTGCTGTGGGCGGGGCTAACGATTTTTTGGCGGGCAGCCGGAGCTATCGCTACCTATCCTCCGGCGCACGTGGACCGTGTTCTGCATGATGGTGAAACCGTTACGCTTGGCGGGCTTACTTTAAAGGCACACCGGACAGGTGGACATACGAGGGGCTGCACGACCTGGACGATGAGGGCTCACGTTCCGGGTGAACCGGCAGGGCGTTTGCGTAATGTGGTGATCGTACGTGGCTACACCATGTGGTCGGACTACAAGCTTCTTCAAACCAAACAGGCTCCGGCTTCCTACCCTGGCATCGCGGATGATTTTAAGCGGACCTTTGCCGTCTACAGAAAGCTTCCATGCGACATCTTCCTTGCGGACCACGGCGACCATTTTGGGCTGCTGGAAAAGTTCGCTCGTATGCAAAAGGAGGGCGATGCCGTCTGGATTGACCCTAAGGGTTACGTAAAGACCATCGAAGCGGGCCAACACTCATTCGAAAAACAGCTATCAGAGCAGCGGTCGACGCAGACGAACTGAGAACCCACCACGCCGTCAAAAGGCCTGAATTGAGTTTTTCGGTACTAATCAGGTTGCCGGTTGGATGATCTCGCGGATAGATGCCCAACCAGAGGGACTCTTGTTCGAACGAACGTAGACCACCATAGACCTACCTTTGAACACAAACGGTTTGCCATCGTGCTTCGGCGTCCCGGTAATCGCAAAGGTGCTCGTCTCGATGGCGGTGTCACCCTGGAACAAGGTGTTGTCTACCTGACTGGTGGTGAAGGTGAGCGAGAACGCTTTTAGAGTACCAACAATCCCAGCCCTTACAGCAGCACTTCCGACGACGTACGGCGCTGTTGAGAGCGCCTTGATCACGTCCGGATGGTGATACGCCATAATTCCATCAACATCTCCCCGCGCAGACGCCGCACGAATCGCATCACCCGTCTGTTGTATGTCTCTCCTGTCTTTATCAGTTCCCCCATACGACTGCGCATCTACGCGGAGCGGAATGCAAACCATAATAGGAATAACTGGACACAGAGTCTGTTCATGCCGCAATCTTAGGTTCAATAGCCCTGAATAGCGAGAAGAAAGACATCATCTGGACTGACAAGCCGCAACAAGTCGCATTAGGGGGAAGTTCCGGACCTTGTCAAAGCCGTCCTGAACCAGGAGGTCGGCTCAACATCCCACTACAGCATTTGTCCGGTACCAACATTTTGGTTAATCCCGGCGCGATTATCGTATAAAGATCCATGCGCTGTTTATGCAAGTTGCTGCCCACCGTGGTTGTCTTCACTGGGCTGCTTTGTACGGCGGGACCCCGGACAGCGGTGGGTCAGTCCGACGACCTCGGGTGCGGCCTCCATGCGAACTCTCTCCAAAGGCTCTATGCACATCTGGAAGGTGATGAGCATCATGACCTAAAGGGGATCGTCGTCTTGTGCAATGGCAAACGCGTGAGCGAAGTCCACTTCAACGGTGACTCTGCGGAGACTCTGCACGATATACGTTCAGCCACCAAGAGTATTACAGCTACCCTTATGGGCATTGCAATCCAGAGAGGGCTGGTCCATAGCGTCAACGATCCAATTGCCCTCTACCTGCCCGGTCTTCCGCGGGAAAAGCAAAACATTACGATTCATGATCTTTGACGATGCGATCAGGCTTGGCAGCCGATGACGAAGACCCTCTCTCGCCAGGGAACGAGGACAACCTTGATAAGGCATCTGACTGGCTCACGGCTGCTCTTGCCGTTCCCGTGAAGGAGCCGCCTGGGCGGACCTACCTGTACTGCTCCCTGAACGCTTTCCTAACCGGTGTCATCGTTTCGAACGCAGCCAAGATGCCTTTGGAAGAGTTTGCCCGTGGGAACTTGTTTAATCCGCTTGGAATCGACCGCTTCGACTGGCTCGAAGCCGCAGGGGGGCAAACGAAGGGTCAGGGCAATCTGTCGATCCGTACGCGTGATCTTGCTGCAATCGGGCAGATGTATCTCGATCACGGTCTGGTGCATAGCAAGCGAGTCTTGGACTCTGAATGGATCGAGCAGAGCTGGGCAAAGCTGGTCCCAATCTCCAAGAGTGATCCCTACGCGGATTTCTATGGTTACATGTGGTACTCGCGTGACGTACTAACCGGGGCGAGTCCTACACCCGTTCATTTTGCTTCGGGAAACGGTGGCAACAAGATCTACGTCGTGCCATCTCGCGATCTTGTCATCGCCATCACTTCCAGCGCGTACGGTCACGGCTACGGTCAGCGGCGCTCCCAAAACATCCTCTTGAGCATCCTCTCGAACGCAAACCTCTGGTAGGGCTCGCCGACGTTTATCGGTCCCCTCAAGTCGCTATGCGGAAGTTGCCTCAGACGCCAACTGGATCATGGGCAAAGGTCGACTAGCGCCAAATGCATGCATCCCAGCCAATCGTGTTAGCTCTTGGCTAGAGCTGCCTTTCGTAGCCTGGCGAGAAGCGAATCGAAGCGAACCCAATAGATTGCACAATCCTTCTCGCTGGTTCCATAGGAGTAGAACAGGTATTTGCCATCGGGTGAGACGTACTGACCCCATCTGTGAGCCAGGCCTTGATTGATCTTAGGTCCTAGACTGAGCGGAATCGTCCAGCTGCGATCCGTTCTTCTAAAGGAGATGTAAAGCTCGGAGTTGAAGTCCTTGGTCTCTTTGGCGCTAACGATCATGAACGATTCATCTGGTGCAACATACAGGTCGCCGTTAAAGCCATCTTCATTGATGGGTCTTCCGAGACTTCTCGCGGTGACGATGCCATTCCCAATGACTAGCGTGCTGAACTCGTAGTCGCTCTGACGTGCGGGTTGATCGAGCTCAGGCTTACTCCCCACGTAGATGTTTCCGCTCTTTGTCGGCATGAAGTCGTACAGGCCAGCGGTCCTTTGAAGCAGGAGCACCGGTTTGGTCCAGTCATCGCCGATGCGTATGGCCTGCCAGACATTGTCCATCTTGGGTGAACGCATGTACATGGCATTCCCATCGATAGACAACGTAGGAGTCACGAAGTGATCTACTAACAAGGCAGGCATTTGCCAGGTTTGATTCCGGAACCGGACCTGTTTGATACGGAGGTGATCCGCAGCCTTCCAAGAATCTGTTTGCGTGTAGTAGATCTCTTTGCCGTCGTTCGAGAAGGCAATCCGACCCATTGTGAAGGTGTTCGGTTCAGTCAATAATCCGGGTGCAAAGACGCGAGGGGTATCGTCTGGCCGGGGCTGCCGAAGGTACGCGTCAGGGCCGGACCAGAAAGTGTCTTGGCCCCTCGCCATCAAACAGAACACCGCACAACAGACCATTGCGGAGGCAAACTTGCGGATCATAGCACCACCTCGACGGGAAGCGAGTTTGTTAGTCTGACGTGCTGGACGCTAAGGGGTGAGCTGTTCGAAAGAAAACGGAACATTCCCTCAATTCATTCCCGCTATGTCGCACAGGCGGAAGTTTGCCGCTCCAGAACGTGCGATGGGAACAGGCCAGCTTGCTCAATTGGCGTGAGGCGCCTTTCTCAGGACTTACCTGATCGGGTCGATCTAACGCGGTTGGCTGACTCCGTTCAACTCATCAAGAGCCTGCCGTGCGCTCACGCTTTTAGGGTCCAGGGCGAGAGCTTCTGAGTAGCTATGGACCGCATCATCATGCCTGCCTGCCTTGCGGTACGCTTCCCCGAGGCTGTCGTGCACATTGGCGGACTGGGGAAAGATGCTCACCGCCCAATTGAACACTTGGATAGCTTCGGGAGTGTGTCCTCCTCCGCAGGAATTGATAGGCCAGCGTATTGAAAGCCCTCTCGCTCGTGTCGTATTCCTCACGCTGCAGTCCCAACCCGTTGTACGCGGCGATCATGCCCTCCAACCCTGCTTGGAATCGACGGGAACCAACAAATCCTGCATACTGCGTTTGGCGGCCTGCATAGGTTTGCCGTTCAGCACTTCCATGAGGTCCTTACCCATCTGAGATACAAGCCCGCCTTGCCAGAAGTTGTCGAGGATGATGACACAATCCTGGTTCGCTTCTGATCGCAAATAGTAGCTCTGATATCCAGGCACACTTCCCGTATTCGAAACAACTCGAAGCGTCTTCCCGCTGGGCATAGGCCAATCCTCTACACCCCAGCCAAAACCGTAGAAAGCACTATGCCGTTCCATCATTGTGGCCCGCGTTTCTGCGCCTACAAGCTTCGTTCCGCACAGGGCACGGTCGAAGTGATACAAATGTTCAGCTGTCGAATAGATTCCTGCGGCTGCAAAGGACACGCTTGGATCGGTTCGGAGAGGATGCTCGACGGCGCCGTCGGGTGCCACAGTATAGCCGTTCGCAAGATTAGCTAGCACCCTCTGGTCTGAAAACAAGCCGCTTGACATCATGCCTACCGGATTTAAAATCCTCTCCCGGAGATTATCGGCAAGGCTCTTGCCCGTTACGCGCTCAACAATCACTCCAAGAAGAAAGAAGCCGTTGTTTTTGTACCGCCACTTCTCGCCCGGCTTCTCGACCATGGTGGGCTTGATCCACTCGCGAGCGAATGCGAGCGGTGTATAACTCTGGCGAGCGGAGGTCTGCCACCAAGGATCGTCATAGCGTCCAGGCAGGTCAGCAATGCCGGAAGTGTGGCTGAGCAGTTGTGCCACTTTCACTCCTTCCGCACTCGTTCCCGTGTAAATCTCTGGGATCAACACTCCGAGCGTGCTGTCGAGCTTGAGCTGGTTCTGTTGCAAGAGCTGCATCACGAGGGTGGCGGTAAGTGGTTTGCTGAGCGAACCGATACGGTAGGTCGCTGCTGGATCGCTCGTAACGGACATTCGACATCAGCTTTGCCATAAGCCCGCTGAAGAAGGACTTCGCCTCCACGCGTAATCAAAACGTTTCCGTTAAAGCCACGATGCATAGCGTAGCTATCGAGGAGTTGGCTCAAGGCAGTCGATTGGCCCGCAACTACCCCGGTTGTAAGACGTGGAGGTGCGTTCTGAGGTGATGCCTGGGCAACAACACTGGGTGTAAGGCAAAGCGCGGCAGTCGCCATGAGAACAAAGGACGCACGTCTAACTTTCAGCTACGAGGATGCACTCTCACTCAACTGGGTTCAGCACTGCTGCGAGCCACGTGAGGGTAGAGACTCCAGTATAGGTATTCGCAAGTCTCACAGGCGGAAGTTTGCCGCCAGACGCCGCTGGGGCAAGGGCGGGGGGCGCTGACTGGCTAGATCTGCGTTTATCGTTGAGTTATGCGTTCCAGACTAAAGAGCCTTGCGTTTCTTTCGTTTCAAGTGGTTGTAGTGGCCTCATCGGTCGCCGTGTCGCAAGTCTCTGCGCCCAAGAAACCTAAAGAGCCTCCCCTGGAACCAAGGCCGGCTCTGTCTTCAGTGCTCAACGCCTTTGATAGATACGAGGTAGTTGGAATCGAAGCGGGCCATGATCAGAAGGACATCGACGATTTCATCCTCGACCTTGTTCGGGAACCGTCGTTTCCGAACAGGGTGAACGACATCGCGGTGGAGTGCGGAAACTCGCTCTATCAACCGGTGCTTGACCGCTACATCGCTGGAGAGCAGATTTCCTATAGTGAAGTTCAAAAGGTCTGGCGGAACACAACACAGGTCATGTGTGGACAGTCAGCTTTCTATGAACAGCTTTTCCCGCTCGTTCGCGCAATCAATCAGGCACTTCCTGCTCGACAGCGGATTCGAATGCTTGCTGCTGATCCGCCAGTAGACTGGTCTCTGATCCACAATCAGAAAGATTTCAGCTCTTTCGAAGACCGGGATGGCAGCATCGCTTCAGTGATGGAGAAGGAGGTGCTGTCAAAGCATCGCAAAGCTCTCATGTTGTTCGGCATCTTCCATCTGCTGCATGGGTCAGGTCCGGGCAAAGGGGATGCCGTGACTCTTTATGAAACGAAATACCCCCGAAGTACGTTCGTGATCAGTGGTCTAGGCTACTTCGGGACAGATCCGAAAGACGCAGCCGTCGTCTCGTTTGGCAATTGGTCAAATTCCGCTTTGATCAGCACGCAGGGGACGGCGCTCGGAGCACTCAAGCTCGATTCATTTTTACCAACACCTATCTCCACGGACGATCAGTGCAATATTGTTGACCAGTTCCAAGCAAAGCCTAACCTAACGGTGTCGAGCCTGATCGACGCGTTCCTCTACCTCGATTCGCCGATGCTGCGTCTGAAAGAAGTGATTCCCGCAAACGTTGCGCTAGATGCGGCGTACACCTCCGAGCTTATCCGACGAAACAACGTCGTCGGCATACCAGGTCCGCAGACTGTCGCTGAATGGAATCAGCAAAGTATTACAAACGCCTCAAACCCCATCCTGCCAGTGGAGAGACTGCCAGACGCGAAAGAGTTCTATCCAATGATTCGACAGCTTTGCTTAGAAAGAACGAAGAAGTCTGGTCTCAAGGCAACCAACCAGTAGCTCGTCGTACCGCTACACGCGCGGGTCCCACGCAGTTGAGCCCCTAAGGGGGACTTCAAAGCATTCGACACCCGATTGGTACGGTATGTCG
>CAZZXL010000217.1:0-7428 GCA_964658035.1 uncultured Acetobacteraceae bacterium
GAGACACATAGACACTGGCAAAGGAAGTATGACGACGCTTCGCCTGGTCAAACGGCGAGATCCTCACCAGTCGATGGACCCCCGTCTCGCCCGACAGAAAGCCATAAGCCGATTCCCCAGTGATGGTGAAGGTGGCAGACTTGATGCCCGCTTCTTCGCCATCCTGGTAATCGTTCATCTCAGTCTTGAAGCCGTGGCGCTCCGACCACCGAAGATACATGCGCATCAGCATCTCGGCCCAGTCCTGTGACTCTGTACCGCCGGCGCCGGGATGGACCGTCACAATGGCGTTGAGCGAATCGGTTTCGCCGGAGAGCATCGTCCGCGTCTCCAGGTCTTCAACGTACTCGCGCAGACTGGCGATCTCGCGCGTCAGCTCCGGCTCAACCGCTTCACCTTCGCGCGCAAGTTCAAAGTAGGAATCAATATCGCCCGCGCGTCGTGTGAGTTCATGGTCGAACGCAAGCTGACCCTCAAGCCGTTTACGATCGCGCATCAAGCTCTGCGATTGCGCAGCATCGCCCCAGACAGAGGGATCGCCAAGCCTGGTCTCGAGGACGGCTAGTTCCTTGTTGAGGCGGGCAGCGTCAAAGATACTCCCGCAGGTCGCGGACTTTTTCGCGAACGGGAATGTATGCGAATTCTAGATCCTGCAACATCGATCGTTTGACCTGACTTGGATGAAATAACCCGCACCGCTCTGAGGCTCTTCGGTCGCTTTACACAGTGTTGTGTCGCAGCGAGAAAGCACCCACCAGCAGCAGCGCCAGTAGGGTGATTATCCCACATAGATGGGCGAAGACGTTTCCATGGACGGTGTAGAAGGTCTTGTCGCTGCGGTAGCCATAGCGGGCTCCGAGCGAGGTGAAGATGTGCCGTGGCACACTCGCTGTCAGCCGTCCGTACGGGTCAATGACGGTGGTCACACCGGTGTCCGTATCGCGGAGCAGCCAGCGACGGTTTTCAATTGCCCGCATGCGCGCCATGTTCAGATGCTGCCACGGCGCGCTGGTGTCGCCATACCAGCCGTCATCGGAAATGTTCACGAAAACCTCGGCGCCCTCTTTCGCAAACAGGCGAATTTCATCGCCAAAAATCGACTCGTAGCAAATGAAGACACCAAACTTGTGGCCTCCGGTGGTGAAGAGGTCTCGTCGCCAGCCGTGCGTCATGTCCCCCACCTGGCGGGTGAGGTGACCGGCAAACGAAAAGAATTCCTTGAAGGGCACATACTCGCCCCACGGAACCAGGTGGATCTTGTTATAACGGCCAACAAAAGCTCCGTTGGGCGCAACGAAGGTGGCAGAGTTGTAGAAGCTGGGCTGACCTTGTTGATCAAAGTCGATTGCAAGATTACCGACGATGCCCGGCGCGTGTGTGCTGCCGGTAAGGTCATGCATCAACTGACGGAAGCGCGGGTCGCCCTCATGGAAGGGTGAAGGAGCTTCGGGCCAGACGACGACATCAGGCAGCGGCGCCGGCCAAACACACTTGGAGACAACGGCTCCCACTCCACTCTCCGGCATGCCGGGAATGAACTGGCCACAGGTGCGCTGGCTTGCCGCGAGATAGACCCCGGCATTCCGGTCCCATTCCGCGCCCAACCAGCGGTTCGATTGCTGCACGCTTAAATTTTCCTGGAGCAGTACGGCAGTTGCCTGGGTTGGCGCGGGCGCCGGATGCAGCAGGTAGCCGCTCTGCAGCCCCGCAACCATCGCGACACCGATCATTGCGAAACCGGCACGCCACCGCATACGATTTGCAATCAGAGCACGTACGAAAATGGCGTTGACGCACAACAGCACAAAGGTGACGCCATAGACGCCGGTGAACGGAGCAATCCGCGTCAGCAGCAGATTGCCGACTTGCGCGTAGCCAAGTTCGTCCCATGGCACCTTCGTGACGACAGACGCGAGCAGGTCGGTCGCCACCCAGTAGGCCGGTGCCAGGAGCAAGGTGAACGTACTGCCAAAGGTGTTTCGGGTGATGCCGATCATCCAGGCAAACAATGCGAAGTAAAGGCCCAGAATCAAACTGTAAAGCACCAGGATGCCCGCTGACACGGCAGACGGCAGGCCGCCATAGAGGAACATCGTCTGGTAGATCCAGTAGCAGTTGATGCCGTACCACAGGACGCCCGTCACCCAGCCAACCAGGAAGCTGCCGACCAGGTAGCGGCTGGATCGAACGCTGTCGTCATTGATGAGCGCGTATAGCAGCGGAACCGCACCGATAAATGCGAACACTGTCCGCCAAGCGGCGGCAGGCCCGGCGATAGGAAAGGGCAGGTTCAGCAATAATGCCGACAGCACACCCAATAGGCAGCGCTTCAACAAACTCAGCATCACTCAGGAGTCTAGCATTTCACGAGAATTCCGCAGATCATCGCGCAGAGCAAAGGAGAACCACCCCGGCTTGGCCTGTCCTGAAGGCATACCGCCTTATAAACGTCACCTCAAGGGCAATGCCTAGGGGCAGGTGCTTGAGAAGCTGCGGATGCGCCTTATCGCTGGCCTCGTCTAAAAAGTAGGTTCCGCCAGAGTGGTGCGCTACAATCGTGGATGCTATGGCATTTGCTATCTTCTTCATGCGTCTGCTTGAAATTGTCTTCTTTATCGGGGTCGCTGGCTCGACGATCGTTGTTATTCTTAGCTTCATAGAAGATTTTCACGAACTCTTCGAGAAATAGCTCGATTGATCAAGACATTGAGCCATGCCGGTGAACTTTAAGCCATAGCTACGAGGCGAGCGAGCCAGATGGCTGCCCGCAGGTAATCTTTTTCTAAAGGCTGGTTTGTCAGGCTCTCAACGGCTGTTGATCCAACGTACGTCGAAGCTTCACCGGCATTGACCGGAGGGTGGAAGCGTCTTACACTCAGCGCTAGTCTGCCATAGGTTGCACAGGGCGGCCACACAGCGAAGCACAACAAGCAACCCAAGACCGAATGGCTGAACAGACAACCTACGCACCATCGAACCGGGTAAGGCTGGTCGTCGCCTCCTCGGTGATGCTTACCTTCATCTCCTTCTGGCGAGCTGCCGCAGTCGTCCTCAACGATCTCGGCTCTTCCGCGTTTTATGCCGGCGGCATCGCGGAACAGGCGGTCGGCAAATCGGCTCCCTGGTTCATCCTCGGCGTCATGCTGTTCTCCTTTGCAGTGAGAGCGGTGTACGTCGAAAGCTGCTCCATGTTCACCCGCGGCGGGGTTTACCGTGTGGTGAAGGAGGCGCTGGGCGGAGGCTTCGCCAAGCTGAGTGTCTCCGCGCTGATGTTCGACTACATCCTGACCGGGCCCATCTCCGGCGTCTCAGCCGGGCAATACATTACCGGTCTGCTGGATGAACTGCTCGGCGTCGCCGCCAAGCATAGCCTGCTGCCTGCTGCCATGTTGGCCCACGGCCATGTGCCGCAGCTGCCCATGGATTTTACCTCCGCCGGTGTCGCGGTTGGCGTGACCGTCTACTACTGGTGGCAGAACCTGAAGGGCATTGAGGAGTCGAGCGAAAAAGCGCTCGAGGTCATGAAGATCACGACAGTGATGGTCGTGATCCTGCTGGCCTGGGGCATCTATTCCGTCTTTCACGTCGGCGCAAAGCTGCCTCCCCTGCCCTCTCCTTCCACGCTTAAGTTCAGCCCCGACGCCCTCGGCTTCCTCAAACATGCATCGATGGAGCACCTCTTCGGCCTGTTCGGGATCCTGATGGCCTTCGGTCACTCGGTCCTCGCCATGAGCGGCGAAGAATCACTGGCCCAGGTAAACCGGGAGATCGAGCATCCGAAGCTTAAGAACCTGAAGCGGGCCGCGATCGTCATCGCAATCTACAGCTTTGTTTTTACCGGCATGGCTTCCCTGCTGGCGGTCATGCTCATTCCGGACAGCGTGCGCGTGTCTGTTTATGGCGACAATCTGATCGCCGGACTCGCCATGTACATGACCGGGCCGGAAGTACTGCGTATTATCTTCAGAGTCTTCGTCGTCATTGTCGGCTTCCTGATTCTCTCCGGCGCCATCAACACTTCGATCATCGGCTCAAGCGGGGTACTGATGCGCGTGGCCGAAGATGGTGTGTTGACGGACTGGTTCCGCAAGCCGCATACCAAGTTCGGTACCAGCTACCGCATCGTCAACATGGTCGTGATCCTGCAACTGCTCACGATCGTCATCAGCCGCGGCCAGGTATTTACCCTGGGCGAAGCTTATGCCTTCGGCGTTATCTGGAGCTTCACCTTCAACAGCCTGGCGATGCTCGTCCTTCGATGGAAGTACAAGGGTGAACGCGGCTGGAAGGTTCCCCCGAACATCTACATTGGCAAACGGGAGATACCAGTCGGACTTATCTCGGTCTTCATGGTGCTGCTGAGTACCGCGATCGTGAACCTGTTCACCAAGTCCGTGGCGACCGTATCCGGCATTCTTTTTGCGGCAACCTTCTTCATCATTTTCAGTGTTTCTGAGAAGCAGAACCTGAAGAAGCATAAGATCACCGAACGTCAGATGCGCGAGCATTTCCAGTTGGAACACGAAGACACCATTGGCTGCGAAGCGCTGCAGATCCAGCCCGGCTGCGTGATGGTGACCATGCGCGACGCTATCAACCCGATAGCCCTGAAGTGGGCGCTGGCCCGCACCAATACAGATGAGCAGGATATCGTTGTGCTCACCGCACGTATGGTCGGAGCCGGTGGACCCGAATTCCTGGACACTTCAGAACAGGCTTTCAGCGAGCACGAACAGATGCTGTTCACCAAGGCTGTTTCCCTGGCAGAAAGCTTCGGCAAACATATATCTCTATTGGTCGTTCCTGCCGGTGATGTGTTCTCGGCGCTGGTGCAGAGCGCGAATGCACTTGAAGCTTCTACCGTCGTTTCCGGCACTTCGGCCAAGCTCACCATCCCGGAACAGGCTTACCACATAGGCCAGGCGTGGGAGGCTCTGCCCGAACCAAAACGGCAGTTTACTTACTATGTCGTCTCGCCTGACGGCAGCGCGCATTCCTTCTATATCGGGCCGCATGCGCCGATATTGAACCCTGATGACATCTCGCTGGTGCATCGCCTTTGGCTGAACTTCCGCCGCGACCAGGAGATGCAGCAACTCCACCACGGCGACATCGTGACCTACGCATTGACACGGCTCGCTTCCGACTATGCACGTGATAAACAGGACACGCTCAAGGGTTTGCGGCGCAGTATCCAGGACAGTCATAGCCCACGCACTCTGCAGCAGTTCCGTTTACCCCGTGAGCGCGAGGCGGAAAGCGAATACACCGTGCGCTCCCCGCGCCCGAATGCGGATAAGTCGGAAGAGTCTTCCAGCTAGCTGGGCCTTAACCCGCTTTTTAATGAATGCGGTGATGAGCGGCTCGCATAAACTTTGCCATTGAATTCAGGCTGAACCAATTTCAGTTAGCTTCAACAGCAATTCAGTGCTGGCTTACGACAGCTTTCTCAGGAATAATGGCCCTGAAGTTTAGGCATGCGCCTCGGACCCGTCAGTGAAGCATTTCACGAAAAATGGGCCTCAAGCGGCCATCAAACTGCACCTGCAGGTAAGCTGGAGTTCCCTTCAGGTATTTCGGAAATGTCAAGGGCCCCGGCAGACACAACAAGCCGGAGCGGGCCGCAGTTTGAAGGGATGACAAATGCAAGTAGAACAAATACTAATTGATCTGGATCGCGAGATTTCACGTCTGCAACAGGCCAGGGCCCTCCTCGCTGGAACACCTGCTGCTCCATCGGCGCGACCAACAACGCAAGTAAAACGGAAGCCAGGACGGCCGGCAGGTGCGGCAAAACTGAGTCCCGAGGGACGCCAACGGATCGCTGAAGCCATGAAGCGCAGTTGGGCTGCGCGCAAGAAAAAACAAGCAACTGGAGCAAGAGCGGGCAAAAAATAGATTCTCCGCCGGCTTGATCAAGCCGAGAAAGCGAGTAGCCTGCCGGCTGCTCGCTTTCTTTAATGGGAGTAGAGCTTTACTTGGTCCTGGATCAATCAAAGCTTGCTCTAGATGGTGTCTCCCGGCTGCAAGTGGATCACCTCGATCGATGACCCATCCAGCAGCGCGGAAAGCTCGTCAGGCGTTCCGCTCAGGGCGGGAAAAGTGCTGTGGTGAATAGGTAGAACGGTCTTCAACAGTAGGTACTTTGCCGCCAGCGCCGCACCCTTGGGTCCCATGGTGTAGTTATCGCCAATGGGCAGCATGCCAAATTCCGGAGCGTATAGTTCCGCGATCAACTTCATATCAGTGAAGACCGAGGTATCGCCGGCATGGTAGAGAGTCGGTCCATTCTCAACCGCAATGATGTAGCCGACGGGGTTCCCGGCGTAAATGATCTTATCTCCATCCTGGATGCCGGATGAGTGCTTCGCTTCTACCACGGAGATAGTTACATCCATGTGTTTGTAGGTTCCTCCGTAGTTCATTCCATTCGTATTCTCGACCCCCTTAGCTTCCAAGTAGCCGGTCAGCTCGGCTACTCCGATCACCTTCGGCTTGTACTTCTTGGCGACGGGCTCAGCGTCGGCAAAGTGGTCGAAGTGCCCGTGGGTGAGAAGGAGAAGATCGAGCTTCTCCGGCAACACAAATCCCTTCGGATAGGTCGGATTGTCCTTGATAAACGGATCTATCAGGATCGTGGTTCCGGCGGCAGTACGGATCAAGACGGTGGCGTGGCCGAGCCAGGTGATAGAGGTGCCGCGTAAATCGGGCATGAAAAGCTCCTTACTTCAGAAAGTGTTAACCCCCTGTCTGGCGCAGTCGGGGTCTTTGAGTCTGATGCAGCTTCGCGAGCTAATTCGTTTCCGCTTGACGTCAGGCAGGGCAAAGCGATAGCTTGATCAAAAGGCGAACAAATGGCGAAACTACATGCAACGGCGGTCATGGAGCTGTTTCCACAGGAACCCACGACTTCCGCTCCACTCATCGGCATCGCGCGCATTGCGGCAGCCGGAGAAGCGGTGGATGCGAGTCACGGGGTAGAGTTCAAGTCGCTCAAAGTGCGTTCCATCCTGAACAAGAGCATCTCGCGACGCCGACTGAGTTTTGGCCGGAGCATCAATCCATACCGCGGCTGCGAGTTTGCCTGTCGCTACTGCTACGCGCGATATACGCATGAGTTCATGGAATTGCGCGACCCGGAAGCCTTCGAACGGCAGATCTTTATCAAGCAGAACGCGGCGTGGCTGTTAAAACAGGAGTTGGGAAAGCTGCGACAGGATGAAGAGATTGCTCTCGGCACCGCGACCGACCCTTACCAGCCGATCGAACGCCGGGTGCGGATCACCCGAAGCCTGCTCGAGGTGTTAGCCGGATGTCGCGATTTGCGGCTGGGGATCGTTACGAAGTCGACTCTCATCGACCGTGACATTGACCTGCTCCAGGCAATCTCTGAGCGCAACACCCTGGTTGTACAGGTGACCATCACGA
>CAZZXL010000218.1:0-7424 GCA_964658035.1 uncultured Acetobacteraceae bacterium
GCCGCTTGACGCACCAAAGCTCGTCTCTCTGCAGAGCGATGCACCCGCCAGGATGGCTGCGTGGATCCGGTGGCTGCCGGCTCTGCTTTCTCTCGTAATGGCGGCATGCATCGCCTTTTTCCTGGTCGACACGTTTCACTGGCCTCTTGTCGGCGATGCCGTATCCGTGCACTACCTCATCCTGCTCCTGCAGCATGGAATGGTGCCCTATCGGCAGATTGTGGATGCCCAGATGCCCGGCACCTACCTGATCGACTGGCTGATGATGCATACGTTTGGTGGAGGCGCGATCGGATTGAGGCTTTTCGATGACTCCTTGATGTTGGCAGTTACGGGTTCCATGCTGGCAATCGCATGGCCGAACAAAATTGCTGCACATGAGAGTTTTCTAAGAGATGACCGCTGGGCGGCATTCCTGGCTGGCGGACTATTCGCGCTGTTGCATGGGCGTGACGGCATCCCACAGACAGCCCAGCGTGACCTCATCATGTCCGTACTGCTGCTCATGGCGTATGCATGCGCCTTTCACGCCATGCGTCGGCGCAGATCGTGGTTGTTCGGTCTGGCGGGCTTCTGCGCATCGACTGCCGTCACGATCAAGCCGACAGTGCTGCCAGCTGCTTTTGTGGTCTTCGTACTAGCATTGTGGGATCTTCGCAGAAGAAAGCAAGCCACTTTCGGCTCGATGCTCGCGGTCGGCCTGGGCGGCATGATTCCTTTTGCCATCGTCCTGATGTTTCTGCTGGATGAAGGCGCCTTGTCCGCCTTCTTGCAAACGATGCGCACACTTGTGCCTTACCACGCATCCCTTCAGCGGCGGACCCTCTCCTATCTTCTGGGTCATTCGCTTGCACCTGCGACCATCCTGCTGCCTTTCTGGCTTGCGGCGATCTACATCAGGCTTGTGGTAAACAAGACGCCGAGCCGGGGCGGCGCAGTGAAAGACGATGACAGGAAGCCTGCATGGGAAAGTGTCGCGCTTTACGCCGGTCTCTGCTTCTGCCTTGTTTCGTACATTGCGCAAGGGAAGGGTTTCCCGTATCACCGTTACCCGCTGCTTGCGTTCTTTCTACTCGTGGCGATGTGCGAGTTCCGCCGCGCTTTCCAGAACTCGGCTCGTGCTCATGCTTTGCCGAAGCTCATCCAGGCCTGGTCGATTGTCGGAGGGTCAGGGCTCATCTGTGCGGCCCTGGTGCTAGCGCCAATGTCAGCATACAAGCTCAGCAAGTACGATGCAGCCTACGACGAAGATTTCCAGATGATGCGTGCTGACCTGCTTACGGTGGGAGGGGCCGACTTATCCGGTCACATTCAGTGTATCGACGCCTTCGCCGGATGTATTGGCACGCTTTACCGTATGGGCCTCGCGCAGAGTACAGGATTCCTGGTCGACTTTTACGTGTTGACCTCCGATAAGTCCCCCGTAGTCGAAGCCATGCGAAAACAGCTTTGGGATCAGATTCAGCGCAATCCGCCGCGTGTCTTTGTGGTGACCAAGATGATCTTTCCCATCAACCCGGCTACACCTGACAGCTACGACAAGCTCAGACTGTGGCCGGAATTCGATGACTATTTACAGGCCCATTACGTGCTGAAGGAAGAGCGTACACCCCTCCAAACTGTCTTATGGAGCAGTCATCTGGAACGGCCCGCGGGTTATCGAATCTATGTTCGAAGAGATGAATAGCTCGGGAACGAGTGAGGGAAGAAAGCGCGCGTGGCTGCCTGTCGCTTCCTGCGTTGTGGTTGCATGCTGTTGTATCTTGTATCTCTTTGAAACCTGGCGCTGGCCGCTGGTGGGCGATGCTGTCTCGGTACATTACCTCATCCTGCTGATGCGGCATGGCATGGCGCCGTACCGTCAGATTGTGGATGCACAGATGCCGGGTACCTACCTGGTCGACTGGATTGTTCTGCACGTATATGGCGGAGGACGCGCCGGGCTGCGGCTTTTTGATTTTTCTCTTGTCGCTGCCTCGGCAGTTGCCATGCTGGCGATCGCGTGGCCCATGCCAGGATCGGCGACTCGAGGATTTTTCCGTGACGGCAGGTACGCGGCATGTATCGCTGGAGGCCTCTTTGCGGTCGTCCATGGCCGCGATGGTATTGAACAGGCGGGACAGCGCGACCTCATCATGGCGTTGCTGTTGCTCGCCACCTGCGCACTGGCCTTCCATGCTCTTCGCAAACAGCAAGCCAGGATGCTGGGATTATCGGGCTTCTGCGCAGCACTGGGATTGACCATCAAGCCCACGGTACTGCCTGCTGCCGGCTTCCTGCTGTTGATGGCACTCGTTCGCGGGCATCAAGTCAGGCAGAAGGTGTGGCGTTACTGGGCGGCTGTTTCGCTAGGCCTTTGCCTACCGTTCGCAGCGCTCACGATCTTTCTCCTGGTTGAGCATTCCGGTGCAGCCTTTGGGAATGCCGTTTCCGGCATGTGGCCCTACTACGCAACGTTGCAAAGACGTTCCACCGGTTATCTGCTGATCCACAGCTTTTCTCCTCTGGCCTCACTTTGCATCATCTGGCTCGCCCTTAAATCGATGGCTTTGATCAACTGGCTTGACCAGCGTCGAATAGGAACGAACGCTGCCCATGCGGAAGCTCCAGCTGTCGTTCCGGCCAACGCACCATGGGCTCATACTCAACGGGCCCAAGCCCGCTGGGAGAGGGTCGCGCTCAACGGTAGCCTGGCACTCTCCCTGCTGTCCTTTGTAACGCAGGGTAAGGGTTTTGTTTATCATCGCTATCCATTTCTTGCCTTCTTGCTGCTCGTCCTGCTGATCGATTTTCATCGAGCATTCGATGCTACTTCTGCAGAGGGCGACGAGCGAGCCCGGCCCACCTCCATCGTCATCAGATCGATCGGCGCCGCGGGCCTGATTGCTGCTGCTCTTTTTCTGGCACCAGTTTCGACCTACAAAATCAGTCGCTTTGACTGGCGCAATGATGACTACTACCAGCAACTGAGTGCTGACCTGGACAGGCTCGGCGGGAGCGCGCTTTCCGGTCATGTGCAATGCATGGACGCATTTTCCGGCTGCATCAGTACGCTTTACCGGATGGACCTGGTACAGAGCACCGGTTTCCTGGTCGATTTCTACTTTTTTGCGCCGAAGCCGAACGTAGTCGTTGATTCCATGCGTCGGCATTTCTGGCAGGACTTGCAGCAGAACCCGCCGCGCGTCTTTATCGTCAGCAAACAGGTTTTCCCGATAACTTTTTCAAGCGGAGGGGAACCACTTGACACGTACGAAAAGGTGAAGCGATGGCCGCAGTTTGATGCCTATCTCGAGGGCAACTACACCATGGTCGAAGACCATACCTGGTCACGGCCGGTGTTGTGGGCCAGTCACACGGACCATCCCGCGGGGTATCGGCTCTACGTTCGTAAAGATCGGCTCCGCACGCCATGACCCTTCATCCGCCTCCGCGGTTGCGTACACTTGCTCTCGCAGGCTGGCGACGTTAGTGTAAGTCGGAGCGACCTGTGTAGTTTGAGACGCACATATTCGCAATTGGAGAGGTAGACCACGTATGTCCATCGACACCCCAGGTTCTCAAAACAGCGCTCCTCAAGATGCCCACTTCAGCTCCATGCTGCGCGAGAACCGCGTCTTTCCGCCGCCCGCGGAGTTTGCTGCGAAGGCCCGCATCGGCAGCATGGAAGAGTATGAAGCGATGTACAAGCGGTCCATCGAAGACCCTGAAGGTTTCTGGGGCGAGGCCGCAAGAGAGCTGCACTGGTTCAAGCCGTTTACGCAGGTGCTCGACTGGCAGTTACCGCACGCGAAGTGGTTTGCCGACGGCCAGCTGAATCTTTCGTATAACTGTGTCGACCGGCATGCGCTGGGTGGCAGGCGTGATCATACGGCGATTCTGTGGGAGGGTGAACCGGCAGGCGAGGTCCGCAAGTTGAGCTTTGGCGAGCTGCATATTGAAGTACAAAAGTTCGCGAATGTGCTCAAGCAGCAGGGGATTCGCAAGGGTGATCGCGTTGCCGTTTATATGGGCATGACGCCGGAGCTGGCGATAGCCCTGCTGGCCTGTGCGCGCATTGGCGCGATTCATTCCGTCATCTTCGGCGGCTTCGCAGCGCATGCGCTGGTGGACCGCATCAACGATGCGCAATGCAATGCGGTGCTGACGCAGGACGCCAGCTGGCGGCGCGGTGCGCAGGTCCCGTTGAAAGCCATCGTGGATGAAGCGCTTGAGCAGTGTCCGTCAGTGATGCACGTGATCGTGTACCAGCGGACGCAATGCGCGGTAACGATGAAGCCGGGGCGGGATTTCTGGTGGCATGAGTTGATGGCCAGCGTTTCGCCGATCTGCCCTGCCGAACCTCTCGATGCAGAAGATCCGCTTTACATTCTGTATACCTCCGGCACGACAGGGAAACCGAAGGGAATTCTGCACACGACCGGCGGCTACTCCGTGCAGACCTATTTGACGAGCAAGTTCATCTTCGATCTGCGTGCGGATGACGTCTTCTGGTGTACAGCGGATATCGGCTGGGTAACGGGGCACTCGTATGTTGTTTATGGCGCATTGCAGAATGGCGTGACGACGTTGATGTATGAGGGTGCATTGAATAGTCCCGCTGAAGACCGGACGTGGAAGATTATCGCCGACCATAAGGTGACAGTTTTCTACACGGCGCCCACGGCAATTCGCGCGTTCATCAAGTGGGGTGACGCCCATGTGGAGAAGCATGATATTTCTTCGCTACGGCTGCTGGGGACGGTAGGCGAACCGATCAATCCGCAGGCCTGGATGTGGTACTACGAAGTAATCGGCAAGGAACGCTGCCCGATTGTCGATACGTGGTGGCAGACGGAGACGGGTGCGATTATGATGGCGCCGATTCCAGGGGCAATCGCGACCAAGCCTGGTTCGGCGACGCGGCCTTTTTTTGGGATCGTGCCTGAAATCGTTACGAAAGAGGGAAGCCCCGTGCCGAAGGGCCACGGCGGCCTGCTGGTGATCCATAAACCCTGGCCGGGCATGGCACGCACCATCTACAACGATGAAGAGCGCTACGAACAAGCGTACTGGTCGGAAATACCCGGTAGTTACTTCACGGGCGATGGCGCACGCTGCGATGAGGATGGCTACTACTGGATCATGGGCCGCGTCGATGACGTGATCAACGTGAGCGGCCATCGGCTGGGCACGATGGAGATCGAGTCGGCGCTGGTTGCCCATCCAAAGGTGGCCGAAGCGGCGGTGGTGGGCCGTCCCCACGAGATGAAGGGCCAGGCCATCGCTGCTTTCGTGACGCTCGAAACCGGCACAGAGCCGAGCCCCGAATTGAAAGAAGAATTGCGAAAGTGGGTTGCCAAGGAAATTGGTGCGCTGGCACGGCCGGATGACTTGAAGTTTACCGAAGTCCTGCCGAAGACGCGCAGCGGAAAAATCATGCGACGGCTGCTGCGCGAACTTGCGACGTCGGGTGAGATCAAGGGTGACACGACGACGCTTGAGGATATGCAGTCACTGGTGGCACTGCGCGGCTCGGAGGACTGAGGCTGCGCAGAACCCTATGGTCGCCGATAAACCGTCGGTCCTTTGGCAAAATCAGTACCCCAGCCGATTAAAGCACCCGGAACGACGCCGATTACGGCAATAACACCCGCAACTTCGCGCTTGGTGAAGAAGCCATCGCCCGACGCCCCGATGGCGGCGCCGATCCCAGCCCCGAGACCCGCACCAATGCCCGCGCCTGCCAGGGCCGAGAAGGCGTAACGGGTGACCTTGATGCTCTTGATTTCCGAGCGTTGGAACGTATACTGGCTGCTTTTCACCACGCTGCGAGCTGAGCACGTCAACGAATCATCAGTGATGCTGTCGATGGTGCAGACACGCCCTTTGTGATCGCTGGCGATGTGGACCTTGGTATGTAGCGGTAAGTGTTGCACCCGCTGCCAATCCGAGCCGGCAGGCGTTTGCGCCAATACCCCAAGAGCAGCAAACAGGCAGAGAAAGATGGTAATAAGACGGTGAATGCGCATCATGATGCCATAGTGCGCTGTTTCCTGAAGACGTTACATCCTTATTTGCCAATCTTGCGCGCCGCGGATACTACCTGCTTGTCGCCTGCCTCGTTTCGAGGCCACCAGGCCGCTCGATCCTTGCCCCGCCTTTCGAGCGCAAGAGGGAGAGCCACCGATTTGAGTGGAAGACGGCTGAATGAGGAACTCCGGGGACGCAGGGCGGCGCTACAATCCTTCCATGGAAGTCACAGAAGCGAACGAACTGCGTGAAAACCACGAGCATGCTGCGCACGACACCTCGCTGCGGCCCGTGGCGCTGGCCATGGCCATCCTTGCTGTGCTGGTCGCCGTGACCACGCTGCTGGGGCATCGCGCCTCCACCGAGGCCCTGCTGGCACAGGCGCGCGCGAGTGACGATTGGAACGAGTACCAGGCCAAGCGCATCCGGCAGAACAACACTGCCTTGACGCTTGACCTGCTTTCTACGCTGCCCGTCACGGATAAGGCCGCTTCGCAGCAGCTCAAAGAAAAATATCTGCAGCGCTCGGCACAGTGGGACAGCGATCTGAAAGAGGGAGCGGCCAAGGCGCACGAGCAGGAGTCAGAAGGACAGCTTGCTGAGCATCGTACCGACCGCTTTGACCTGGGAGAAGCATTGCTGGAGATCGGGTTGGTCATAACGTCAATCACGCTGCTGACGACCAACCGTGCTTACGCATTGCTGGGTATCCTGTTCGGCGTGCTGGGTGTGGCTTCGGGGATTTCAGCTTTTTTTCTTCATTCCTGAATCTCGCCTGATGGGACAAGCCTTTCCTGAAAGCGATAGCATGGTATGAAGTTATGCTCAAGGTCCCGGACAGTCCCTATCTCAGTGCACGCATGGTCGCGGCGGCAACGATCCTGGGGCTGTTGATCGGCTTCTGCGGGTTTGCCGTTGACTTCTTCTTTCACGCCACAACGCGTCTCTATGCTTCTGACGCCTACACCTTCCTGGTGGCTTTTTCGTTGTGCTATGTGCTGCTTGTTTATGAGAAGCGCCGACGATTCCTGCTCGCTCGCAGGATGGAAATAGCCGCGGAAGTGAATCACCATATTCGCAACGCACTGACCGCGGTGGTGTTTTCGGCGTCGGTGCAGAACGATCCTGTGCTGCAGCAAGTGATCGAAGACGCCAGGGCGCGCATCGACTGGGTACTGACGACGGTTTTGCCGGACGGCGCGGATAATCTTCGCTGGCCGGTACAAGCCAAAGCGTGGAAGCCGGTCTCGTGGGCTGAGCATGCTGAAAAGACCAGGCAGAATAATTCCCGCTAGCTAGAGCAAATTACCTGAAGGTGTCGAGCGAGGATACGACGAGCAGGGCCTTTTCGCCAAGAAAAGGCCAACCTGTATCCAGCCAGAAACACCAGAGCATCAGGTAATTTGCTCTAA
>CAZZXL010000219.1:0-7391 GCA_964658035.1 uncultured Acetobacteraceae bacterium
CGTTTCACCGTAGGGGCGATAGTGTTTCACCGTGGAAAAGTCAAAACTGGGCCAAATAGGCGATAGCGTTTCACCGTAGCGAAAAGCGGAAAACTCGGAAATCAGTTTGCGGCGCTGATCGCAGAACGGGACGGGAGAACGGTCATACCGTCCGATGTGAGCTCCAGTTTGAGTTCTGGATAGACGAGCTGGATCTTCTTCAATGCCAGTCGGACGTTCGTTCGGAACATTCTTATCTCGGTGTACTCGGCTCCCATCTGTGAGTGCAGAGCCTCCCAAGGAACGGTGCGTGGTCTCCGCGCCTTTGTCGCCACGAAGGCCGTGTAGGTGAGCCAGGCGTACAGGTCTAGCGCCAGGGGTGACCGCTTCAGCGCTCGAAGTGCCCGCAGGTCGACCGGCACGGAGGACAGCGTCACAGCTTCATAGAATTTCTCTCCAAGCTCGATCCAGCTCTCCCAAAGGTTTTCCTGGTCCGACTTGTTTGAGTCCCACCAGAACTCGGCGCTGGAAGATACGTCCATGTGCAGGTAGCGGCCATGGGTTTCAGTTTCGCTTTCGAAGCTGATACGGGCGTCAATCAGCCGGCGCATTTGCTCCTGGAGGCGCTTGGCATCCCCGCGCTTCCCTCCCCCGGTTCTCGGATTCAGACCGATCTCCCGCATGAAGTTGTCGAGGCTGTTGCCCAACCGAATGTGCCGGCTCTTCTTCCGCTTAGCCTCCGTCACGAGCCAGAAGAGGAAGAGCCTGGGAATCGAGCCATAGGGGTACATGGCCTTCCGCGTCTGCCGGTCGATGTGGGGCTGGATCACGAGTGTCAGATTCCCGTTCGTGCGGGTCCAGATCGGCGTGTCGCCTGGATCGCTGTGCGGCAATGTGCATTGCACGAGCTGCCGCGCCATGAACGCCGTCTCGGTCGCGTCTGGATTCTGTTTCATCTCCACGGCGGCATCGAGCAGGAGCTGATCTGCGGAGCTGGGGAGTCTGGGCTTGGGTCTCGGCAAGTGGCAGCCTAGGCTTTCTGGTTCTTCATGTATGCATGAAAACATGCAAGCATGAAATCGCTCACGGTTGGAAAGTCCATTTGAATGGCTGCTAGCTTTACGGCTTTGACATCCTCAGTAGGCCAGCGCACCTGTAGTGGCTCACGCTCGACCTTGGCTACGGTCTTGCCTCGTCTGGGCTCCTCAGTTGGTGAGGACTTCACCTGGGCCGCCTGTGGGACGGATGGCACGACGGCCAGCGTATCCGGGTTCAATTCAAGTGCCTTAGCCATGTGCGACTACCTCGCTGCCCTTCTGCATGTTTTCATGCAAGCATGATTTTATGTTTTTCCATAGTGCAGCGATTTCCTTGGCTGCCGCGCCTTTTGGCTCTGCCTCGGTTATCGTCTGCCCCTGAGCGTACGGAGCTTTGTAGGCTGTCCGGTCATTCACGAACGTCTCCGCAACTTCGCCGTGCTTGGAGAGCACTGCTGCTGCCTGGGCGGTGATGAGTGTGTTCGCTTTTACCCGGGTGAGAACGAAAAGGAAGGGAACGCCCGTCTCCTTTAAGGATTGAACGGTCACCGGGGCTGCCGTTAGGTCGTCCTCGCTCGCTTGGACAGGAAAGACCACAAAGTCGGCCAGCTTGAAAAGGTCCTTGGCAATGTCGATGCGGCCTGAAGCGGTGTCAATGATGCAGTACGCCGCCCCATGGCCACGCAAAAGGTTTAAGCCGTTCGGCAGCCCATCAAAGGGAATCTCGACGCGCTGGGGAATCTCTGACTCGCGTTTGGTATGCCAGGCAGTAAGGCTGCCTTGCGGGTCGGTGTCGATCAAAAACACGGGACCATCGCCAGCGCGTTCTGCTTCCACGGCAAGATGCTTCGCGAGCATCGTCTTGCCGCTGCCACCCTTCTGAGAGTTGATTACGAGTACCTGCATGATTTCATGCTCCTATGCGTGCATGAATCCATGCTGCCTAATTTCATGCTTGCATGCAAGCATGAACGGATACATGTACCCGTTCAGTAAGCGCTTTGAGCTGCGCGGGCGGACTAGATACTGTCCGGCCACCTTTGAATGGCTGTACGAACAGCTCCACCCACCGTCTCGCCGTCCTCGACGGTTGCTTTGACTTTTCGTGCGAGCAGTTCATCCCGCAGCGTGTGGACGTGCTCGTGTGTTTCAAATATCTCGCCTGCAACCCTGGTCTCATCTGTCATCACTTGTAGTGAGCCCATCAGACCAGTAGCGAGAGTCGATTGAAGTTGGACATTTTCCAAGTCGCTGTTGACTTGGTCGATATGCTCCTGCATGTCTCCGCTGTATCGGGATTCATAGATCGACACAGCCGCAACTATGATGGCTGCGACGATCAGAAGAGGTTTCCTCTGCATGTTTACCCTCTAATAGACTTTCGGGTCTTCGAAGCGATCATAACGTCGTCTTCCATGTGTAGCTGAAAGCATTAGGCAGACGGATTCTCAGCCTCTGTTACATTCTTTCTACGGACGTTGAAGAGAGCACAAGCCCTCACCCCACGTACCAGCGAGTACCGTTAAGAACTCTGGCCAGTGAGAATCTTCATGTAGCTTCTTCCGGTCGATCTGTTGTTCCAAGCCGCCTTGATGTGCTCCTGGAGCTTCGGAATATCCGCCTTTATGGTGGTGGACCACAAGTGAGGAACGTAAGATTCAACACGCATCAAGTTGTCTACATCGAATACAGGTCCGGTCCCCTCGGCTTTAATGAGTGCGACCGGTAGCTCTTTCGCCAGCCGAATACCCAGTTCGAACAGAACATTTGGGTTGTGATCAGTCAAATCCACGATCACTAGGTCTGCGGTCAAGAGCTGGTTGATGATCGTGGACTGAATGATATCGCTCCCATGCTGCTTGGCCGTTTCGACTGCAAAGCCAGCTTCATTGGCGGCAGGTGTGATCAGAGACTTAAGAACCTCATCAAAAAAGCCTCCAGGTCTGGGCTTTTCGCCCTTTTCAACAAAGGGCATGATCACGAACGCCGTTCTATCAAATTTCCCTTTGGGCTCTCCTACTACGCGAATCTCAGTGTTTGGCTCACTTTGCTCCCGAGCCGGAGCGACACGAACATCACCACCCAAGCCATCAGAGATGCCAAGAAAACGGCAGTTTGCAATGAAGATCTTCGAGAACTCATCGTGGAGCTCTTTGGGAAGCCCAAAATCCCCCTCAAGAACATTCGCCAGGAACTCGGGCTCCGGCAACTTCGCGCTGCCGTAATGCTCATAGACACGCTTAAAGATATCGATGGAGAAAAACGCATCCACCATCTTCTGGCGCTTTGTAGCTTCATCTGGAGCAAAGACGATTGCCCGTCCTACCGTTCCGAGCTCGATCTTATCGGTGTCGCGGGTGCCTATTGTGAGCCCATAATCTCGGGCTGCTGCCGCCGTGTAAAAGAATTTGTTGGAGCTTTTCAATACTCCTAGCGCGGCCTGCGCGACATCGTCTGTTGCCCAGGGGTTCCCATTGTTCTTTTCACGGATCACTTGCGGGATAACTAGGGCTTCTTCCAAGGTCTTTGCTGGATAGGGACGTTGAACCTTGCCGTTGTTGCCCGTCTGCGTCTTGCTCCTGGCGCTTTTTTTGGTGCGGGATTTCGCCGATGTTTCGGCTGTGGAGCGCTTCGTTGCCTTTTTTGCTGAGGTTTTTCTGGGGCTTCTAGTCCGTGTCTTTGTAGGCTGGACTGTCGGCTCTTCTGTGGTCCCCTGATTCTGCGCGTCCTCTGGCATTATTGTTTTCAACCCTCAATTGGAAGTGCGGCGGCTATGCAGGCAGTCTACTCACAGCGGGAGAGGACTTTGTTCACTGTTTCAGGATGCCAAGAATTGCCGCGAGGCGTCCGGACACCCATCCCGTTCAAGTGCTCGGCGATCTTCCGCAAAGGCAAGCCCTGGGCTCGCCGCTCAGAGATGGTCGCCACGATGGCAGGGGACACAGGAACGGGGTTCCTGGCCGTTCGCGCACGCTCGATGCTCTCCTGCCAACGCGGATTGCCGAGCTGCGTCCCACGTGCCTTCGCAGCCTGAAGCGCGACCTTTGTCCGCTGGCTTATGGCCTCGCGCTCATGCTCTGCGACGGCCGCCAGGATGTGAACGGTTAGCTTGTTCGCCTGAGGCATATCGACGGCGACGAAATCGACGCTGGCCTTCATGAGCCCCGAGATGAAATGCACGTCGCGGGCTAACCGGTCGAGCTTTGCAATCACAAGCGTGGCACGGCTGGTCCGGCACAGGGCGAGCGCAGCGGTGAGCTGGGGCCGGTTGGTGTGGCTCTTGCCGCTCTCGATCTCCTGAAACTCGCCCAGCAGGGAAGCGCCCTGGATGAATCGTGCGACAGCGTTACGCTGTGCCTCCAGTCCAAGGCCGCTCTCTCCCTGGCGGTCGGTCGAAACGCGGTAGTAGGCGACGAACTGCGGCATCTGTCAGCGATTGTAACGGACGTTTCAGAGCTGACAGAGCGTTGGAGGCGCTAATCCTAGGGTACACAAGCAGACTAGGCATGCCCGTTTCTTTGAACGGTCCCGGAGCTGTGAGGCCTTAGCGTCTATAGTTCTGGAAATGCTCCTGGTCCTTGGTCTGCCATTGATGCTCTGCTGCGCGGCTCTCTGCGGCGTGGTGTTTTGTTGGAGATTCGCAAGTGGTGTGGATGGACGCAGGCTAAAGCTGTTCCAAGCCGGAGTCATCTTGGGGACAATCGGGCTGCTTGCGACAGCGTTGTGTTTTATAGATCCTTTTCCCCTGTACCGGCATCATGACGGTTCACTCTCGATCCTTTGGCTGGAAGGTGCCTGGCTCTTCGCTTTCTGTTCTGAGATCACCAGCTTCCTCCTGGGTCTTTTCGGAAAAGGGACGGCTAGGGTCGTTCTGTCCCTCATCAGCGCCTTTGCACTACTTCTCACATTTGCTGCTGTTCTGCAGAACGGCGTCTAAGGAAGCTTCACGGAATGCAGCAGCGGGTGAATACAAGCAACCGACAACGTACGAAAAGCCCCCACCTGGAGCAGGAGAGGCTATTGCGAGCTTTGGTTCTCCTGACGTGTTAATGGAGCTTTCCAAACCACAAACGGCTTATTGCGTTCTGACCATTCTGCTATGTCTGAGTAGAGTAGAGTTTGACGGAACTCTTCAGCGTCATAAGCTAACCGCAGTCCTTGTTCAACTTCGGCGCGATCGAGCTTTCGACTGAGTAGTGTTTCCGAACATATAGCAGCTATACGCGTCAGATCGTGTCCACGCACAACGTCCCATTTGTCATGCGCTGAGTGAGTTTCTAGCAATGTCGCAATCGCCAGCCTCACATCGTCGTCGCTGAACCTTCCTCCCCTTGGAAGAGCTACTACCGCTTGCACACAAGCTTCCACGTCGATGACACACGTTAATTTGTTCACAAAGGTGTTGTACGCGAGATCAGAAAACTTGATTTTCATGTCAGATTGCGCAGCAGCACAACGCATAAGGCCGATCTGAAATGCCGCTCCCACTATCCGCATTCTGGTGCTTTCCGCCAAACTGGCGATGTTCTCACCGCTGCGCTGATCCCGTTCTCTCAAAACTATGTCCCGGAAAAGATGCACGAAGGCGGGTGACGCAAACATAAGACTTTCTATGTCCGCCTTATCTGTTCGAAGGAGGTTGCCAGTAGGCTTCGGTTTGCCTAGGAACAAATCGGTATCCCCGTCAATCACCCCCAGTACACCTGGGAAATTAGCGGTTGATGCCTCTGTAATAGTAGCGACGACTTGTGGTCTTCCGTTGACGGAAAAGACTGCACACTGGTCCGTTGCGATGAACTTTTCGAAAAACTTACGGTCCGTTATTCCTTCTACGATCAGCCCGCAAAGATATTTCTTTACGGTCCGTCGCATAGCTATTTCCGGCAGGACTTTCCTGTTCTCCTGTAGCGAATTAAAAGGCATTTACACGTTCCTCGAGAGGAACGGCACCAACAGGTCTAATCTATCGTTTACGATTTGGGGAGAGTGAGTAGCAATTACGACATCGTGGGAGGCTATCCTAGCAATCTGCTGCAGATCTCCGAGAAATGCAATCTGCCACTCCACATGCAGAGAGATCTCGGGCTCATCGATGAGGATGAGCGAATTGGGTCGGTCCGTAAAAAGCAGTTCATACAACATTACGAGAAGATGCTGTTCACCACTTGATAGTCGCGTAACGTCCAAAGGTTGCCCTTGGTAGGTGTAAATGGCGAATCCTTCATCCCTGCTAATCTTTAGCCGTTTGAACGAGAAGTGCGCATTCAAAATTTGCTGAAGAACTTCAATCTTTTTCAAGATGTCGTCAAATCCAGTCAGCTTCTCCTCAACATCTTGAAGATACATCGTTAGCACACCTTGCAATGAACCATCGATCACCTGTGGCAATGTAGCCTGGTGCTCTTCTCGTTCCAGTAGACCTGCGTCTTTTAGACGGCTTCGTTTTTTCTCAAGTTCTTCTATTCGATCTGTGATCTTATCTCCGGTTAATTGTTCAGATGGAACCCGGCTTTTATCAAGCAAGCGTATAGGGAACGTTTGATCAAGACGCTGAGACTTCTCTGCATAATCAGCAAGGGTTGCTTTGATTCGCCGAGAGAGGTCTGATGCGTACCCCTTAACCGAAAGAGGGGTTGATCGCCCGGACTGTCTTCTTCTCTGAGAGCCTTGCCCAACTTCAGTCGGACGAATAAGCCGACCGGTCTCAATGATCTTCACGTTAAGCGGTTGGACCAGGTTTACAAACCACTCAATTTTGTCCAGCTTCGGCTTCTGATGAATTGACGGGAAACGACTGTAGATCTCATCTGTTGTGAGGACCTCCCCGTCAGTGGTGTCCTCCCATGTGTCTTCGCCAATCAATGCAAGGAAGGGAAACCGCCTTCTTATCTCTTCGTTATCTCTATTTAAAGAATCCAGTGGAGCATCTGCCGTTGCAATTGTGTGCTTGTCGAGCATCAACTTTAGTCTGCAAGTCTGCCCTGGCTCTGTTGTGAGCGAACGCTCTATTTCAAGGCGCTTACCATCGTCAAACCCGATAACGAAGGTTTGAAAGGGTGTGCGAGCCACCTCACTCAAGCTTCCCCCACATACGGTATGTACTAAGCGGAGCAGCGTGGTCTTACCATACCCATTAGGCCCATGGATTATGGTGACGCGCTCGTCAAGCTTGAGCTCAACTTCGTGATCAAATACTCCGTACAAGCCATGGATCGAGAACCGTACAATTCGCATTCGTATTCCTTCTCGCGAAGTCTATAACACGACAAAGTTTCCCTTCGTGCCAGTCTCCTCGTTCTGTTTTTTTGTTTTCTCGTAGCCGAGGCTGTGGGTTTGTGGGACGCGGGCTGTATCCGCGTTCCAAGCGCTTGCGCG
>CAZZXL010000220.1:0-7273 GCA_964658035.1 uncultured Acetobacteraceae bacterium
TGTTGAGGCAGTGCATGTTGCTGAATGAAGGCTCCGACCACCTCCTGCAACGAACGTGGTCCGCTTACATCCGTATAAAGTCAGGTTGACCCACCAGGCCGCCGATAATCACCCGGCAAATACGCGCACGCGGGAGTCGCGAATATGTCTCAATCGTTGTCGGCGAAGCAGGCAGTCCTCAAGAAGCCGTCTGCGCCTTTTGGCGCAGACAGTGCTGCGCCCTTCCCGATCGACTTCACGATGGCGTTTCAGCCGATCGTTGATATAGAGACGCGCAGCGTTTATGCGTATGAAGCCCTGGTGCGTGGACCGCAACGGCAGACAGCAGGTGAAATGCTGGGCAGCGTAGCCGGTGAAAATATGTATGCCTTCGACCAGTCCTGCCAGATTCGGGCAATCGAAATGGCGGTGGAACTGGGATTGGCGCAAACCGGCGCCAGTGTTTCCGTCAACTTTATGCCCGGGGCGGTGGAGCGGCCGGACAATTGCATCCGAACAACGCTGGAAGCGGCAGAACGCGTGGGCATGCCCATGAACCAGATCATCTTTGAAATGACAGAAGATGAGCGTGTGGCTGACCGGGCCCATTTGCAATCCATATTCCGTGAATATCGCCGCCTCGGCCTGCGGACCGCCATTGATGACTTTGGCGCCGGATACGCCGGCCTTACGCTACTGGCTGAATTTCAACCGGACGTCGTCAAGATTGACCGTGCCTTAATTGATGGTATTGACCGGAATGATGCCGCGCGCAGCATCGTCGGGGCCATGGTTCATGTTTGCGAAAGCCTGCATATTACGGTGATTGCGGAAGGGGTGGAGCAGGGTCTCGAGTCCCTTGTTCTGGCTGACCTTGGCGTTCGCTACATGCAGGGATTTCTCTTCGCGCGGCCAGCGTTTGAAGCCCTCGGAGAACCGAAATACGACCGGATGTGGGCTTGAGTCATGCTTTCAAGCATTGTGGCAGTTTCAGATATTCATGCCCGTCACGCGAAAGCAGGCGCTTCTGGTTCGGACGCTCCGCTTAACTGAGCCCTCCTGGAACAATAGAAACTCCCGGCTCAGCTAGCTTTTGTCAGCCAGTTTTGAGCGGATAGAGCAAATTACCTGGTGCTAAGGTGTTTCTGGCTGGATACAGGTTGGCCTTTTCCTGGCGAAAAGTCCCGTGTTCATCGTATCTTCGCTCTGCACCTTCAGGTAATTTGCTGTAGATATCAGCAGTTGATGAGCAGTCGCGCTGGTCCGCTTCTGACCAAGTGAACGCTGCACCTGGCGAGGATCCAATCCGCTAATCGGCGTGAGGCTGCGCTTCCTTTTTTCGTCCCTGCCCAACAGCGCCTGTGCCCACTTCATCTCTGCGATAGACCCATGCGGTGGTCGTCGGGCGCAACCTTGCCCTCCCTGCACTTGGACCAGTTCTTTTGCGATTTGTTCCGCGTTGATGTCTTGAGCAAGCTCTGTCCTACTCTCAGGTCACATGTTCAAGCCAGAATCTTTGCAGCGGGCTCTCTGGTTACTACCGCTTGGCCGGCTTTTCAGGCTTCCGATATGTTTAGCCGGCCGCGGTTTCATCGAATTCCTCGATGAAAGTAGCTAATTCCTTTTGTTCTGGGAGGGTGAACTGTAGACTCGGAGGCGTGGCGTGGGCCTTGTTACTCAGCACGCAGTGTCTACGCCTACGTTCTTGAGGATCGACCCGTTGGTAACTCTCTCCCCGCCGCCAGCAAGCACCGTTCTGGACCAGGTACCCCTTCCCGCCGGCTCCTTTTCTAAGGCTGCGGAGGATTTAAGCGTTGCCTGCCTGATCAGGGAAATCTGGAGCGGATGCTGGCGGGTTGAAACCTGGACGCAGGCTGCAATCCTGCGTTTGTCATGGGTCTTTGTTGTTGCTGCCGTGTTTTCCTGGCTGGGCATTATCCTGTCTCGCCAGTCGGATGGTGTCGCTACCATCTGGCTTTCCAATGGCCTCATTTTCGGACTGCTCATCACGCAGCCAAGGCAGCGGTGGCTGGGCTATTTTCTAGCGGGCCTCACCGCCGATACGGTTGCCGATCTGTTCTATGGTGATCCCTTCAGAATTGCAATTGGCGTTTCGCTGGCCAACTCGATTGAGGTCGTCTTTTCAGCACTGCTGCTTACCCGCTGGTTTGGCGCACCAATGGATCTTTCCAGGCGGCGAACGCTGGTTGGTTTTCTCATCGTGTCAGTCCTCGGAGCCACCGCGCTTACCAGTTCACTTGGCGCCTGGTGGACACTGGTCTGGCTGCCCGGGCCTTCCTGGTGGCAGATGTTTCGTACCTGGTACCTGGGAGACATGCTGGGAATGGCGGTGATCGCGCCTCTGGTCATCATGGTGCAGCGGCCGGCATTCTTCTCCATGTTCGAACGCCGGCAACTGGTGAATACCGGGCTCGTTCTTTCCGTTCCAATTCTCGTGCTGGCCCTGGTCTTTACGCATAATACTGACCCGCTGATCTTTTTCATGTTTCCGACGTTCCTGCTGGTTGCCTTTCGGCTGGGGCTGCCCGGGACCGTGGTCAATATCTTCCTGATGACCCTGCTGGCCATCGGGTTTACGGTGAAAGGCCACGGGCCATTGATGCTGATTGCAGGAGAGCATATGCTGCTGCACCGCATCGTGGTGGCCCAGCTTTTTTCGGCAGTCGCCATCTTCACCATGTTCCCGGTAGCGGCGCTGCTTGAAGAGAAAGACAAATTGCAGAATTCGCTCGCCGCAAGCGAGGCCCGCTACCGAGATCTTGCCCATGTGGACGAACTGACCGGACTGCGGAACAGGCGCGCTTTTAATGTCCATCTGGAGAGTGCGTGGGCAGAAGCCCTTTTCCATGGCAAACAACTGGCTCTTGTCATCCTCGATGCGGATCGTTTCAAGGAATACAACGACTACGTGGGACACCCTGGCGGGGATGCCTGCCTACGTTCCATCGCGCAGGTGATGGCCGTCATTGTAGACAAAGCCAACGGGGTCGCTGCACGCATTGGGGGCGAGGAATTTGCGGTCATTCTGCCGGACACCCCGCAGATACGTGCGTGCGACTTAGCGGAAGAGATCCGGCTTGCTGTGGCTGCGCTTGCCCTGCCGCATCCATGCAGCACATGCGGCATGCAGACAGTCAGCCTTGGCGTTGCGGTCCTTGTGCCGGTCCACGGCCAGCAACCGATTGACCTGATGCGCCGCGCTGACCAGGCACTCTATCAGGTAAAGCTTTCGGGTCGTAATGGTGTGGCCTGCTACTAAATTCCGGCCGTTTCAGTAGCCTTTTACGTGTAGTGCATATACACCTGCTGATGCGACAAGGCAGTAGATGCCGAAGAGATACCAGCGACCATTTTCCAGCCATTGGCTGAGCCATTTCAACGCGAGTAATCCAGCGAGAAAAGCGAAGAGCGTTCCCAGCAGAGGAATGAAGATGCCGTGGGAGGAGGATGCGTCTGCAGTGCCCGGTGCGGCGTGCAAAAGCCGCAAAGCTTCACGGCCAACGACGGCAGGTGTAAGTACCACTGCTAATGCGAAGCTGAAAGCTTCAGCGCGTGGACGTGCAACTCCTGCGAGCATGCCGGTTGATATGGTCGCGCCGGAGCGGGAGAAGCCACGAAAAGGAAGGCATAGCCCCTGAATGGCGCCGATGAGCGAAGCTTGTGAAAGGCTCATGTCGGGCGTCTCTGTAAGACTCTTCTTCTCGGCACGACGCTCGGCCAGGCCGGCGATCAGGATCACGATACCGGCGACGGCAAGGGCGGGGGCGACAATCTCCAGGTGACCGAAAAGGTCTTCAATCTGCGCGTGCGGAGTGTTGCGAAAGAGGGTCTTCTCGATGATTTTCTTCACGATCTCGCCCACAATGCCCGTAAGCACGGTCGCGGCAATCACCCGGACGGCGAAGTCTTTGAAGGCCGCTGCAGAAGCGAAGTACGTATTCTTCCACTGCCGCCAAAAGTAAACGATGACGGCGAACATGGTGCCGGTATGCAACATGACCAGCAACAGGGTCATTTCAGGAGCGGAGGGGTCGAGACCCATTAACTTTTCTGCCACAACCACGTGAGCAGAGCTCGATACAGGTAAGAGTTCTGCAAGTCCCTGCACAATGGCAAGAAGAATGACCTTGAGTATGGACATGCATCGATTGTAAAGACGTTATCTTGATTGAGGATGAATGCTTTTTGTGCGGTTGCGCTTTTGTACCGCTGTCGTTAAGACTTCGACGCACGGAGATAGAGTCGACGCAGGTCTTTTCGACTTGGCCCAGGATGACAAAGTTGTTAGCCATAAGCGTGTGTAAGGGTTAATGGAATCAGGATGACGCGATGATTGTCAATTTCGCTGAGCGCGCGCATGGCCATAATTGGGACCTTGATCCAATCGTTCGTTCGCTGCTCGACACCGACTTTTACAAACTTCTGATGCTGCAGTTTATCTGGAAGCATTACCGGACCACACGCGTTTCATTTTCGCTCATCAATCGCACATGTTCAGTTCGGCTCGCCGATAGCATTCCTCGATCTGTCATTATTCAGCACCTGGAGCATATCCGCACGCTGCGGTTTGGTCGATCTGAGTTGGTATGGCTGGCGGGTAATACGTTTTATGGCACGCGCGGCATTTTTGAACCGGCATTTATCGACTGGCTGGAAAAAGACTTTCGCCTCTCCGATTACGAACTGACCACGATTGATGGCCAGTATGCGTTGACGTTTGAGGGGCTATGGACGGAAGCCACGATGTGGGAACTCTATGCGCTCTCCACGCTTACCGAGTTGCTTACGCGGGCCAGTCTGAAGGACATGAGCGAGTTCGAAATCGACATCCTCTATGCACGCGCCAAGACGCGGCTTTGGGGCAAGATCGAGCAGATGCGCGGGGTTCCCGGTCTGCGTGTCGCCGACTTTGGTACCCGCCGCCGCCACAGCTTCCTTTGGCAGGAGTACGCTGTCAGCGCGATGAACACCGTACTTGGCCGCAGCTTTACCGGTACGTCCAATACCTTTCTCGCCTACAAGCATGATCTTGAAGCCATCGGCACCAATGCGCATGAACTGCCGATGGCGCTTGCAGCTATGGCAAAGAGCGACGCCGGGTTGAAGACTGCGCAGTACAAAGTGCTGGAGCTTTGGCAGCAGTTGTATGCCGGTTCGCTATTGATCCTGCTGCCGGACACCTTCGGGACGACGCAGTTCCTCAAACATGCGCCAGACTGGGTAGCGGACTGGACCGGCCAGCGCGCCGACAGCAAAGACCCCTACGCCGCCGGCGATGAATACATTGCCTGGCTGCAGACGCGCGGTAGAAAGCCAGAGACCAAGCTGCTCATCGCTTCCGATGCCCTGGACGTGAGTGACATACTTTCGCTGCATGCTTACTTCAGCGGATTGATCGCGGAAGGTCTCTCGCCGGAGGATTTCCGTGGAGCGGCCGACTTTATCAACCCGTGCAAATGGAAGATGCAGCCGCGGATACGCTTCAGTGCAGGTTGGGGAACTTTGCTGACCAACGACTTCCGCGGCTGTCATCCTCAGGGTTCCAACACCTTCGACCCGCTTAGCCTGGTCTGTAAACTCACCACGGCGGAAGGCCGCCCGGCAGTCAAGCTGTCCGATAATCCAACCAAGGCTACCGGACCTGATGCGGAGGTCGCGAGGTATTTGCGTGTGTTTGGAGATGCCGGGATGACACAGGCAAAGGTGACGGTCTGACGTGCTGGAGCAAATTACCTGAAGGTGTCGAGAGAAGATACGATGAACACGGACCTTTTCGCCAAGAAAAGGCCAACCGGTATCCGGCCAGAAACACCATAGAGTCAGGTAATTTGCTCTAAATAGTAAAGCGCGCCTGAATGGACGCGCTTTGTGAATGACCTGGCGGCTACTTGCTGTCCCGGGCAATATGCCAGATTGAACCTGAGCCATCGTCCGTCACGAACAGTGTGCCATCGTTTGCCATGGTCACGCCTACCGGCCGGCCCCACACTTTTCCTTCGGGCGTGATAAAGCCGGTCATAAAGTCTTCGTAGTCGCCTTCGGCTTTGCCATCTTTCACCGGTACACGAATCAGTTCATAGCCTGCGCGGACGGCCTTGTTCCACGAACCATGCTCCGCTGCAAAGATGTCGCCTTTGTACTCTGAAGGAAAATCGCTGCCTTCGTAGAAGGTCATTTCCAGCGATGCAAAATGCGGCTGCAGTAGAACGTCAGGCACAAGGATTTTGCCCTTCAACTCGGGATGCTTGCCGGCGTGGCGCGGGTCCTGGTTGCTGCCCATGTAATACCAGGGCCAGCCGTAAAAGCCACCTTCCTGCACATGAGTGATGTAATCGGGCACGAGGTTGTCACCCAGCATGTCGCGCTCGTTGGTTGAGCACCACAACTGCCCCGTAACGGGATTCACTGCTTCACCGACACAGTTACGGATACCCGACGCGTAGACTTTCAGGAATTTGCCTTCAGGCGTGAACTCGAGCACGTCCGCGCGGTGGAACTCGGCCGGATTGTTGTCGACATCATCGACGTTTGAGTGCGAGCCCACAGACACTAACATCTTGCTTCCATCTTTTGAGAAGACGATGTCGCGCGTCCAGTGACCGCCCCCGCGCAGACGCCCTCCGCCTGGCAGATCCGCCAGCTTCTCGGGCTTGCCCGAGGCTTTCATGTCGCCGTTCTTATACGGAAAGCGCACGACTGAGTCCGTATTACCGATGTAAATCCATTTCGGATTCGGACCCGCGGGGTAGAAACGAATGCCGAAAGGCATGGTCACGTCAGTTGTATACGTCTCTGTTTTCTCCGGCTTGCCGTCGGCGTTGATGCCATGGAAGACCATGATCTTGCTTGACTCGCTCAACGCGACGAACAGATCGCCATTCGGGGCAGTCCGGATAAGACGCGGGCGATCAATGCCCGTCGTGTACATGCTGACCTTGAAGCCTGCAGGCACCTTTGGCCACGCATCGTTCGGACGAGGAATCATATCCGAACCTGCATCGACGCCCTTGGTCGCATAAGGGGCGGGGAGATCGGTCACGGTCAATTTGCGAAATGTGCCGGGCGACTCTTTGGTGTAGTCGGTAAAGGCATTCTGCCCGGTTAGAACCTGCCTGCCCATGGGCGCATCGCCCGCCGGATCAACTGCCGCTGCATACAGAGCGATGGCGCCTGACACGGACAGCATGGCAGCTGCCGCAGCTAGGTAAATGGACTTAACTTTCATGAAGAACCTCTTTTGAAGTGGAAGCAGGTCGTGATTCAGGTGTTCCCT
>CAZZXL010000221.1:0-7203 GCA_964658035.1 uncultured Acetobacteraceae bacterium
CTGCAGCAGACTGGAGGTCACGGACCAGCGCCTTGAGGACCTCGAACGAAGGGACCTTATCGATGGACTGGACCTTGTGGTGGTCTAGCACACCGAAGAAGACCTGCTCCTGGAGCTCCTGGGCCAGTTCCCGTATACGCTCGACACCACGATCAAGCGTTTCTAGCTGCTTGAGCACCCACTGCTGCGCGCGGAGGTGCGGCAGTTCACGTGCGTTCCTGGCCACGCCACCTGTTTTGAAGACCTCAAAGTAGAGCGCATCGCCTAAGAGAGCCCGAAAGCCCTCGATCTTCGGGGTAAGCGTCGGATCCAGAGGGCGCTCTGCATCCTTCTGGTTCTGTTGCTTCCGAGCCGGAGGAGGAGGAACCTGGCCTGTGGGCTGTGTAGTTGCCTGCGGTGCGGTTTGGGACCTTGTCTGCGGACGCTGCGACTGCTGAGTGACCGGCACCACGCCTTCCGGCAACGCCCATTTTGGGAGTGTCGGGAGAGACGCCGGCTTTCCGTACTTATCGAGCTCCACCCACATCTCCGCGAAGTCGTAGAAGTAGCGCCCTAGCCCGTAACAACTGCAGGCTCGTTTAAAAGCCTGTGCTTCCGCTCGGGTCATAGCGTTCTCGTCATCAGCCCACATTTCGCCGATGCCGGTGTGTGATCCAAGTCCCTCGATCGAGACCACACAGGTCACAATGACCTTGCCTGTCTGAATCGACTTGTCACGCTTCATCCGGGTGATCGGCGACAGAGTTGTGACCTTATACGTCCGGGTCCAGCCTGCGGGCGTGAAGATGTTGTTCAGTCGGTCGGTGTAGGCGCGCTGATCGCCATAAGGAATGACACACCCGCGCTTTTTGTCCTGCGTGGTGTTAGTGACGCGCCAGCTAATGCCGTCTGGGTGAAAGGGAACGGCAAGCTTCTGGAGCTGATCCTGCTGCTGAGGAGAGAGAGTGGTCTGCATGATGGGAAGGTCCTTTCAGGCTGGATTCGAGGTGGTGGAGAAACAGAAAAGGCGCTCCAAAGAGCGCCTGTGTGAGTGAGCGTGAGTAGGTTTCAGAACGGGATGTCGTCGTCTGTGATGCCGTGGTCGCCGTAGTCCTGCTGCTGACTGTTTCCTCCGCCGTAAGTACCGATGGAACTGCTGCTCCCTGACCAACGCCCCGTGGATGCGGGCGCGCTGCCATTGCCGTTCCCCTTTCCCTGACCTCCACCAAGCAGGGTCAGCTCATTGATGAGAATCTCCGTGCGGAATTTCTTCTGTCCCGACTCGTTGTCGTCCCACGAACGGGTCTGTATCTTGCCCTCGATCATGAGTTGCGAACCCTTCTTCACGTGGTCGCGAACAACCTCCGCGGTTCGCTGAAAGGCAACCAGGTTGTGCCACTCCGTCTTGTCGACGTACTGACCGCCCTGATCTTTCTGACGGTCCGCGGTGGCCAACGAGAAACTCGCGATGGTCATGCCGCCCTGTGTGGCACGAATCTCGGGATCCTTCCCTACGTTCCCAAGAAGGATGACTTTGTTGACACCTTTTGCCATGATGGTGGTCCTCTCTGCTGCTGAAGTGATGAAGCTTCTTGCTACTGCTCAAGGAGGTTGTCGGGCCGGCTCCACATCGCTGTGAAATCGCGCTCGAACGCCTCAATCTGCTGTGGACTTTGGGTAACGGACACTTGATTGTCCTGGTAGCGGGCTGCCGAAACTGACCAGTTGCCCGATCCATCTCGCAATACCTGACCATCGACGAGCATGGCCTTCTGGTGCATCAGGTCATCGCCACCCTTCACACGGATGTGTACGTTAGGACGATGGGCAAGCATGGCCAAGACCTGCTCATGTCTTCCCTGCTCTTCTTGAAACTGAGCGCGGTCGCGATAGATGAAAACGGCGACACCGCGGGAAGCAGCGCGGACGAGGGCCTGGGCGATCGGGCGGTCTGTGAAGGCATACATCGCCACCTGGATGCGTTGATGGGCTTGATTAATAAGGGAGACGTCCACTCTTTCGAGGTCCGTAGTGGGCGCGAAGTAGATCTGCTCGCCTTCCCTGACCGCGTGGACGTCAGGCAGTTGAAGCTTCGCCTGATCAAGGACAGAGCTGATCGTTACGTGAGAGCCAGGATGCATCTGTTCGTGCTCCATCAGGAGCCGCCAGGCCGCCATACAAAGCAACGAGAGAAAGAAGAGATTACGGAAGGTTCGCATGCCGACTCCTACTGTTCCCGCATGAAACCTACCACGCCAAACGTCGCGATAAGCATCGAGAACTGGTTCAGGAAGCTGAGTTGCTTCATTTTGCGTTCTAGGGTCTGCTCCGGTTCTTTCTCGTCGATGCTGAACTCGATGGACAGCCGAACCAAAAGGACGAGGGTTAGCAGAATGCCAGCAATGGTGAGGGATTGGTGGCGTACGGGGTGCGTGGTCAGGCCTGCAACAAAGAGCACGGCTCCAAGTGTCTGGAGCCGCTGAAAGAATCGTGGATGAGCGGTGTTCATGCGGTCGCCAAAGCCTCTTGTCGGACGGGAGCGTGCCCGAGTTCCAGGAGGTGTGTGTGTTTGCACCCGACGCAGCACACCCCTTCGGTGACCTTCATGAGCACATCGATGAATGCCCCAGGAGGAAGCTGCTCATCGCCATTGCGCTTGAAGAAGCGTGGTGCTGCGCCACCGCGGAAGTCTGAGTCTTTGCCCCAAAGCTCCGTATTGAGGGTGCCGGCACGGTGGAAGAACAGGACCTCGTTCTGCATCTGCGGCCGCCGCCCATCGGTATCGGTGAGCCAGTGCCGGGTAATCAGAACATCGTAGGTGTGCTCGTACCGGAACATCTGCACACGGCACATCTCGGGCTCGATCACGATCGCATGCACGCCATTCGGCAGGAAGTTCTGAACCCGTTGCGTCCAGGTCAGAGCTTCACCAGTTGCTCCGCAGAAACCGACGTAGTGACCGAGGCTACTTACTGCGCCACCGGCTTCCTCACCGCGGAGTGCCCATCGTCTCGCCTTTTCCTGGAAGACGGGCTCGACGGTTGAGCGGCTGAAGATACCGGTCTTGCGTATCTCCAACCGCGTTGGTTCTGGAAGGGTGAGGCCCCTCAAGGCGATCTGTGCGAGTCTCTTGTCCATCGAGTCTCCTGTTGCTTAGCGTTGACGGATGGGGAAGCCGAGAGCCTCCCGGATCATTTCCTTGGTACAGCCAGCCCAGCATTTGTAGAACTGCGGGGTCGCCACGGAAATGGCAAGGTTGTCGCCGGACTTGTCGTTACCTTGCTTCTCGCATGACGGGCACCTGGTCCACCAGTTCCCGCTGCACCTTCGCTTTACACGAACGTGCTGAAGGATCTGGAAGCCTTTCCCTACGCCGGCGATGGAGAGCGGCTGATCCACCTTTGGCCGCGACAGGAACTCTTCCGGGATGCTGAGGCCTTCGGTGAAGGTCGCCAGCTCTGCGGCCGTTAGCCGCTTCAGCTGCCGCAGGTACGTGAACTGAGCCTGGAAGTTGGGAGCCGCATCTTCAAACCAGTACCGGTGCATGTTCGCTCGATGGATGCCGAGCGGACCACGGATGGCGTTGCCGAACTCTCCCTCGCGCAATTCATCCTGGCGGGGGAAGATCTCGATGCCGTCGACCTGATTGAGTGTGCCTTTGATGGGCACACCCAAACGCAGGGCAAGGTTGTAGATGTAGACGCGGCAATCCTTCGCGGGCAAGGGTTCGTCGCAGAGGATCCAAAGATGGGCGCCTCGCCGGGACATCTCGAGAGCGGCTTCGACGCCGTCCTCCTTCAGTTCCAGCTTCAGTGCCGCAAGATCGCGATGGGCTCGCGCGTAATCCGCGTCAATCGCTACCCACTTCGATCGTTGTGTCTCGGGGTTGATGGCATAAAGGCCAATCGTCTGTGCGCCTGAGAGATGGAGCCGAACAGTGCTGTCTGTCAGGGCGAGCCGGTTCTTCGTCTCCTTCTCCTTCGGCTGGAAGTAGTAGTAGCGGTTGTTGTCAGGGTTTGGGCGGTCGGACTGCCGGGTGTAGGCTCGCCGGTCACAAACCACGAGCAGTACTCAGCCACCAGGGCCTGGTCTGTTTCGAGGAGTTCGGGTTTCGGCCGCGGCGGAATCCAGGGTGCCTGAACTGCTGTACTCATGGTTTGCTCCTTTCTGAAGTCGGGAAAGTTGTAAAACGGACCAGCAAACGGGTCAATTCGTGGAGGGTGAGAACAAAGATGGGTGCAAGGTTCACTGCGGTAGGGTTCCGATCTCAAGTCCTGAAAGAGAGTGTTCCTCCTCATCTCCTTCGTCCACGACCAGCTGGTCCTTTGCCATGTGCTCCAGCTTCGTCCACTCGAGAAGGCGATAAGCCCACACAGCGCGATCGAAGTCGACACCATTCAGGTCGTCATCCCTGTCAAAGCGCATCCACAGGAAGACTTGGGCGACCTCGTTGTAGGCGTAGATTGCCCCGGTGTTGCGGCGTCCTGGAATGCTCTGGAGAAAGAGGAACCCTCCGTCCGTTTCGATAAGCCGTTCGGCCCGGGCTTCGCCGGCTTTCAGAAATGCGCAGAGAACCTCCCACCTCGAAGAAGACGGGGTGATGCCGGCCAGCTCATGGATGGAGAAGAGGTATTCCACGCGCAACTGGCCCAACAGCTCTCTCTTGGAATAGCGACGTTGTGTATGCATCGGGGTGATCCTTTCGTGGTAGATTTGGTCAGAGATTGAGGAGGGTGAGGGTACGGGTTTCCTGTTGCCAGTCAGCCCCGCGTCGGTACGCAGCTATCGAGCGATCTGCGCGTCAGTGAAGGTGGTCGGATCGCCGCTGTTCGGACCGCAACGTGGACGCGTGCATCCACGAAACGAGACCAAGCACGATCAAGAGCAACGGCGAGAAGAGGACAAACCCATCGCGGCTGCCGTCCGACGTGCTCCTGCAGGTAAGGCATCAGGCTCGCGAAGAAACTGCTGCCGGTCGGTCACCGACTCAATGCCTTCCGCCGCGACGCGTTCCAGTTCCAAACGCCCCGCCCAGATCGAAAGAAGGCGATCGCTTCGGTGTAGTCCAGCGGTTCTTGGGCAGAGGAAAGAGCCGGATGATCGCGCATGCAAACAGGCGGCCCGTTTCGGCCGCGTGCATCGCCGCTTCGGTTCTTGTCAGTGGCCGTGCTTGCCCCGTGATAGCGCGAAGGCGATTGGAATCCAGACTGAGCGTGATCTGATTGAACGTGGTCAGAAGCCGGCGAACGAGCCGCTTTGCGGTGGCGCGCTGATACCCATCCCAAGCAGGTGGACGTGGGTGGGCCTGACCTCTTCCACAAACTGAAAGATTTGCTCCTGAGACATGCCTGCTTTCTTCATCAGAAAAGCCGGACACAAAGGGAGACCGACTAACTCGCAGGCTGTTTCATAGAACTCCATCGGCGTCAGTGCCCCCCTTTGAAGCGGGACCAAGAGACCCGCTCCGGTAGCGGCCAACCTTCGCAGCTCGGCTCGGTAGCGCACGAGAAGCCCAAGGGTGTACTCCTGGTCTCCTACCCCGTCGGGAACCACAAGGCTCAGCTTGCCTCCGTGGTGTTCAGCAAGGCAGTGGTAGAGGGGATAAGCTGTCTATCCATTGCTGGTGAGAAATGGAACGAATGACAGAGAGCCCTTGCGGGGTGACCGCAATCTCGGAGAAGGCTCCACTGTCGGCGAAGAGAGGTAGTTCGGACCGCAGCAGCTCTTCTTTGGCCTCCTCCCGCACATGCCCGGCCGAAAAACCGACCGGTATGCGCAAGAGAAAAGCCCGGGATCTCGCGGGCTTCGTTGACACCGAAGCAAACGCGAGAACGCGAGGCGGAAGCTGCGCACGGCCCACATCGAAGAGAGTGGGCTGCATGTGGCTTACCTCTGTGGGTTGTATGACAATCTGGTCTGTTGGCCGCCACGATTGCGAAGCGCACGGCTCTGCGTGACGGACTTAAGCCCTGTTTGCTACCTCTCGGAAGACTTCTTTATCTGCTTCCATCGCTCCGGGCTCTCTAGAGTGAAGAAGGTGCCAGTCGCGAACACGCCCGTCATGGCCTCGGCTGGATGTGAGAGGTAGTACCCCAACAGCGACGGCACGTCTGCCGCCCCTTGCTCGACCGTTCCAGGTGTTCTTCTGCCGACTTCAGCATGTGTGCAGCCGACATAAGCAGGTTCCGCAGCAGCTCTTGTGGGGTCGTCAGAAGGTCAACTTCCGGATGAGTCAATTCTTGGCGGAATCGGAACCGCTCCAAAGCCAGTACTGAGTCTCTGTTAGGTACAAGATGCCTTCCTCTCCCTGGATCGACAAAGTGGCCGCACGAAGTGGCCCATAGATCTTGGTCAGCGGACGAAACCTCTCGTACACCAGCCTTACGACATCTACGCTCTTCATCGTTGGAACGGTGAAGGGCACGTCTAACTTTGAGTGCACGATTTCTCCCGATATGTGAAGTTTGTTGTGCTGTTAGCTGAGGGGCTCAGGCCCGCAATTGCGTTCGATGCCTTGTCCATCACCTCTGTTCCGTGAAGGCTCACATTCTCCAGAAAACCCCGCTTCGGAAGGTGCCGTGTGACCATGTTGAAGCCAAGCTGGATCCACGTCTAGCTGTACCGCTAAGAGCTTGACCTGAGCGAAGGACGGCTCTGCTATGCCCGCAAGCCACTGCTCAACAGGCTTGGCGTGAGTTTCTCGTTTGCGGCAAGCATGACCGGTTGGTGTTGCTCAGTCACATCGAACATCGTTCAAGTGAATAGTGAGCTCTGCTTAGCTTCCCATTGCTCCTCGAACCACTCCAGTCCGTACCGCGCCTTCGCCTCGACCACAGCTGGACCGGTTACGAAGTACTCCTCTCGTGTGGGGAAAGAATTGCCTGCCCTCCGTTGATACAGATAAGGGATACCCCGCTTTACCTCGAGAGAGGACCCAAGGTTGAGCACCTTCTGTTCGAGCAATTCCTTTGCTCGGTGCATCGATATCTCCTCGGAGCAGTGCTCCACAGCACGAAGAGCCTGCCCTTTCCGCTCCGTAAGGATCTGCCCGTCAACATCCTTCTTCGCCCGGTAAATGCGCCGCACGCGATACACCCGCCACGACTGCCGGGCTAGCTTCTCCTCGAAGGCAGCAATCGCCTCAGCGTTTCCGCTCTGGTAGGCATACTCGTAAAGAGACTGCTTTTTGTACAGCGTGCCCCGTGGGTTCAGAGTCAGACTGAC
>CAZZXL010000222.1:0-7156 GCA_964658035.1 uncultured Acetobacteraceae bacterium
CAGGCTCACGCGCCTCAGCTTCCAGAACACCAGACTCCAGGGCACCAGCTTCCCACGCAGCAGACTGCGGGCCTTGCGCCCGGTCTCCTGCAAAGACCTCTGCCTCATCCGCCGCATGGCCGGAAGGAACATGTCTCGCCTCGGCATGACGGCCGTTGCCGCCATGGAGGACTTCTAGAGCAGCCGGTTCTTCACGCGATGCTTCGAATTGGGTGAAATTCGCCATTCGTCGTCTTATTCTACTTTTGTCAGACTTTGCGTCTTACGAAACTGTTCTCTCGAAACCGCCCGGATCGTCTGGCGCACCGGCTCGTCCGCGCTGGCCGCCTGGTCTTTCTCAAGCTGCGGCGAAAGAGCAGCAATTGTTTTGTACTGGAAGAGATGTTTGGCTGTCATCCGAATTCCCGCCTGGTTCGCCTGGGTAGTAATGCGGAAAATCGATAACGAGTCACCGCCCAACTCGAAAATACTGTCATGGATACTGACCGCGTCGAGCGCCAGCACCTTGCACCAGATGGAGGCCAGTTGTCCTTCGACCGGTGTTCGCGGGGCAGCAATCGCCCGGGCGTGCAGCTTGCGCTCAGCTTCAGGTGCCGGCAGCGCACGATAATCGACCTTGCCATTGGCCGTCCGAGGGAACTCAGCCACCCGGATAATGGAAGAGGGCAGCATATGGTCAGGCAGCTGTTCCTGTAGAAACGTGCGCAGCCGTTCTTCCACCTTGGCTGCTTCGAGCTTCTCTTCAACCAGGATATACATGGCCAACCGCTTATCGCCTGGGATGTCCTGCGCGCTGCTCCAGTCCGGCCGGGCAGAAACAATGGCGGCCCTCACCCCCGGGAAGCGCTCAGCAGCTGCTTCAATCTCGCCCAGTTCCACCCGGAAGCCGCGGATCTTGATCTGGTTGTCTGTCCGTCCCTGAAATTCGATCACCCCGTCGGTACGGTAGCGCGCCGTGTCACCCGTCTTGTAAAGACGCTCCTTACCGACAATTGGCAGGTCAGCTTCGATAAACTTCTGCGCCGTCAGCTCCGGCGCCTGCCAGTAGCCGAGCGCTAGGCCATCCCCGGCAGCATGCAGCTGGCCCGGCACGCCCACTGGCACAGGCGCTCCCTGGTCATCGAGAATATAAATACGCGTGTTGGCGATAGGCCGGCCTATCGGCACACTGCCGTTGTCCAGATCGGCCGGCGTGATGGTGTGGCAGCAGGTAAAGGTAGTATTTTCGGTCGGGCCATACCCGTTCACCAGTCGCAGGTGCGGCATCCCTTCGAGCGCCTTGCGAACATGGTTCACCGAGAGCACATCGCCGCCCGCCAGCAGCTGCTTCAGCGGCTTCAGGAGCGGAAGATAATCCATCACCATCAGGTGGAAGAGGGCCGCCGTCAGCCACATGGTGGTAACCCCGTACTCCCGGATCGCTTCCCCGATATCTTCAGGAGACGGCTTGTTGCCGGCAATCAACGCGAGCGTTGCCCCGTGCAGCAGCGCTCCCCAGATTTCCAGCGTCGACGCGTCGAAAGAGACCGGCGCCAGTTGCAGAAAGACCTCGTCCGTCCCGAAATGGATGAACTCCGAACCCAGTACCAGGCGATTGATCGCGCGATGTGGAACCACCACGCCTTTCGGCCTGCCGGTCGAGCCGGAGGTGTAAATGATGTATGCCGGGTCCTCGGCTGAAATGGCAAGATCGAGATTCGCGATTGATTCCTGCGGCAGCGACGATGCCAGCTCCTCAATGGTGAAGCTCCGCACCGAAGCCGGAAAGTTGTCTGCCATGGAGCGCTGCGTCAGCAGCAGGGTCGGCTCCGCATCCTCTACCAGCATGGCAATCCGCGCTGCCGGGTAGCCCGGGTCAATCGGGATATACATGCCGCCGGCTTTGAGTGTGCCCAGGATGGCGACGATCAATTCGAGCGACCGGTCAAGACTGAGCGCGATCCGCAATCCCTCGGTCGGCGTATGCTCCCGCTTCAGGAAATGTGCGAACTGGTTGGCGCGGACGTTCAGTTCTGCATACGTCAGGTGCTCACTGCCAAAGCGCAAAGCCGTCGCCTCCGGCGTCGCTGCCGCCTGCTTTTCGAAAACAGCATGCACAGAAGACTGCGAAGGATACTCGATCGCCGTCCTGTTCCAGTCAGCGATGACCTGCTCCAACCCCTGGTCGCTCATCCAGCGCAGGGCGGCCGCCGGAATGGTGCTCCGCACGGCGGCATCGTCGAGCAGCACTGCCAGCGCACGCACCCAGCGATCGATCGTGCTCTCGTCGAAGAGGCCGGTGTTGTAGTCGACTTCGAGCGCAATGGTCTCGCCCCGGTCGATAAAGTTGAAAAAGATGTCCGCATTGACTGCGGCCTTGGGATTGGCCTCAAGCCGGGTCGCCAGCCCGGCAAACCTCACCCCGGTACCAACCTGCTCCAGGTTGAACTGCGCTTCGACCAGCTCCAGTCGCCCCGGGTTCCGCGGCATTTTCAACTTCCGCACCAGCGTGCCGAGGGTGTACTCCTGATTATCCAGCGCATCGTAGACCTTGTTCTTGATAGCCTCGGTCAACGCCGCAAAGCTGGTCGTGTTCTCAATCTCCGCGCGAATGGGTAGAAAATTGACCGAGTGGCCCACAAAGCTTTCGCCCCCAAAATTGCGCTGACCCGCCATCGGGATGCCGACTACGATATCCTGCTGCCGCGTCAGCCTGCTCAGCAGGAGTGCGTAACCACTGAGTAAAGTGGCGAAAAGAGTGTTGCCGCCCCGGGCCGAACTGGAACGCAGTTTTTCAACTAACTCCGCCGGAAAGATGGACTTGAAGGTCGCTCCGCGATGATCCCGCAGCGCGCCGCGCGGCCGGTCAACCGGCAGTTCGAGGGGTGGCGGCAGGGTACGGAATGCATTCAGCCAGAAGGCTTCCGTCTCTGCATTCGGCTCGCGACTCTCCGTCCTCGCCTGATCGAGGAAGGAATGCACCGGCAGCAGTTTTGGCACGGACTTGTTCATGATGCCCGAATAAATCTGGCCCAGTTCTTCAAACAGGACATTGATCGACCAGCCATCCACAATGATGTGATGGCCGGTAAAGACCAGCACCGACGACTCCTCAGCCAATGCCACCAGCGTGGCGCGGAAAAGCGGCGCCTGCCTCAGATCGAAAGGCGTTGCTGCCTCTGCCTGCAGCAGTGCGTGCATCTCGGCCGCTTGCTGCTCGGCAGAACGCCCGCGCCAGTCTTCTTCTGTCACGCCTGCAGGCACCTTCGGCGCTACCAGTACACTCTCCCCCGCCGGTGCCACGGAAAGCCGCAGCGCTTCATGCCGCTGTACCACCTGCTCGAGCGCGGCTTTGAAGGCTGCGCGGTCAAGCTTTCCATCAAGATGCAATGAAACCGATTCATTGAACGCACAACTGGCCTCGGCGCCCAGTTGCGAAGCCAGCAGTACTTCACGCTGCGCTTCTGTAATCGGCCCTTCAAGCACAGTGCCGCCCGTCGCAACCGTAGACCGGCCTGCACCGACGAACGCACTGGGCAAAGCTGCTGGCGCCGCATGCCGGCCGTCCGTAGCCGGCCTCAGCTCGGCCGGCCCGATGATCTCGTGCGCATGCATCTCGCTCAAAACCTGCCGGAAAGTGTCGCGCACCTGCTGCAGATCGTCGTCCGTATGGGCAGTCGTCAGAAAACACGGGAAGCCTTCCTGCAAGTGCAGTCCCCGTTCGCGCAGATGATAGTACAGCAGTTTGGCCAGCCGGGCCTCCGGCGCCACCGAGAAGTAAAACCATGATGCGAAAGTTTGAATATGGGAAGGGAAGCCGAACTCGACAAACATCGCATTCAGATCAGCGATCAACGATGCAGTCTTCTCCGCCAGCGACGATTGCAGACTGGTCCCGGCATCGCGCAGGTGCTCGAGCGTCGCCTTCACCGCTGCCATGGTCAGTGGATGCCGGACAAACGTTCCGGCAAAAAACGTGACGCCTACCTGCGGCACAGAATCATTGCCGAACTGCCAGTCCCCGCCGTCAAGCGCGTCCATGTACGTCCGGCTCCCGGCCACCACCCCGACCGGCATCCCGCCTGCCACCACCTTGCCATAGGTCGCAAGATCGGCACGGATGCCATACACCTGCTGTGCACCGCCAAGGTGCGTCCTGAAACCCGTCACCACTTCATCGAAAATCAGCGCCGCACCGGCCTCTTCCGTGATCGACCGGATCTCCTGCAGAAATTCCTGGGGCCGCAGCTCAGGATGGCGGCTCTGGATCGGCTCCACCAGTACGGCGGCAATTTCATCCGCCCGCCGTCGGATCACTTCGAGCGAAGCCGCGGCGCCGTATTCCAGCACCAGCATGTTCGATACACTCTGGTTGGGAATGCCGGGAGCAGTTGGAATACTCTTCTCGCTGCGGTTGGACTTGACCAGCACTTCATCGATCTGCCCGTGATACGCGCCGGCAAACAGGACGATCAGATTCTTGCCCGTGACCGTGCGCGCCAGCCGCATCGCCGCCATCACGGCTTCAGAGCCGGTATTACAGAAGGTGACCCGTTCCATGCCAACCAGCGACGCCATCAGTTCAGCGCACTGGCCTGCCAGTTCCGTCTGCGGCCCGATAGGGAAGCCCAGCTCCAGCTGGCGGCGCACAGCGTCGGTCACAAAATCCGGCGAGTGGCCAAAGAAGATCGAGCCATACCCGTTCAGAATGTCGATGTACCGGTTGCCATCCAGGTCCCACAGGTACGCGCCTTTTGAGCGCTCCACCGCGATCGGATAGACCAGTTCCTTGAACTGGGGATTGAAGCCCGACGCGACCCGCGGATCAGCCAGCACGCCGCGATACTTCTGCGCTGACGCCTTCGATTTCGCCGTACGCTCCGTGTAGCGGCTTACCAGCCCGTTGATGTACTCTTCCTGCCTGGCCGTCAAGGCATCCGCTGCCCGCAGGTCAGGTGGACGCAGCGCGACCAGCGTGCCGAACTCTTTCTCTGCCGGCGCATTGGTAGCCGGCATGGTGGCTTCGGCAAATTTCCCCTTCGCCCCATGCACTGCCGGGGGAGTTGCGGCCGCAGCCGCCATCGAAGCGGTAACAGCACCTTGAACGACAGGAATGCCGGCTCCCGCGAGAACAGCCAGCTGCTGCTGCATCAGCGCGCTCATGGCCGCCATCTGCTGCGCGAAAACAGCAGCGTAGCCATCCGCGCCCCCGGCAGGCGCTGCAAACCCCTGTAGCTGCGTCGAGCCTGTCGAGGCAAAAGCGGTCAGCCCCGTCCCGGAGCCCCCGGTCGCAATGGCAGGCCCGTTCGTCGGGCTGGTGGCTGGAGCAGAGGGTGAAGGCCCGCCCGCAGGCTGCGGCAGCTTGTCCTTTGGCGCCACCGCCTCCAGGTGGGCCGCCAGCGCGTCGAAAGTGGAATACTCGCCCATGATCTGGCGGAAAGTGAGCTTCACGCCGTAGGCACCGCGGATGGCCTGCGTCAACTGGGTAAGAAACAGGGAATCGAGACCCAGTTCAAGCAGCGAAACAGAAGATGGGGTCTGCGAAAGATCGATGTCAGAAAGTTCTGTCACCATCGCTTTCAAATTGCTGACCAGTGCAGCAGTCATGCTAGCCGGCATGGAGATCGCCTCGTTAGGAATATTCGTCACTCCGGATGCGTCCGGTATCGCCCCGTGCAAAGCCGATGCCTGCTCCGCCGGTAGCTCTTTTTCTATCTCGAGCGGAGGCGCAACCCAGTAGCTCTTTCGTTCAAAGGGATAAGTCGGGAGTGGTACACGGCGTCCCGTCCGGCCGCCGGACAGCAGCTCCCAGTCGGGCGCAACACCCTGCATCCACAGTCGCGCACACGCCTCCTCCAGGGGAGCACCGGGCAGCGATGCAGTAGCCGGACGATCAGCAGCGCTGGCGAACCCTGGCGCAGCCTTCACCTCGTCCCCGGGCGGCAAGGTCGCGATCGATGTAATTTTCTCCGGCTCCCTGGCATTCTGCTTCACCAGGTTGGTCAGCGTGTGGCCCGGCCCCACCTCAAGAAAAAGGGTTGCACCATCCGCCATGGCCCGCGCCGCAGCCTGCGCAAACAGCACCGGCGACCGCAATTGCTGCAGCCAGTACTCCGGCCGCGTCACTTCCATCGGATGGACCGGTCGACCCGTCAACGTCGAAATCCACGGCACCGCCGGCGCATGAAACGTTACTGTATCGAGCGCTCTTGCAAATGGCTCCATGGCCGCTTCCATCAGGCGGCCATGGAACGCATGCGAAGTCGCCAGCTTCCGCGAAGTAATGCCGGATGCGCTCAACTTTCCCGCCAGCGCGTCGATCGCCTCATGCGTGCCTGAAAGAACAACGGATCGAGGAGCATTCTCGGCGGCAAGGTCTACCGCAGGATCAAGATACGGCGACAGCTCTTCCCGGCTCGCACGCACCGCCAGCATCGCGCCTGAGGGCAGCAGTTGCATCGCCGCGCCCCGCGCCGCAACCAGGGAAAGCGCGTCCTCCAGGGACAACGTCCCTGCCACTACCGCCGCCACGAACTCTCCGATACTGTGGCCAATCAGTACAGCAGGCTTGATGCCTAGAGCCTCCCACAACCTGGCCAGCGCATATGAAACAGCGAAGATCGCCGGCTGCGTTAACCGGGTCTGGTGCAACGCCCGGAGGGCTTCGGGCGTCTCGACTGCCGGGTAGATCACAGCAATCAGGCTTTCGTTGAGCAACGGCCGCAGCACCCGGTCCGCCTCTTCCATCACCTGCCGGAAGACGGGAAACTGTTCAAACAACTGCCTGCCCATCCCCAGTGACTGCGCGCCCTGGCCAGGAAAGAGGAATGCCACATTCTTCAGGCTTTCTTGCGGCAGCACCGGCGGGAATGTTTTGACCGCCCCCGCCCTCAGCCTGGCGATCGCTTCCTCCCGGCTGCCTGCCACCAGCGCCGCCCGATAGGCGAAAACATTGCGGCCGACCTGCAGGGTATAGGCAACGTCATGGAGATGGATCGCATGGCTCTCCGCAGAACTCCCGGCCAGGTAGTCGGCCAGCTGCCCTTGCATAGCCTGTAGCGCAGTCGCCGTCTTGGCCGAAAGCACCAGGACTTCGCTCGCCTGGCTGCTCCGCTCCGCCGCATCGAGCAGATCAAGAGCCCCGGCAGGCGCTTCTTCAAGGACCAGGTGAGCATTC
>CAZZXL010000223.1:0-7134 GCA_964658035.1 uncultured Acetobacteraceae bacterium
TGGCTTACAATAGACTAGTCAAAGCAACTGGTCAGAATGGAGCCACGCCATGAGAACTGTACAGTCCTCGGACGCAAAAGCCCGCCTTCCCGAGTACCTGGACGATGTGGAACGGGGCGCGGTCATTGTCATTACGCGACACGGCAAGCCCGTTGCCCACCTGGTACCAGCACCCGATGTTGACCGGGAACGTGTTCGGAGAGCGATCGATGGGCTCAAAGCGCTGCGCAAGACCATGCAGCCCGTTTCCGTAGATGAACTTCTCTCGTGGCGTCACGAAGGGCACAAGTATTGATCTCCAGACGGGACACTTCGTTTGTCCTGGACGCATCCATTGCTGTTTGCTGGTGCCTGAAAGATGAGGCCGAATCCGTAGCAGACGCGGCGTTGGTCGGCATCGAGGAACACGGTGCAGTAGTTCCCGCGCTCTTCTGGTTTGAATTGCGCAATGTGCTACTGATTGCAGAGAGGAAAGAGCGAATTTCGGAGGCTCAAACCGCGCGGTCGCTCAGCTTCATTAAAGAACTCAATATCAGGATCGATCGCGACCCGGTCGAAACCCTCACCATGAGCCTGGCCAGGCATCATAGACTCACGGTTTATGATGCGGCCTATCTGGAGCTGGCGGTAAGACAAGTGCTGCCGCTGGCGACACTTGACCGCGACTTGACCAGAGCAGCGCGGGCCGAGGGTGTCGGGCTGATCGGGTAGCGTAAAGGCCAATGGCTGCCGCCGCAATAAGCGAAAACGCAGATCCCTCCACTTCGGTCGGGATGACAAAAGTGGAGGGAGTTCCGAAAGACAAGCATCGGCCAGGTGCGACCAACGGGAGCATGCCGTTGCGCAAAGCGCAGGCGCCTCGATGGTAGATCGCACCTCGATGGAAAATCGTTAGACGACCGATGACTCCAGTGTCACCTCATTGGCCAGCTCATGCGCGGCGATCGAGACTGACTCTTCGAGAATGTCCAGGGCGATCATCGCTTCCTGTTCGTTGACGATGAGTGGCGGCGCCAGGCGAATTGACGTTTCGCCGCAGCCAAGGACCAGCAAACCGCGTTCGAAGCACAGATCAACGATGCGATCGCGCAGGGAGCCGGCCACTTCGCGGGTCTTCTGGTCGCGGACGATTTCAATGCCGATCATCAGCCCGCGGCCGCGGACATCGCCAACAATTTTGTGTTGCGATGGCCAGGGGCGCAGGCGTTCGAGCATCTTGTTGCCAACAGTCGCGGCGTTCTGCAAGCCTTCGCGTTCGAGCACATCCAAGGTGGCGAGTGCCGCGGCAATGGCGACGGGATTGCCGCCGAAGGTGGAGGCGTGCGAGCCGGGCTTCCAATCCATGATTTCAGCGCGCGTCATGCAGACACCGAGCGGCATGCCGGAGGCAATGCCTTTCGCCATGCAGACGATGTCGGGTTCGACGTCGCTGTGCTGCACGGCCCACCACTTGCCCGTGCGGCCGGCGCCGGACTGCACTTCATCCACGACGAGCAGGATCCCGTGGCGGTCACAGATTCTGCGCAGCTCCTGCATGAAGATCTTGGGAGCGACGACGTAGCCGCCTTCGCCCTGGATGGGCTCGACAAAGATGGCAGCCACTTCTTCGGGTGCGAGGGTGCTTTTGAACAGTTTGTCTTCAATGAAACGGGCGCAGGCGAGAGCGAAAGCGTCTTCCGCCTGGGGGCCTCCACTACACCCGCGATAGGCGTAAGGATAGCGGACGTGCGTGACGCCGGGCATCAATGGCGAGAAGCGCCGACGCTGCTGGGGCTTGGAAGCCGTCAGCGACAACGCACCCATGGTACGGCCGTGGAAAGCACCGTAGAAGGCGATGATGTTAGGCCGGCCGGTATGATAGCGGGCAATCTTCAGCGCGCACTCGACAGCTTCAGCACCGGAATTGCCGTAGTAGAAGCGGTGCGGCCCGGGCATCGGGGCGATCGCGGATAGACGCTCGGCAAGGGTCACCATGCCTTCGTAATAGAAGTCGGTGCCGGACATATGAATCAGTTCGGCGGCCTGGTCCTGGATGGCCTTCACGACCTCAGGATGGCAATGACCGGTGGAAGTTACGGCAATGCCGGCGGCAAAGTCGAGGAACTCATTGCCATCCACATCTTCGACACGAACACCGCGTCCGCGTTTGGCGACAAGGGGATACGAGCGCGTGTAGCTGGGCGACATGAGGCGGTCATCCGCTTCGACGATGGCTTTGGCCCTGGGTCCGGGCAGGGGACCGTGCAGTTTGGGGCCGTACCGGGCGTAATCAGGATGGCGTGTAGCTAAACCCTGTCGGGGGGCTGCAATTTCGGAGACGGCGACGTCAGCAACGGAGGCGATGGTGTTCGACATGAGAGTTTCCCTTGTTGGCGGTCAGTTGGGAAGGCTGAGAGGTTCGGGACGAATGTAACCAGGGATTCGTCTGAGATCGTCAAGATCGAGCTGTTCGCTGGAAAAAGGCGGGGTGCATCCACAGCGCAGGCGCAGACCCTAGTCCCCGGCAAAAAGGCTCGGACGCGTGGTCATGGGAGCAGTCAGGACCGCTCGGGTGCCGTGGTGCGTGGCCAACCTGCAGGGAGTGTACCTTCGGGTTGGTTGTTGGCTATGCATTGCAGGCTCTGTCCTGCCGCGAGGATAGCACGCGATCCTGATTCCCCAGAAGGAGATTGTGGATGCCGCCGCCTCGAGATGTGCCGGCATGGGAGGAGCAAACGCTTTGAACTCTGTTAGATAGCCGACAGACGCAGTGCCGGTGCACTCCATACACTCGGCTTTATTGCCGCAAAGACCTGTTTTGTTTGTACCTAATGACGGTATGCACAACGTCTGCCAGACCCCTGGACAGCGTGAGATGCCGGTGTTGGTTCAAGCACAAGGTTCATGCGGACATTCATAGGTGTGTGAGTGAACCTGATCCTAGCCGCCCTGCCAGAAGAAGAGCGGCAACGCCTGGAGCCGTTTCTCCAGGCGACCCAATTCGCGCTCAGAGAACCGCTGATCGAGCCCGGCGAGCCCATCCGCTACCTCTACTTTCCGGTTGACCTGGTCGCATCCACCATCCATACGATGACGGATGGCTCCACCGTAGAAACTGCCATGATCGGGCGCGATGGCTTTGCGGGGGTGCAGGTGTTTCTACGGCAAACCACTGCGGCTACGTGCACGTTTGTCCAGGTACCCGGGATTGCGATGCGGCTGCGCACTGAGGTCTTCCTCAAAGAATTGCACGATTACCCTCAGTCGGTTTTCAGCGATCTGATTGCGAATTACACCAACGCCTTCCTGACCCTGACGACGATCACGGCAGCCTGCAATCGCATTCACCGCGTCGAACAGCGGCTCTGCCGCTGGCTCAAGATGACGCACAATCGTGCCGACGGCGATGTGTTTCCAGTCCGCCACGAATTTCTGGCTTACATGCTGGGGGTCCACCGTCCCAGTGTGTCGATCGCTGCGAACATCCTCAAAAAAGCCGGGCTGATCCGCTACGACTATGGACGGATGCACATCCTCGACACCAAAGGGCTGGAGGCTGGTGCCTGTGAGTGCTACGGGGTGATGGAGAAGCAGATTGAGAAGATCTATGGAAAGCCGTTTAGGAAGTAGCGGGATAGCGGATAGCACAGATAGCGGGTAGCGGGTAGCGGATAGAGCGTTCGCCTCTACCGCTTGATCGACCCCGCTCTTTCGCTACACGCCTCAGCCGGCCGCCACCAGCCCTATCGCTACCATCCACCCGTTCTTAGCTGTCCGCTTCTTCGTATCCGCCATGCGCCACCCGCTATGCTGGCTATGTGCTGTTTGCGGAGAATATCCATCAAGCCGAGTTTGTGCTGCTGTTGCTGCTGCTGCTTGCCGCAGCGCTGACGACCCTGGCCCGGCAGTTTCAGACGCCCTATCCCATCGTGCTGGTGATCGCAGGACTGCTGCTCAGCTTCGTGCCCGGGCTTCCGCAAGTCTCGCTCAATCCCAATGTTGTCCTGTTGATCCTGCTGCCGCCGCTGCTTTTTGCCGCAGCGACCAACACCGCATGGCGGGATTTCCGCTTCCACCTGGTCAGCATCCTGATGCTGGCGTTTGGCCTGGTAGCCTTCACTGTGATCGGCGTGGGCGCGTTCAGTAACTGGCTGCTGCCCGGCTTTGACTGGCGCACGGGGCTGGTACTCGGCGCCGTGATCTGCACAACCGATGCCATCGCAGCAACCTCAATCGCTGCACGGGTGGGCCTGCCGAGACGGATCATCGACATACTCGAAGGCGAAAGCCTGGTGAACGATGCCAGCGGCCTGCTGGCGCTGGAGTTTGCCGTAGCCCTGGTGACAACAGGCGAACGGCCCAGCCTGACCAGCGGCATTCTGCAGGTGCTTTACCTGCTGGGCGGCGGCATCGCGGTGGGCTTCATCGTTGCCTGGATCGCCCATTACGCACAGAAGCACGTGTTGGATGCACCGGTCGAGATCACCATCAGCCTGATTGTGCCCTACCTGGCCTACCTGGCAGCTGAAGAACTTCATGCCTCCGGCGCACTGGCGGTGGTGGTTTGCGGCATTTATCTCGGCCGCGTCAATTCGGAGATGTACACCACCCAGGCACGGCTGCAGGGCATCGGCGTCTGGAACACGCTCGACTTTATTCTGAATGGCACGGTTTTTATCGTGATCGGTCTGCAACTGCGAACGATCCTGGCGGACATTCGCACCATGAGCCACCGGGAGCTGATCCGGGATGCGGCGATCGTCAGCGTGCTGACCATCGCGCTGCGGCTGCTGTGGATCTACCCGGGAACAGCCATTGCTTATGTCATCCGCCGGTATGTCCTGAAGCAGAAAGTGAACCGGCCCGGCGCCAAAGCCGTGTTTATTATCGGCTGGACGGGGATGCGCGGCGTCCTGGCCCTGGCAGCTGCTATTTCGCTGCCCCAGACACTCAACGACGGCAGTCCGTTTCCGCAGCGCGAAGTGATTATTTTCCTGACGTTCTGCGTCATCCTGGTAACGCTGGTGCTGCAGGGGCTGACGCTGCCCATGCTGATCCGTAAACTCGGCCTGGCGCAAGAGGAGATGGTGCCACAGGAAGAACAGGAAGCGCGGCGCATTATGCTGACCTCTGCCCTGGAGTACCTGGGACAGCTGGAAAAGGCGGAAAGCGCGGAGTTGACGAGCGTTCGAGAGGACATCGGCCGGCACTACCAGCAGCGGCTGAGTACGCTGAACCAGGACAAGTCGACCGAAGGTACGGCGCTGAACAAGGAGCTGAAGCATTCCCGCCGGCTGACGCATGAACTGCGGCGGGTGGAGCGGGCGACCCTGCAGCAGCTGCATGCGGACGATAAGATCAACGACGCGGTGTTGCGCGCGCTGGAGCGTGAACTTGACCTGCTGGACACCCGCTTTGCGCGGCGGCCATGAGAGTGGGACGGCATGCGGGGGAGAGGCAGCAGTCCGGGCCGGGGCATCCCACGCCGGTACCGTGGAGTAACGTAAAGGGTATTGCTGACCCCTTGGTAGAAAGGTAAACCAGAACTACCTTGGTGACCCTCCTCGACATCTACGGCCCTCCCGACGACAAGCCCGAGCCTGCTTCCGGTTCCGTGCCGGCTTGGTTGCCGGCTTCGTTATCTGCTACGTTGCCCGCTGCAACAACCGGCGCACCACCGGGTGCAATGACAGCGGCAATCGATGACACGCCCATGCCGGCCGAGGTCTGGGAGTTGCCCATCGGTTACGCGCTGGCCACGGCGGCGGCAGCGTGGATCGTGCAATCGCTGCTGCTGCGTTTCGCCATGATGGACAATGCGTGGGCGATTATCTGGCCGTTGAATGGCGTGATTGCCGGTCTGCTGCTGGGTAAAAAACGGCGCGACTGGATGGTGATCCTGTTTTTCGTGGTGGTTGCCACGACGATCAAGGAGGGTTCGCTCACGCATCACTGGCCGACGGCGATCGTCGATTCGCTGATCAACGCGCTCGAAGTGGTGGTTGCCATCAATGTACTGCCACCGTTCTTCAACCTGCAGCAGTGGCTGCGGGAGCCAAAGCTCATTTCCCGCTTTTCGATTGCGGCCTTTCTCGCCGCGCCGTTACCCGGCGGGTTACTGGCTGCGGCGTACTATGCGACAGCCTGGCACATCAATTTCTGGCACGGGTTCCACCAGTGGGGGCTGGCGGATGCTCTGGGACTGGCATCGACTGTCCCGCTGGTACTAGCCCTGCGTGCGCCCGCTTCGTGGAGTATTAAACAGCCGGCCGCGATGGCGCGCACCGCGTTCATGCTGATGGTCATTACAGCGGCATCGGTGGGCGTCTTTCTTGAGCCGCAGTCGGCGCTCGTCTTTATCCTGTTCCCGTCGCTGGTGATGCTGATCTTCTATAGCGGCTTTACCGGGGCGATGATTGCGATTGAGCTGATCTGCTGCATCTCGGTTTACCTGACCCTGCATGGCAGCCGTGCGGCGGCGCTTCATGCTTCCGGGCTCGCTGCCGGCAGCCACGATCATTCCGTACTGTTTGTGCAGTTACTGCTGGCGTTGATTACGCTGATCGGTTTTTCGGCCGCGGTCCTGCTGGCCGAACGAAGGGCTTTTGCCGCGCGATTGAAGGGCAGCGAGCGACAGTACCGGCTGCTCGCCGACAGCTCCCGCGACGTGATCCTGCAGACGAATCTCGAAGGTATCTGCCAGTTCGTTTCGCCGGCCAGCAGAGAGGTTTTGGGCTACGAGCCGGAGGAGCTGCGTGGACAACCGTTTGAACGGGGTATGCACGAAGACGATATGGAAGCTTGCGCCAGGACGATGCAGGAGATGCGGCTCGGTCTGACCAAAGAAGCAGTCCTGACGTATCGGGCGAAGACGCGGGATGGCCGCTCCATCTGGATTGAAGGCTGCCTGCGCGCGACGAAGGATGAAGCGGGCGGTGTGACCGGGGCCATCATCACGCTGCGCGACATTACGGAACACAAGCGGTTGCAGCATGAACTGGAAGAAGCCTGCACCACGCTTGAGCACCAGGCGTCCTTCGATGCCCTGACTACGGTTGCCAATCGTCGGCGTTTCGATGCCATGTTCGACCAGGAATGGCGGCGCGCGCAGCGGGAGTTTCAACCACTGGCGCTGCTGCTGATTGATGTGGATGA
>CAZZXL010000224.1:0-7129 GCA_964658035.1 uncultured Acetobacteraceae bacterium
AAGCTGTGGGGCCAGTGAAGAAGAGCACGCCCGTCATCATTGCGCTTGTCGTGATCGTCGGCCTCATAGGACTCGCGAATATATCGAGCCTCGTGAGCGGCAAGAAGAGAACCGCGCCGCAGAGTGCTTTGCCAATGCGTCCCGCGACTGCGAATCCGCAGCAGGTCTCCAGCTTCGAGACGCAGCAGGCGACCGAGGCGAAACGAGATTCCGAGGATCAGCAGCGGCGACAGGAGCTTGCCGCCGAGATGCAGCAACTCCAAGCCGCGCAAAATGTGCCAGGGCCCGCTAGGCACGACGGGTCTCGCTACCAAGGTTGACCACGGCTACTTGCAGGCATTCGCGGCAGCGGCAGCAGTGGCGGCTTGGGTGGCCTCGCACAGATCGGCAACAGTGGAAGCGTCCTGTCGCCTGCGACGCAGATCCGTGACGGCATATCGGAGCAGTCCGCAGCCGAGGGAGAACAAGTGCTCCATCACTTTCTCAATCGGCTTCCGATCATCACGCTCAAGGAAGGTTCACGTGCCCGCGTCTACATCGGCACGGACATCCTGATCCCGTCCTACGCGGAGCACCGCGTCGATTCAACGCTGTAGCCGCGCGCGTCTGGAGGCACAGATAAACGCGTCACCCAAGACTTGCTGAATTTCTCGGAATGTATCCGCCGCTGTTCCGCCGTCTCGGAAACTTTCGATCCACCTACGGGATGCTGAGCGGCTTCCATCGAGCGCGAGGCAGAATGCTCTTTCAAAATCCCCTAATGCTTCCGGACGGTACTCTGCGGAGGATAGACAGGCTGAATATTCACTCCAGACATCAAGTGCCTTGATGAAGGTTTGCGGGACTGATCCCCGCAGTCGAGCGTACGACCATAAACATCGGGAAAAAACGTCTGCGGTGCGCCCCCGCAAACTACCCTATAAACCCGTGATCGGGAAGTTGGAAAACCGAACAGAGTACGGTTCCTGTCCCTTTCGCTTTAGGGGTCTGGAGATACGTCGCAGGCTCCCCGACCGCAAAGGAAACGGAATCTCTCGCGCTCCTGAAAGCGCGATTACTCCGTTAGGGTTTCCACACCCCAGGACGGCGCGTTACCATCCCGACTCCATCATCGAACATCCCTCCTGACTTGGCAATTGCCGAGCGAGAAACGGACAGAACGCCAGCGACGAGCCAAAGCCCCAATGCGTTCTGTACCTAACTAAACGGATCGATCTGGGAAACGCCAGTTCGTTATGAAAGCGACATGCGCTCTGGTTGTGCGGAATGTAGCCCGGCAAGGACCGGGCGAGTACGGGAGCTTCTGGGATGGCCCTTGGCCGAGGTATAAGATGGATTTCGCCGCAGGAAACACAGGTTTATCGTGTTACCTACTGGCTGGCAAATCTGAGAAGCGCGTCCATTATGCTTGACTGACTAACCGACTGGTACATCACGCCTGCGTTCATCTGCTAACAGGAGCTTCCACGGAGCGGAAGAGAACCCCACCGATCACGGTTGCAGTGTCGCCACTATGACTTTCTTGGAACCTATGGGCAATTCGACAAGCGTCCCGTCCTGTCCGCTCATCCAGGCACCATCACGACTGTGGCCAACTCCCCGATAGAACATCCAAAACATCAGCGGATTCGAAGGGGGCGGGTCGAGATGCGTAAAGATGAGCAGCTTCACTCCAGCCTGGTTGGCGATGCGTGAAGCCTCCAGCGGGTCCGTGTGGTAGTGCTGAATGTCATCCATTGTCTGCGCGATGCGAGCATCGGCCACGTCCAGCGCCGCATTATGAACGAGCTGCACCATGTGTTGAGCCTGAGCTTCGTGGACAAGCACATCCGCTCTCGCAGCGGCTTCGGCAAGAGGAGGATGGAAGTTAGTGTCACCGCTAATTACCACGGACCTGCCGCGATAGTCGAAGCGATAGCCATAAGCCGGTTCAGCGGGGTCATGGTTTACCTCGATGGCTGTCACTGTGACATCACCAAAGTGCATGGCCAGACTTACCCGGTCCTTTGCAGGCGTAGGAGCGCCTTGCATCTCGATGACATGGGCCTCCATCCGGTCCGCCGACGGTGTAAGTAACTCGGCTCTCGAGTTTGCAGTCCTGTAGCTCTGGTCAGGGCCGTACGCCTCATTGAAGCCGTTTACTACATGCTCCACTCCGGGACCGCCGAAAACCTGCAGGCTTCCGGGATGCCCGGCCAGCCAAGCATTTGTGTTGACCTCGCCAAGATCCCCGATGTGGTCCGAGTGGAAGTGAGTGAGAAAGACAGCGGACAACTCGCGTCCTCGAAGCTGCCAGAGTTCCAAATTGCGTGCGCTGCCTGGCCCTGTGTCCACGAGAAAATAGTGGCCGCCCGCGATGACGGCCGTGCAACTCTGGGCGCGATGCGGGTCGGCGAACGGTGCGGATGTTCCACAGAGCAACACGCGCAAGGCGTCATCTTTCAGCAGCGCGCTGTTGCCGGTGCGAAGATGCTGCCTAACAAAATACGTGAAGACCGCGTTGTCGACGGAAGGCACGGCAAGGATACCTGACCCGGCCAGAACTAGCCCCGCAAAGGCCACGCCCGCTGTAACAATCCGCCTTCGTATCTTCGTCATCACCTTGTCCCGCCGTCGGTCCGTGGAGTTCTCGTTGCAAGCAGCAGATAAGCTGGGCGATCTCCTCCGGTATGGAATGTACACGTTGTCTTCTGGCTCTTCTCATAGCAGGCCGGGAACTGGCCGCGAAACTTACTCTTCGGATAGAACCACCGACCTTGAAGATCGAGTCGCAGCTGGTCGCCTTTGCGGAAACGAGTTGCGTGTGGACGCAATGAGATGGCGACCGGCACGATCTCTCCAGGTTGCAGGGGACAGATTCTGCGATGGGTATACACCGGTTGCTCTGGCGTGGAAAGGTCCATGTCTAAGTCGCGATGAGCTGCACGCTGCCATCCTTTCGACACCATGTCTCCCGAGAATCCGTAAGATCCCTCAAAGGTTACCTCCTCGCCGCTGCGCAGTTTGCGCAATCCCGCGAACAGTAAGGCGTCGCTCGCCTCTTGTACCTCCAAGTAAAGGTTCACAGCCATATGACCGATTACATCCGTGTCTTCCGAGACGGTCCAAAGGAAAGAGAGCCGCCCCGCGGGCAACCTGACCTCTGCACTTTTAGACGGAAACATCTGGTCAAGGCGCATTGTCTTTGTGCCCGCATCCAGCCACAGCTTCTTCCACTCGACATCGCGCGGAGGCCAAGCGTCTTCCTGAACGACCAACGCAGGATCGGGACCTCCCTCTGAAATAGCCAGCCTTACGGATGGCTGTCGGTCCCACTCGTTGTCTACACCCTTGAGAAAATGATCGAAGAACCGGATACGCGTTCGCGTCGCGTCCTCGCTGTAGTAGGCGCACCACTTGCCGTCTCGATGCGTGTAGAGCCATTTCTGCCGAGAACCTGCGCGACGGAAGACCTCGAAAGAGCCACGAGTGTGCAGCAAATGGTCGGAAAAGCTGCCGCAGACAAGAAGCGGTACTTGAATGTCTTCAATCTTTGGCGTTCTGGCTTCGTACCAATGATCACGATCCGTGTGTTCAACGATGGCTTCGTAGAGCGATTGTTGGACCCGGGCCTCTTTACCCGTCAACCAACTCCACAGCTTGCTGAATCCGTTCTCCAAAACGCCACCCGGTCTGGCGAAATCGCGATAGAGATCACTCAAACCTTCCCACGGGCAGATCGCGGAAAGATGCGGAGGTTGCAGTGCGGCCACCTTATATTGGCTGATCGCCAGATAAGAGACGCCATCCAGGCCAACTCGTCCGGTGGACCAGGCCTGCGTTCCAGCCCACTCGATTAGATCGTAGTAGTCGTGCGCCTCCTGGTCGGAGAACAGGTCTCCCACCCCCACAGAGGTTCCGCCGCCGCGCAGGTCCGCGTTGACGACGGCATACCCTTCGCGGACCCACACAGCGGGGTCGGGTGCCTCCCAGCTGGTGTAGGCGGAGATGTGCACAGGGTGCGGCTGCGGCAGGAGCCGCGACTGCAACGGAACGCCGCGTCCACTGCGTGTCTTCGCAGGGATCTTATCCTTGCCGTAGGGATGTGCGGACATAAGGACAGGAGATGGTCCGGAGTTCTCTGGGCGGAACACGTTGACACGTAGCACGGTGCCGTCCCGGAGGGTAACCGGCACGTCCCAGTCGACGTGAATGCCCGAGGGAATGGCTGCAACTTTCACGGTCGGCCAGATTGCATTCCGCACAAAGCGCAGACTTCGAACTAACGTACGGATAACCGAATGGGGTAGGAGCATTAGACTTCATCCTTTAGTGTGTCGGCCTGTTGTTCCAGCCGTGCAAGTATCGTTTGGAGCAGCATGGCTGCTTGTTCGATGTGCCGCGTTTCCAGCCCTTCACCCAAGGCGGAGGCCCAGGGAATTTGGCGAAGTCTCGCAGCCTGTTCTACATCTTTCCCCTTGGCGGTCAGCACCACCAATTGCGCTCGGCGATGGTGTGGATTGGGCCTGAACTCAACCAGTCCTGATGAAATTAGCTCTGCGGTGACCCCCCGTACGCCCTGTCGGGTGAGGCCGATGGTGCGCGCTATAGAGGCGACTGAGAGCGGAGCGGGAATATTTGCAACAACGCCCAGAACTTGCCAGCGTGCGCTCGTGAGGTCGAGGTCCGCTACCAAGCGGTCGCCTGCGGCAATCAAGGCCCCATTAAGGCGAAAGACACTAATGAACAATGGGGTAAGCGAAGCTTGAGCGAGTTTACGTCTTGACATGACTCCGTCTCCTGCTGGTAAATATCTTCACCGTATGACAACATGTTGTCAATAAGTGAAGCGGGATCTCCTCTTACGAGACACCATTGCTTCGCACGCGCGCCCACCAGAAAGGCAACGCTCCATGCCTGATAGCAAAAACTTTCCACGTTCTCTCGAAGCAAGACAATGCCTTGTAGTCTCGGGCCTTCTGCTGGTGGCCGGTCTGCAAGCTCCGATCCCTCTACATGCTCAGGACACGAATCGGTCAATCATCGCTGTTTCGCTGTCAAGCTTCCCTAATCTGGGAAGCGGTTCTTCACTGCCGGAGGCCCCCGAAGCTGTAACCGATTATGGAAGGACGGACAGGGACATGCAGGCTCCGTCAGCCTATCCCGGGGTTCAAACAACCGGCGACGCCTCTGCATTTCCTAAGTTTCGGCAAAGAGAGCGGCGCTTCCTGCTTGACCTCGTAGGCCCGACTGCGTTCGTTGCGCCCGCTTTCGAGGCCGGCCTCGACACGGCGAGGCCCTTGAAAGTTGGCTTTCCCTCTGACGGTGTTCTTGCGTCTGGAAACCATCCCGCACATGGTGATGTGCCCGAGTGGGGCGAAGGCGCGCAGGGCTACGCAAAGCGCTACGCCGACCGCTTTGGCCAAGGACTGGTCGGCACGGCGAGCCGGTATGCCTTGGGCGAAGTTCTTAGGCAAGATGTCACCTATCACCGCTGTCAATGCACAGGATTACTTCCCCGGACCGCGCATGCCTTCCTCGGGGCATACACGGCATATACTCGCAGCGGTCGCGCCATTCCGTCGCTACCCGCAGTCGCTTCGCCATTTATCGCATCCGAGATTGCCGTAGCGGCTTGGTACCCGGGTCGTTATGACGCCAGCGATGCCCTCCGCATAAGCGTACTGAACTATGTTGCAGCCCCCTTCAAGAATCTTTTCGCAGAGTTCATTACAAAATAGAAAGTGAACGGCGCCGAATATAGAGTTCTGTCACCACGCCGTCTTGGAGTACAACATGGGCCACAGCGCACAGGAGTATTGTCGCTTGTGTAGTGATACCGTCCATCTCGTACAGGGAAAGTGTAAGATGCACATCCTCTGTGCCATTCGGTCCCGACCTGTTTGACTTGGACAACTTGTGCGCGAATTACCGACGGCATCAAAGAAAGTATTGACCGAGAACCTTAGAGATCTGGAAAACGCCGGACGCGTCATCCGCAGAGACCTTGGCGGATCTGTTCCGCACGTCGAGTATGACTTCAAAGACGAGATGCGGCCCGCACTTCATTCCATGCTCGATCACCTGGCCGATTTTAGTAGTATGCTCAGCTTGCTGCCAGCCGTGCCTGCAAGAGGTGTTTAGGGCAGAGGTCGCGGGTCTGGACCCACGGGTCCGATAAGGGTCCAATAACTGTTCCTTGCTGTTCCCCATAGCGCTAAAACGGGCCATCCGCTACGCATTATTTCAGCTAGTTACAGTTTTCCGGTTTACTGTCACGGCAGAGGTCGCGGGTTCGAGCCCCGTCATCCCTGCCATACAAAGCGCTAAGGTGCGCCCGGCAATCATCAGGGCAAGACCGGCTAGGACCAGTTTGTCGTTTACGCTGAGTTCCACATCGTCGACTTCGCAGTCGATACTCTTGCAGAGACTCTTCGCGGAACAGAAAGCGTATGACGACAAAGGTCGCGACAGTCGATAGCAGGGACGGAACGCCAAAGTCTGCCAGCCACCTACCAAGCGGTGGCATCCGGGTATGGAACACCACGAGATTCGCCGGGTTTGAGATCGGGAGAACGAAGCTCGCGGCGTTCGCAATCAAAGCGCAGACGCACAGGTATGGAAGCGGGTAGACCTTCGCCTTACGGACCGCTGTCAAATGGCGGGCGTCATAACAACCGCCATCGCGTCATTCGACATAAAGATGGTCACGAGCGTTCCACTCCATAGACCAGCAGGAACAGACGCGAGCAACTGTCCTTGGCTCCGCGCACCGCCACAGAAGCTACTCAATCGAAGGCGACTTGCTCCCCCGCCAGTTCACTCAAGAGCATCATGCCAATGAGGAACAAGTAAACGTCGCTGCCTGTGGCTACGGCTTGCCCCGCCAACTTCAGCGGGACGAGCCGCAATACTGTGAGAAGAAGTGCTCCACCTGAGATCCACCAGACTTCGGGGATTCCACGCGGGCGCGTCAGCATCAGTGCGATGCTGACGGCGACGATCAGAGGCAGAATAACGTGTGCGACATCCGTCGGTATCATCACCACTTCTTCCCATTCTTATTGGGTCCTAGCTGAGTTCCCGGAATGCCATGCTCCGGCCACGCCTCAAGTGCATTGTCCTGATCGCGCTCCTCGGACTTCCGTTC
>CAZZXL010000225.1:0-7096 GCA_964658035.1 uncultured Acetobacteraceae bacterium
AGCTATGTCACTGGCGAAGTCTACGGTGTCACCGGCGGCAAGATGCCGATCTAGCTGTCAGTCAGCGGAATGTTGCGGGCACGTTCAAGCCGTTGGCCCGAATGTGCCTCCAACTCTCCCGCCCGCATGGACCGCCCCGCGCTGACAGGTCTACGTTCCTCCGTTAGTATTGGAGCTTCGGACGGCTATGAAAATACACGAGTATCAAGCGAAGGACATCCTGGCGAAACACGGCGTTGCCGTACCGCGGGGTGAGGTGGCCAACACGCTCGATGAGGCGTTGGACGTGGCGAAGCGGCTCCTTGGTTCGGGAGCTTCAGGCGTTGTTGTCAAGGCCCAGATCCATGCCGGTGGACGCGGCAAGGGTGGCGGCGTGAAGGTCGCGAAAACGCTGGCCGATGCCGAAGAGGCAGCCAAAAAGATTCTCGGCATGCAGCTGGTGACTCACCAGACCGGGCCGCAGGGTCAGAAGGTGTCACGACTGCTGGTCGAAGAGATGTCCGCGATCGATCGCGAGCTCTACCTCGGAATCGTGCTTGATCGTGCTGCAGCCCAGCTGGTCTTCATGGCGTCGAAGTCCGGCGGTATGGAGATTGAAGAAGTGGCTGCGGAAGATCCTGACGCCATCTTCAAGGAATACATTGATCCCGTAGTTGGCTTTCAGCCCTACCAGGCGCGCAAGCTGGCATTCAAGCTGGGCCTGAAGCCGACGCAGATTAATGACGCGGTCAAGTTTATGACCGGTCTCTACAACGTCTACATCGACACCGATGCGTCACTGCTTGAGATCAATCCTTTCATCACCACCAAGGACGATAAGCTGGTGGCGCTCGATTGCAAGATCAACTTCGATGACAACGCGATGTTCCGGCACAAGACGCTGAAAGAGCTGCGCGATGTGGCGGAAGAAGATCCGCTCGAAGTGGAAGCGTCGAAATACGCGCTGAATTACATCAAGCTCGATGGCAACATCGCCTGCATGGTCAACGGCGCGGGCCTCGCAATGGCGACCATGGACATCATTCAGTACGCCGGCGGCTCACCTGCAAACTTCCTCGACGTGGGCGGCGGTGCGAACCAACAGCAGATTGAGCATGCCTTTGAGATCCTGCTGTCGGACAAGAACGTGCAGGCCGTGTTCATCAATATCTTCGGCGGCATTCTGCGCGTCGATACGCTCGCCCAGGGCGTGGTCGGCGCAGCGAAGAAGCTGAACATCCAGGTGCCTGTCGTCCTTCGGCTTGAAGGCACGAACGTCGAAGAGGGCCGGGAAATTCTGAAGAACTCCGGCTTCAAGTTCATTGTGGGCGAAACCATGCAGGACGCAGCGGAAAAGGTAGTGGCGGCCGCGAAGGGAGCGGCAAACTAATGGCAGTTCTGGTTGATAAAAATACGCGTCTTATCGTGCAGGGGATTACCGGTAAAGAAGGCACCTTCCACGCGAAAGGCTGCGCGGAATACGGAACAAAGGTTGTTGGTGGTGTAACGCCGGGCAAAGGCGGCACCACGCATGAAGGCTGGCCGGTTTTCAATACCGTGGCCGAAGCAGTGAGCGAAGCCGGCGCCAATGCAACCGTCATTTTTGTGCCGCCGCCATTCGCCGCGGATGCGATTCTCGAAGCTGAAGACGCGGGTCTGCCGCTGATCATCTGTATCACCGAAGGTATCCCGACCAACGACATGGTGAAGGTCTGGGCCAAGCTGAAATATTCGAAGTCCGTGCTGATCGGGCCGAACTGCCCGGGCGTGATTTCACCGGGAAAAGCCAAGATCGGCATCATGCCGGGCCGTATTCACAAGGAAGGTTCGGTCGGCATTATTTCGCGGTCCGGCACGCTCACCTATGAAGCGGTTTATCAACTCACACAGCGGGGCATTGGTCAGTCGACGGCCATCGGCATCGGTGGTGACCCGATCATTGGTACCACGCACGTCGATGCGTTGAAGATGCTGAATGAGGATCCGGAAACAGAAGCGATTATTCTCATTGGCGAAATTGGCGGTACGGCGGAAGAGACAGCAGCGGCTTATGTAAAGGCGAATGTGAAGAAGCCGGTGATCGGCTTCATCGCCGGGCAAACGGCTCCTCCTGGCCGCAGGATGGGTCACGCGGGCGCCATCATTTCAGGCGGCCAGGGAACGGCTGCCGACAAAATGAAGGCGCTGACGGCCGCCGGCATCCACGTCGTGCAGTCACCGGCGGAAATTGGCGCCACCCTGGCACGCGTGATTGGCAAGGCCTAGAGCAAATTACCTGAAGGGGTAGAGCGAAGATACGATGGACACGGGCCTTTCCGGCAAGAAAAGGCCCGTGTATTCAGCCACAAAGACCATAGCATCAGGTAATTTGCTTAAGCCGGTCTTCGGTAACGCAGGGCTTCTCATGGGCCAGTGCATAATAAATCCATGATGTCGTTTCGCGGGATCGCGATACAGATTGGAGCCCCGTTGCTGTTGACGGGGCTTCTCGCAGGTTGCGGCGGCGTGCATGCCAATCCGCACGATGCGTTCATGGGCGACTCGATCACGGAAGGATGGACGCTGCCGGCGGTCAACCTCGGCATCTATGGCCAGACAACAGCACAGATGCTGGATCGCTTTCCGCGCCAGGTTCCAGGCCATGGATACTCGACGGTCTTCATCCTCGGCGGTACGAATGACACGTTGTTGCACATCGATCCTCAAGAGACGATCGCCAATCTCGGCAGGATGGTCGACCTGGCGCAGGCTGCGAAGATCGAGCCTGTTCTGTCTGAAATTCCGCCGATCTTTCGCGACCGCGGGACTTACTTGGCTGCCGTCGACATCTTGAACGCAAAAATAATTCAGCTGGCCGCGGACCGCAACCTGAAGCTGGTGAATTACTATGCCGCACTCGATGGACATCCCGGATTCGAGAGCGACGGCGTTCACATGAAGCGCCGCGGCTACCTGATGATGGACATCGCACTCATGCGCACCAAGAGCCCCTTCTAGCTGCTGGCCGCAGGGGCGGACGCGCTTTCGCGCATATACTTCCGTTGGTCGCACGCACCAGTGCATGATTGATTTCAGTTGCTGCTTCAGGGGCCTCGCTGCCAAGAACCTGCCAGCAACGCACAGTATCTTGTCATCTCAACCCGCAAGCCACAAGACCTTGTCATCACCGGAGCGCCGCGCAGTGCAGGGATCCGCGTTTTGCTTTGGTCGCGCAAAGCCGATCAACCTTGCCTTCACACCCACCATTTACACTGAAAGGAAAGAATACTCAGGAGAAATATGTCGCAACATACGTTTAGCATCATCAAGCCCGACGCCGTACGCAAGGGCTATGCCCTCGCCATTCTCGCGGAGTTGGAGAAGGCCGGTTTCAAGGTCGCCGGCATCAAGAAGCTTTCGCTTTCGAAGAAGCAAGCCGAGGGTTTTTACCACGTGCACAGTGCCCGCCTGTTCTTTGATTCGCTCACGACCTTCATGTCGTCCGGCTCGATTATCGCGCTGGTGCTGGAGAAGGAAAACGCTATCGCTGACCTGCGCAAACTGATGGGCGCGACCAACCCCGCGAATGCGGAAGAGGGCACCATTCGCAAAAAGTTTGCCGGTTCGATCGAAGAAAATGCGATGCACGGATCCGATGCAGAAGATACGGCCGCCTTTGAAATAGGATTCTTCTTCGCCGGATTAGACCTCGTCTAGTACTGGCCGACTGGCAACAAACGCCTTCAGTGAAAACAACAAAGCCCCGCCGCGCGCGGGGCTTTGCTAGCGTTTACTGTCGTTATAGAAAACGTAGAATGTCGTATTCAAGTTCACCGGCTTTCCGGCAAGTAGAGATGGCTGATAGTTCCACGTACGCACCGCTACCAGGACGGCGTTGCCCAGGGACAGGCTGGGCGATTCTAGGACTGTGGCATCTTCAACTTTACCCTGCTTATTGATAACCGCTCCAACGATGACGAGGCCGTAGTCTTCGTTCCTTTTTGCTTCCACAGGATAGCGGAAATCGTTTCCAAACAGCTTCTGTCCCTCGATCATACTTGCAGTCAGATCGACAGGATCGCTATCCTTTCGCGGAGTTATCGGGATCGCGGGGGTGAAGGCGGCGTCTTCTGCAGGCGACATGGCACCCAGCGAAAGAACATGAATGTCGCTAAGTGCATGGTCGTTGACGCGCACAGATGTGTCTAGCCCAATGGTTCGACCTTGGAAGATTCCCAGCTTGTTGTAGGTAGTCTCTAATCCGGTAAACCCAGTGAAGCGAAGCGTGGTGGACCCTGATTCTAAGCAATACCCGGCAGGGTCATTTTGAAATCGACTTCCTCTCAAGTGTTCACTCTGTAAGCAGTTCAGCTGCAGTCTGCCAAAGTTTGACTTGTGGATCTTCAGGTGCTTCGGAGGCAACGATGTCTCGGTATGCATTGGGTAGAGCAGCCTTGTCACGATCAACGATTCAGGCCAGGGTCTGGCCGTCCAGCCATCGCCGACGTGCGCGTTCCCCTCGGGCAAATGCCATTCGGTGCCGGTGTAATGCGTGCCTGTAAAGCTGCGTTTCCACTTATCCTTTGCTGCCCACCACTCTTCGAAGACGCCGGTCGCGATCACCTTGTTCGTGTGATCGAGGATGTCGTAGTTAGCCTTCACGTGCCATGGCTTCAGGTCATCGCCGTAGAGTCCATTACTTTCAGCCGCCGCCGCGAACAGGGCGTCAGCATCCTTCAGGTTGGGCGCAGCCATCGGCGCCTGTGCTCCAGCAGCAAGCATGCAGGCGCAGAGCAGAACAGGCAGAAAGAAAAAGCAGCAGCGCATAAAGTGTTCCTGATTGTCACGGGCCGGCGCGCTTTGAGCAAGTGAAATAAACTGCGTGCCCGCCCGTTGCCGGTTAACAGTGGTTCCGTGGTCAGCCGGGACCATCGTCTAAGCTTTTATCAGCATGATCACCGAACAGGCACCCACGTTTCTTAATGACTTAGAGAACAGGATCGCGCCTCTCCGCGCGCGGTTGGCGAAACATCCCCTCTATGCCTCCATCCAAACACTCGAGGCGCTCCACCTTTTCATGGAAGCGCACGTATTCGCTGTCTGGGATTTTATGTCGCTGCTGAAAGCCCTGCAGCGCGGGCTCACCTGCGTCGATCTTCCATGGTTTCCCACGGAAAACGCCGAAGCGCGTCGGCTCATCAACGAGATCGTCCTCGGTGAAGAAAGCGATGTGTATGAAGGTCGCGCCCTGAGCCACTTTGAGCTTTATCTGCAAGCCATGCGCACCTGCGGAGCGAGTACGCAAGCAATGGAGCATGTTCTCCATGCCTTGCATGCAGGCTCTGATATAAAAGGCGCTTTGACGCAGGCGGGAGCACCCAAAGAGGCACAAGCCTTCGTTGAAGGCACGTTTGCCTTGATTCATGATGCTATAAGCCATGATGCCCCGAGCCACGATGCTGTAAGCGATCAGCGTAAGTTGCATATCGTCGCCGCTGCTTTTACCTTTGGCCGCGAGGACTTGATCCCGGAAATGTTTCGCGGCTTTGTGCGTGATCTTGATCGCGAACTGGCGGGCCGCCTCGAAGTCTTTGTCTGGTACCTCGAACGGCATATTGAAGTGGATGGCGAAGAACATGGGCCGATGGCGCTGCGGATGGTATCTTCACTCTGCGGGAATGACGCGCAACGCTGGAAGGAAGCCGCTGACGCCGCCGAAGCTGCCCTATTGGCCCGCATCGCGTTGTGGGACAGCATTCTGCAGCGGATAGCGAATAGCTAAGAGCGGTTGCTGAGAAGCGGATGGCAGTTAGCTAAAGGGGCGGACAGCGCTAGCTGAGGAGCAGTCAGCTAGCGCAAATTACCTGATGTTATCGGGTTTCTGACTGGATACAGGTTGGTCTTTTCCTGGCGAAAAGGCCCGTGTTCCTCGTATCTTCGTCTAGACCTTCAGGTAATTTGCCCTAACTTCCCATTGCAGCGCGCACTACCAGGTACCCGTTATAGCTTTTAAGCCACCCGCTACTTAAAGCTATAAGTTGCCCCGATGTTGAACTGAAACGAATTGTTATTAAACCCCGGCGCTGGATCGCTAAGGTAGTTATCAATCACCCCGGCATTGAATCCCAGGTTCTTATAAACCGGGAAAACGATCTCCCCCGTGAAGTCGGATGAGAATGGATGGCCCGGGTTCGGGACGCTTGCGCTTGCAGTGGCGTTGTTGAAGGCGGGGGTCACTACGCCTGTCTCATTCAGTACCAGGCCCTTGGGGAGTTTGCGCATGTACATCTCGGAAAAATCCATGCCGATCAGGTTGTTATTCGGCGTAGAAACCGTGGGTGCAATTGAGGGCGTGAACCGTTGCTGTTCGTAGTGAAGGTCAGTCTTGATATCCAGTTCCTGCAGTTTGTCCTTGATGGCCGTATAGCCGAAGCCGCCACCATAGATGTCCTGCAGCGCCAGGCCCTGTGCGTAGTTGTGATCGGCACTGCCATAGCCCAGGTAGTAGAAGCGGGGTGATAGATATTGATCACGCTCCAGGTCGCCATGAAGGATGTTCGTTTTGACGCTGCTGTAGGCCGTTCCAAGTGCGGGGTTCGCCTTTTGCGTCTGCAGTCCGTAGACGGCGGATGCATCGAAGATGGTCTTGTTGCGCGGCGAAATCCACGCCGCGTTCGGGATGGTGCGCACAAGTGTGAGCGCACCATTAAAGGTTTCGGCCGTTTGCGTGGACTGGACGTCAGAGATACCAAGGGTAAGTGCCCCGGTATAACCGTGGGTCAAGCCGGGTTCGTGAAAGACTGTCTTCTCGAAGGTAGGAGCATCGACAATAGCCTGGGTATCGCTGGTTGAGATCGTCGTCGTACCGCCCGGCGTCGTGACCTTCACACTCTTGTCGCTGATGGCAACGGTGCCTTCAGGCACATCGGCGCGCGGGGTCTTACGGCTGACCTGCTGCCGCTGCTTGATGATGGCAAATTTCTTCATCGCATCAACGGTCTTGATCTTGTCCCAGGGAATGGTCAGATCGCCGGCCATGTCGCTGTGGAAGGTGACACCTGTATTGTTAGCACTTACCAGCTTGCCTTTGATCGAATCACCATTGCTGAAGACCAGGGTGTCGGATGGGGCAGCATCG
>CAZZXL010000226.1:0-7043 GCA_964658035.1 uncultured Acetobacteraceae bacterium
GCAAAACTAGGTCCCGAAGAACTAGGTCCCGCAAAAGGTCTGCAGCACGCACTGCTCAGGACGAGCGGGTAGGGCGTAGCGGTCGAGACCATCCCGCTCCTCGTACGGCCTTGACGTCGCCTCAAGCAGGGCTTCAAACGGTGCAAAGTCGCCCCGCTCGACCGCAGCGGAAATGACTTCTTCGACAAGATGATTGCGCGGGATGAAGAGAGGATTCGCCTTCTGCATCACCTTTACGCGCTCCGCCGTAGTCAGTGGCTCCTGAAGTAAGCGACGCCGCCACCTGCCTGCCCAATCGTCATACGCCGCAGGATCGGCAAACAGGCTGCGCACGCGTTCCTGCCCTTCAGTCGATGCAGCCGCATCACATAAGCGCCTGAAGGTGAGCGTGAAGTCGGCCTGGTTGGCCGCCATGCGGGTCAGCAGGTCATCAGCCAGGGCTGTATCGTCTTCCTGCTCTGTAAGCAGACCCAGCTTGTTGCGCAGGCCGGCCGCGCGAGCTTTGTCAAAGTGACCGGAAAACGCAGCAAGCGCTTCGTTCGCCGCGGCCAGGCCAGCCTCTTCACTCCCGGCCTCTTGTGCAAGGATCGGCAGCAGCGTTTCGGCAAGCCGTGCCAGGTTCCAGACCGCGGCATGCGGCTGATTGCCGAAGGCATAACGGCCTCGCTGGTCGATCGAGCTGAAGACCTTTTCCGGGTCATACGCCTCGAGAAAAGCGCACGGACCATAGTCGATCGTCTCCCCGGAGATGGACATATTATCCGTGTTCATCACCCCGTGGATGAACCCCAGCAACGTCCACTGTGCAATCAGGCGCGCCTGCCGGGCCACCACAGCTTTTAGAAAGTGTTGATACGGCTGCTTCGTCTCGGCTGCCTCGGGATAGTGGCGGGCGATGGCATAATCAGCCAGTATGCGGAGGGCTTCAACGTCATTGCGGGCAGCAAAGTACTGAAAGGTGCCAACCCGTAAATGGCTGGCGGCGACGCGCGTCAGGATGGCTCCAGGTACTGCCGTTTCCCTGAAAACCATCTCCCCGGTAGTGACAGCTGCAAGGGCCCGTGCCGTCGGTACGCCGAGCGCCGCCATCGCTTCGCTCACGATGTACTCCCGCAGCACCGGACCTAAAGCGGCCCGGCCGTCACCGCCACGAGAAAACGGAGTGCGGCCCGATCCCTTGAGTTGAATGTCATAATGCCTTCCATTATGGCCGACTACTTCACCCAGCAGGTTGGCGCGCCCATCTCCGAGTTGCGGTACAAAATGGCCAAACTGGTGGCCGGCATAAGCGATCGCCAGTGGTTCCGATCCGTCTGCGATACGATTCCCGGCCAGGAACGCGACGCCCTCCGCACCGGACAATTCCTTTGGATCAAGACCTAGATCCTCAGCCAGCCCTGTATTGAGCCTGATCAAGCCAGGTGCGGCGACCGCGGTGGGAAGGACCCGTGCATAAAAGCGTTCCGGCAACCGCGCGTAAGTATTTACGAAAGGGAAGTGATACGGCTTTGAACCAGCCGATAAGCTCGTTGGGGACAGTACGCCGGGTGTGTCGGGAAGGGAGCTCATCGATCAATTCTATGTTCCAAGACTCCATCACAACCGCCCGGCGCAGTCTAAACCACGAGGTACCTTTCACCTGCTAAAAGGTCGCCCGGGCAATCATCTGCTCTCCATTGCGAAAAGCTTCTAAATACTTTCCTAAGAATGAACCGAATTCCCCCCTGCTTCGCGCATGTAAGAGATAGAAGTAGGACCAGGTCGACAGACCGGCCATGTGTTCGGCTTCACATCTTAACGAGGAAAGAGGAAAGTCATGGAGATTGATCGCTCCGTTCAGGATCCTGGTCGTACGAAGTCAGCCGGTTGTTTTACGCTGGCACTGATATTGTTCGCGCTCGGCTTTATCGTTACACCGGCATCCAGGGCCAGTTGGACTTCTAAGTCCACCGGTACAGCCACTGCTCTCGGCAGCCCATCCTGCGCAACCCAGGCGACCAACAAAGTGGCCTGCGCCGCTTTGAGTGAGAAGTCCGCAATGATGGTCAATGAATTCAATGGATCGGCGTGGGGTGCATGGAAGACACTTACCGGTGCCGTCACCTCCAATCCAAGCTGTACCAGTGACGGCGCGGGCAAGGTTTTCTGCGCTGCAACCGCTGCCACCGGCAGCATGGAAGTTGCCGTTCTTACCGGCACCACGTGGGATACGCCGGTTGAAGTAAGTGCCGCCCTCTACTCTTCGCCCAGTTGCGCGGAGTATGTAGCCGGTGAGGTCCTTTGCATGGCGCGTAACTCTGCCGGCGGCCTTGCCTGGACTCTCTACAGCGGGGGAAAGTGGAGTGCCTTCGCTAACCTTTCAACCACGACGATCTCTGCGCCAAGCTGCACCAGCGACCACAATAACGGCGTTATTTGCTCTGTCTATACAACAGGTGGAGAAACGCTGGTAGATCGTTTCGCCGGTGGTTCCTGGAAAGGCTTTATCAACATAGGCGGTCTTGGCGGCGGCACGCCGGACTGCACCTTCTTGAAGCCCAACGGTGAAGTTGCCTGTTTTGCAAAAGCGACGAACGATGGCGTTTACGTCAGCACGTTCGCGGGTGGCACCTGGACTGCGAGTAACTGGAGTGCTTATGACGCTCTGGGCGGAGTAGAAAATGACAATGCCAGCTGCACCTCCCAGGCGAATGATGAACTTGTGTGCGCAGTTGTCGGCCCCTCACTCAACAATGAAATGTTCTCTAACGTTTATAACGGCAGCAGCTGGTCAGGCTGGGCAGCAGTCGGCGGCAAGGGCATCGGTTCTCCTGCCTGTACTCCACTTACCACGGGTAAGGCGGTCTGCCTGCTCATGGGCACCAATAATGAACTGACTGGCTTTGTCGGGCCGTAGATCGCGAAGCATGCGCGGCAGTTACCGGGCAGTCGTCGGGGCCTTGCTGAAGAGCAGGGCCCTCATCTTTCATGCGCATTCTGCTTGCAGATTGATAAGATGTGCAACAATCCCGTAGCGTTACTCCAAGTAAAAAGCGGACGGATGCATTCGCACTAACTCCTGACAATACCTATTGTCGAGCTTGCGGATGGCTATCCGCCCACTTCTGCGCAGCGATCATCACCTGCCTGAACCGTGGATCCTGGCGGAGAGGCTTCAAGTCCTCTTCCGTACGCAAATCGCTGCTGCCGATCAAGCCGCTTTGCACTGCTTTATCAAGATAGTTAAAGGCGTCGTCCCGATCCCCCGTGAGAGCCGCCATCCCCGCCATGTCTTCCCACGAATCAGTCATATCTGCGGCGGGCGCCTTTTGTATTTTGTCCATGGTGCTCCGGTACAACGCCTGCGCCTCTTGATTCTGATTCAGGCGGACCATCACTTTGATCAAATCGTATAGAGCCGTCACCGTTCTGAAATGCTGGGGACCGAGCAGGCGCAGCTGCATCTCAAAAGCGCGTTTTGCAAATGCCTCGGCCTCCTGAGGGCGATGATCTGTGAAAAGTATCCTGCCCAGCAAACCGTAGGTAATGGGAAGATCAAGATCGTTCGGGTCGAGCGTACGAGTCTGTTGTTCGAGGGTTTTGCGTGCAAGCCGCTCCGCTTCCGCTAGTTTCCCTTCCTGCCACAGCACATTCGCAAGGTTGTACTGGGTGAGCAGCACATCTGTGTGGTCAACCCCCAGTGTTTTCTTTCGTGTCTCTATCACCTGTCGCAAAATAGGCTCGGCTTCGTTATAACGCCGTTCGTCCGTAAGCACGTTCGCTAAACCTTCCTGGTCCCGGGTGGTGTAGAGACTGTCCGGCCCACTGATCCGCAGTTGAATGGCTAGCGCCTCACGGAAGAGTGCTTCAGCCTCCGCTTCGCGCGGCGTTCCCGATTGCAGCGCATTGGCTAACTGCGTCATCGTTTTAGCTGTGTCAGGATGGTCCGTTCCCAAGACACGCCGCTGTGCCGCAAGCGTCTGCCGGTACAGCGTCTCAGCCTCGGCTTCGCGTCCCTGCAGGTGCAACATCAAGGCCAGTCTCTGCTGTGTCAGCAAGGTATTCGGATGGTCCGCGCCAAGCGTGCGGCGTTCACGTTCGAGCAGCTGGCGGAATACCTTCTCGGCCTCATCGAAGCGGTTCTGTCCACGCAAAGCCGACCCCAGGTTATTCATCGAAGTGAACAAGGCAAGGTTCTCCGAGCCGCCTTTTGTGGTTTCATCATTGATGACACGCCGCTCCAGTTTTTCCGCTTCCGCGAACTTGGCACGATGGACCAGCAGCGTTGCAAGAGCATCTTCAGTTTCAAGTGTGGCAGGATCCTGCGGTCCTAAGACTCGCTCCTGCAAGTCGATCGTCTTACGCAGTATCGGCTCGGAGTCCAGGTCACGCCCTTCTTCATACAGAATGGATCCCAGTAACTTCGTTGAGGCCAGCGTTCGTGGGTCTTCTGCTCCAAAGGAAGTGCGTCGAAGTTCGATCGTTCGCTCAGCCAGGGTCTGCGCGCGCCCATGCAGCCCCAGCCCCAGGTAGGTTTCTGCCATCACTTCCATCAGTTGAGAGCGGACGTTCACATCCAGGCCGGCTTCTCGTTCGACCTGCGTTGCAGACTTGTCGAGAATCTCGCGGGCCGTCACCGTGTTCCCGCGTGATTCACTCGGATTGGACACCTTGAACATGTCCTTCATAAAACCGGCGATGCGATCGGCGCGGTCGCGTTCTCGCCGAACATTGCGCAACTGCCACGTCTGCGCAATCGCAAAGCCCACCAGCAACATGACCGCCGCGGCAGCTACGATCACACCCAGTCGATGCCGTCGGAGATACTTGCCCGCGTGGTAGGCAAAGCTTGGAGCGTGCGCGAGAACAGGTTCATCCCGCAAGAACCGTTCTATATCCGCAGCCAGTTCAGCAGGCGTCCCGTAGCGTCGGTTGCGGTCTTTCTCCAGCGCTTTCAGCGCAATCGCATCCGCATCACCGCGCAGTTGACGGTCCAGCGCCGCCACCTCCGTGCCGCGCTTCTGTGCTACGGCCAGGGAGTCGCCCATCTGCCGCAGGCCGGTACTTGGCCGAGGCACATCCCCTTCGCGGAGTACGCGCAATACTTCGGAGTAAGTTAGCCTGTTGACATTCAGCGGCAAGACGCCAACCAGCAGTTCGTACAGCACGACGCCGAGAGAATAGACATCGCTGCGTGTATCGATGTCTTCGCCACCTGAGTCCGCTTGTTCGGGGCTCATGTATCCCAGCGTCCCGATCATCGAACCTATTTGTGTAAACTGCGTGCGCCCATCATCCCCCTGGGTAATTGGTTTGGCGACGCCAAAGTCGATAATGCGCGGCACGGGCCTGCCATCTACCTCTGTCACCAGGATGTTGGAGGGCTTCAGATCGCGGTGGATAATGGCCTTCTGGTGCGCGTGCTGCACGCCCTCACACACCTGTTGGAAGAGCCGCAGGCGGTCCTCGATGGATAACTGCACACGGTCGCAATATTCAGTGATGGGACTGCCGTCGACATACTCCATCACCAGGTAAGGCTGACCCGCTGGTGTGGTGCCTGCATCGAACACTTTCGCGATCGCAGGATGATTCATCAACGCCAGCGATTGGCGTTCGGCTAGAAAGCGCTGCGTAATCTCCGGGCTGAAGAATCCCGAACGAATTAACTTGAGGGCGACCTGCCGGCGTACCGGCTCACTTTGCTCCGCAAGCCATACCTGCCCCATGCCCCCAACGCCGAGCTCCCGGATGAGGCGGTAAGGGCCGATATTTTGCGGGGTTTCACTGTGTCCGTCGAGAGAACCATCCCAGGCCGGCAGCGAGAAGTTATCCGACTCCTGGTAAGCAGCCAGCAGCGAGTCCACTTCCTGTCGCAGCTCTTCATCTTCAGAGCAGGCACGATCAAGAAATGCATGAAGCTCGTCCGCATCCCGTTCAAGGGCTGCGCCTACGATCTCTTTAACCCTTGGCCATCGCTCTGAGTTTGTCACGGCTTCCTTTGCTCAGTTCTCTTGCCAGCCACGCCTTCGCGACGTTCCAGTCCCGCTTCACCGTAGACAGGGATATGCCAAGGGCGTGCGCTACTTCTTCATTTCCCAGGCCGCCAAAAAACCGCAGCTCCACGATGCGGACCTGCTGTTCGTCAAACCTTGCCAGTTCGTTCAAAGCATCATCGACCGCCACCACGTCCACGCTCTTCTTCTCCGGCAGAATAAAAGATGTATCGAGACAAACGGTCTGCTTCGCACCACGCTTTGAAGCATTATGGCTGCGCGCATGGTCCACCAGGATCTGCCGCATCAGTCGCGAGGCCACCATCAAAAAGTGGCTCCTGCTGTCCGTCTCGAATGGCCGTTGCGCCATTAACCGTAGATAGACTTCGTTCACCAGGGCCGCACTCTGAAAACTATGGTCCGGGCGCTCCCGTCTTAACTGCCGCCGCGCCGCGCGACGCAATTCGTCATAGACCAGGGGCATCAACTCCTCAAGCGCCTTCTCGTCCCCAGCCTTCCAGCGAACCAGCACCTCGGTCACCGGTGCCAGGAGGGCTTCGCGCTCTCGCTCGGCAGTCAAGAAGAACTCCTCAGCTGACGCATCTGGAGGTAAATCATCATCATTTTTCTATCATCCATGGCCTTGTTTTTTGTTACCGGCGCAGCCGCAAAAAGCCGCGATGGAGCCAACTCTACCTTGACACCTCTATCTTAGAGGCAGGGCTGACTGCATTAGCATTAGTCCAATTCCTGCCTTAGATCAAGAAGCAATTCACGCCGGGTCATGACCATGCCGGGCCCGGGCCTGAACTCCGGTCAAGGGCTTCTGGTCAAGAACACGAACCAGGACCGATGCTTCTGCCCTGGCCGGCACAGCCTTGACCGATGCTCCAAAATGATCAGTGCAGCCGCATCCGGCTACCCTTCTCCACCACCGTTGCTGATGGTGCAGGAGAGAGGCTGATCGTTACATTAACCACCAGTTCTATAAAGAACGCGGCTCAGCGAAGCCGTTGTACCAGGTGGAACGGATGTGAAGTAGCCGGCCCTGATGGGGTGCAAGATCGG
>CAZZXL010000227.1:0-6982 GCA_964658035.1 uncultured Acetobacteraceae bacterium
TACTGCTCATCATTTACTGCTTCATCATCTCGTTGTCAGCAGACGTCATCCTTAACTCACTAGACTTTCTTTAATCATCGTTAAGCACTGTTCCGCCTCCAACCGGATCTTTCGCAATTTCTGTCGCGCCAGCCGCAGGGGCATGCAGGGCAAGACTTTGTCCTAATTCTTACGCTTTCTCGTTGTATCTTTGAGTTTCGGGTACGGAGAGGCATACACCTGGTGACGACGCCACGGAGCTTTGTCCTAGTCTCCTGATCGACAATCGCAACGAGTTACTATGGATCCGCAGGTATGTGACTTAGGTAATACCTACAACTAAAGTTGCGATGTCCTATCTTGGGAGGCATGCCGATGACACTGTTAGACCAGACATCCTGAAGTGGAGAAAAAAAGATCGTGAACCCCGTTGAGACCATGCCTGCCCACCCCGCCTCTAGTCAGTCAGATAACAGCCCCCGTATCGAGTCTCTTCGTCAGCAGATTGCCACCGGGAGCTACCGCGTTGACCCGAATGCCCTGGCTGATGCCCTTATCCGCCATCTGCAGCAGAACCCGCGCCGTCGCGTCGCCTGATCGTTTCCCTGGATTGTGGGGAGACGCCCCGACATTGGTTTGCGAAGAGCGGTAGAATGCGCGGCGATGATCACGATCGATGGATCGTGCGGGATACCCGGCCAATATTGGGCAGACGTCAGTCGCCGATCACGATGCCAACATCGTCTGCACTCCCTGCTTGCATCCTAGAAAGTGCTGTTCAACGCAAGAAGCAGGGGGAGTGTGTATGGCGAACAGTCGCGATGATGCACGCAATGTACTAGGGACACCGCTTGAGACGTGCGGCACCGATCCGGTCACGGGTTTCTATCGCAATGGCTGCTGCGATACAGGTCCGGATGACGCGGGGCTGCACGTCGTCTGCGCGGTGATGACAGAAGAATTCCTGCTTTTCTCGAAGGACCGCGGCAATGATCTTTCGACCGCCCGTCCGGGCTTCACCGGCCTGCATGCAGGCGATCCATGGTGCCTGTGTGCCCTGCGCTGGCTGGAGGCGTTCCATTTTGGCGTAGCGCCTCCCGTCCTGCTGAGCGCCACCCATCGCAATGCACTGCAGGTTGTTCCACTGGACGCGTTGGAGATGCACGCCCTGGATCGTCGCGTCGACGCCTGACCGTCTGTAGCTCCCTAGTGCTCACCGGTCAGCAGGTGGATGACACCCTGAAAACAACTTGCCCGGTACCGCTTCTCAATCCCGAAAGCGGTACCGGGCAAGTCTGACCTGACCAGTTAAAGCGCCAGGTGCTGGTTACTTACTGGCAATAACTTCTTCATTGGCCAGCGTCTTGAAATCGGTATAGCCTTCGGCGCCGCCTCCGTACCAGGTCTCCTTAGGTGCATCATGCAGCGGAGCCCCGGTCTTGAACCGCTCCACCAGGTCGGGATTGCCGATGAATAACCTGCCAAAGCAGACAAGATCCGCGAGGTTTTCGCGGCGAGCCTTAAGGGCAAGTTGAAGATCGTAGCCATTGTTTGCGATGTAAAGACCGTTGAACAATTCACGCAGCTTTTTGAAGCTGAAGTCCGCAGGAATCTCGCGCGGCCCGATCGTCTCGCCCTCGATGCAATGAATATAAGCCAGATTGAACTTATTCAATTCCTTAACCACGTAGGAGAAGGTCGCGAATGCCTGACTATCTGAAATATCATTCGCATGGCTGGTAGGAGCGAGGCGTATCCCAACACGATCGCTGCTCCACACTTTGCACACTGCCTCCACAACTTCAAGCATCAGCCGCGCGCGGTTCTCCAGGCTTCCGCCATAGTTGTCGGTGCGCTTATTTGTGCTGTCGCGGAGAAACTGGTCGAGCAGATAACCATTTGCGCCGTGCACCTCAACCCCATCAAAGCCTGCATCCCTGGCGCACTGCGCAGCGTTCACGTACTGCGCAACGATACCCGGGATCTCGCTTGTCTCGAGCGCACGCGGGGTCACGTGGTCTTTGAACCCGGATTCTGTGAAGGCGTGGCCGGCAGGCTTGATCGCCGAAGGAGCAACGGGTAGTTGGCCGTCTTCCTGTAGATCAGGATGCGAGATGCGGCCCACGTGCCAGAGCTGCGCGAAAATGGCTCCGCCGTTGCCATGTACAGCCGCTGTTACCAGCTTCCAGCCTTCTACCTGCTCTTTGGAGTAAAGGCCAGGCGTGAAGGCATAGCCCTTGCCCTGCTGGGAAATCTGGGTAGCTTCGGAAATGATCAGGCCTGCGGTAGCGCGCTGCGCATAATATTGTGCGTTCAATGGTCCGGGCACATCTCCTTCGCCGGCCCGGCTGCGCGTGAGCGGCGCCATCACAATGCGATTCTGGAGAGTGAGCGGTCCAAGCTGAATTGGCTCGAATAGATCGGAGTGCTGTACATCCGGAGAAACAGCTACAGAATTTGACATGAGGAATCCTTTGAAATACTTGGCTTCTGAATGTGACGCGCCGGGGCGAGATACCACTGCGGGATCGCCTGCTAATCAGCACTGTTTTATCTTCTAAACCACTAGATGCACCGAATTCACGCTCGGACTCTCTGACCATCAATCGGCTTCGAGTGCATCCATTTTGCGTACGCGTGTGTTTCAGTACGGCATCCAACATCCGGCAAAGGCAGCTCATTACCTGCGCGCAGGTTGCAAACCGATGCCTGAAGCGCAGACGCGACTATGGCGCGGTCGGTGTCTCCTGGTAGCCACCGTCATGCTGCGCCTCCAGCCATATGTTGCAAGCGTCGATCAGGATGGTCGACGGACCGAGAGCAATGACCGCATTGATCGGAATGCCTTCAGATGGATTGACCTGCAGGATGGAAATCTTGGCTGTCGCCGGCAGACCCAGGTCATGTGGGGTCAATCCATACTTTGCCGAGAATGCGTAACTGCTGACCTCTTCAATCCTGGGACTGGGGTTGACGTTGTGCAGGCCCATCCAGACCAGTTCATGCTCACCCAGCGACAGCTTCGCGCCCATCAGCATCTTGGTGTGCATTGGATCAAAGCAGCCGACAGATTTGCCGGAAAGGTTTTTCTTTACCTTCCATGTACCCTGCAGACCGGCAGGCACATACTGCGCAAATGCGGAACCGCACGACGAAAGCAGCAGGGCTGCCGCCAGACCAATGGCAAAGCGAGGAACAAGTCTCATTTGAACATCTCCAGGAACTGCTTTTCTTCAAGCACTGGTACTTTCAACTGCTGCGCTTTTTCAAGCTTCGATCCGGCATCCTCGCCGGCTACTACGTAAGATGTTTTTTTGCTTACTGCTCCTGAAACGCGGCCACCCGCTGATTCGATGCGCGATTTGGCGTCTTCGCGCGTCAAAGTCGGGAGGGTACCAGTCAGTACGAATGTCATGCCTGCTAATTCGGTACTTTTCTGCTTCTTTTCCGCAGTAAATGTCAGGCCGGCGGCGCGCAGATGTTCGACCAGTTGGCGATTGCGCGGTTCGGCAAAGTACTCGCGCACTGCCTCCGCCACCTTCGGGCCCACTTCATTCACTGCTTCCAGTTCTTCCGCGGAAGCGGCTATCAGTGCATCCATCGAGCCGAATGCCTCGACCAGCAACTGTCCCGTTCGCTCACCTACAAAAGGAATGCCCAGACCCAGCAGCACCCTTGCCATGGGCGCCTTCTTCGATTTCTCAATTTGCGCCAACAGCGATTGTGCCGTTTTTAATCCAATTCGCTCCAGGGACAGCAGCGTCTCCTCGTTCAGCGAGTAAAGACTGGACACGCTGGGCAGCAATCCCTTCTCGAACAACTGGGTCACTACTGCCTCGCCCATGCCGTCAATGTTCATGACACCGCGCGATGCGAAGTGCAGCACACTTTCCTTTAATCGTGCCGGGCAATCCACGTTGATGCACCGATAATCTGCTTCGCCCTCTTCGCGTACGACTTCAGCATTGCAGACCGGGCAATGGGTTGGAAAATGAAACGTCTTCGTCCCGCGCGGATGCTCTTTGTCGTCGATGACCTCGACGACTTTTGGGATCACATCGCCCCCCCGTTCCACGCGCACAAAGTCGCCGATCTTCAATCCCAGCCGTTCGATTTCATCCGCATTGTGCAGCGTGGCGCGCGTTACCGTAATGCCGCCGATCGGTACAGGGGCGAGTGCGGCGACCGGCGTCAGCTTGCCGGTACGCCCCACCTGCACCAGGATGTTTTCTACCCGCGTGATCCCGAAGCGCGCCGTAAACTTGTACGCGACGGCCCATCGTGGCGCCCGTCCGGTGTAGCCTAGGCGGCGCTGCAAGGCAGTGTCATTTACCTTGACCACTACCCCGTCGATCTCATAACTCAGCGCGCTGCGATCCACTTCCGCCTTCGCAATAAAGGCCTGTAGTGCCTCCAGGGTCCGCAGAGACTCGCGATGTGGATTGACGCGGAAGCCGGCTGTCGTGAGTGCATCCAGCGCTTCTATCTGCGAGCCAAAAATATTTTCACCCGCCCCTTCTTCCTTTGAACGGCGCAGTGCGAAGTAGCCGTAGAAATCCAACCGTCTTTGGGCCACGATATTCGGCTCGACCGTGCGAATGACGCCCGCCGCTGCGTTTCGAGGATTGGCGGCCGGTGTCTTCCCGCTTGCCTCGCGCTCTTCATTCATCTTGAGAAAGGCGGCCATCGGCATCACCACTTCGCCGCGCACCTCGAACTGCTGAGGCAGCCTGGCCTGCTTTAACGTCTCGGCAGAGATCGACAGCGGTACCGAGCGAATGGTCCGCACATTACTCGTCACATCTTCGCCGATGGTCCCATCGCCGCGGGTCACGGCCCGCAGCAGGTACGCGCTCCCGGCTTGCCCGGCAGGCTCTCCGTCACCCGGGCCATAGTGCAAGGCCAGTGATAGCCCGTCCAACTTCAACTCCGTCACATACTCGACATCGTCTCGGCCGCCAAGGGTGCGAACACGTCGTTCCCAGTCCGCCAGTTCTTCCTTTGTGTTGACGTTGTCGAGCGACAGCATCTGCCGCGAATGCTCGACCTTGGCGAAACCGTCTTTCGGCTTGCCCCCCACTCGCTGTGTCGGCGAGTCAGGCGTGATCGCCTCGGGATGCTGTGCTTCGAGCGCCTTCAACTCGCGCATCAGTTGATCGAAATCGAGATCGTCAATCTCCGGCTCGTCCAGCACGTAATAAAGATGCTCGTGACGCCGTATCTCTTCCCGCAATTGCTCAATGCGCGTTTCGCCGCGTTTCGCTTCTGTCTTTGCAGCCTGCTTAACCATTCAGAGGATTATAGGAAGCCAGCCGCCTTCACGCGAACCTTTGAATGCCCAACATCTGTGTTCGTGAAATTATGCTGAGGGAGATCCTCCACCCAAATGGAACCAGTTACCCACTTTCTCAGCGGCGCCATTCTCTCTCGCGCCGGCTTCAATCGCAAGACTGCGTACGCCACGCTCGCCATGACCCTCGCTGCCGAAATGCCCGATATCGACGTCTGGTGGTCGGTGCGCGGTCCGCTTGCCGGCTTCCAGCACCATCGCGGCTTGACGCACACTTTCCTTGGCGCACCGTTCGAAGCGGGCATCCTCACAGCTCTCATATGGAGCATGCATCAACTGCGCAGGAAGAAGCCGCACCAGCACCCGAAGTGGCACCTGTTGTGGGCCTTCTCGACTGTTGCCATCCTTCTGCACATCCTGCTCGACTTCACGAACAACTACGGCGTCCGCCCGCTCTTTCCTTTCAGTTCGGACTGGCATGCCTGGAGCATCGTCTTCATCGTCGACCCTTTTCTGCTCCTCGTACTCACAGCAGGTCTGGTACTGCCGGCCATCTTCGGCCTCACCGACAAGGAGATCAGCAACCGCCGCGTGCTCTTCCGCGGACAGGGGCTGGCCATCACCACTCTTATCCTCATTGGCCTTTATTACGGCTGGCGCGCCACGGAGCAGGCACACGCCCTCAACCTTGTCCGCCAGGCAGGCGTTGGCGGCGCACCCATGCAGCGGCTCACCGCCGAGCCTTACCCGTTCAGCCCTTTCCACTGGCATGCCATCGTCGAAACGGCGAACTACTACCAGACGGCGGACATCTCCACCTGGACCAATATCGTCAATACCAGCGATGCCAACGACCGCATTCCCAAACCTCCGGTGACGCCGGCTGTCGCCTCGGCCAAAAAGTCATGGCTGGGCCAGGTCTATCTCAATTGGTCACTCTGGCCCGTCACGCGAGATGCCGGTGGCGAACTTCCACCCGAATATGCCAACGATCCAGGTGCGCCCGCCATCCTGAACCGGATCGACTTTGAAGACCTTCGCTTTGCCTACTCCGCTATTCCGGGCGGCAATGAAGGCCGTGCGCCCCTGGGGGCCAGTGCTTATGTAGCTCCTGACGGACAGATTGAAGCGATCTATATGGGCGATAAACCGCAGAAGTAGTGCCATTTTCCCGTAAGCGTCCTGGCATCCGGGTCTGGATCGCAGGCGCGATCTTAACAGCAAGAAGGACGGTCTTCTGTAACCCACACCAATCCTTTCGACTTGACCCCGCCTCCGGTGCCGCCCAGAATAGAAGCAGCCGTCAATCATGCCGGGGTTAGACAACTGCTGCCGTAGTCCGTCAGCACACAGGTCACCGGGCATCTTTACCCGACTAGCCAGGTTTGTAAATCTGACGATCAAGTCCGGCTCGAGGTTCTTCCATGTTCGCTTATGTTCTGCTCCTGCTGGCTGTGGTCAGCCGCATCGTCCCGCACTCTGCCTGGTTCAGCTTTACGGCCGTCGGAGGATCTTTGCTCTACTTCGGCGCGCGCCGCTCCTGGTGGCAGGGCATTTTTCCACTTGCCGCGCTTGCTGCCACCGACTACTATCTGACCGTTTACGCCTATAACTATCCTTTCCATGTGCAGGATTATCTGCTCACGTGGGTCTGGTACGGTCTCGCGATGGTGATGGGCGGAGCCATTCTGCGTCAAAGAGTCAACGGCGGCC
>CAZZXL010000228.1:0-6880 GCA_964658035.1 uncultured Acetobacteraceae bacterium
TGAACGGCTGGCAGGTGAACGCTTCTCACACAGCCAGAGCCAGTCATGGTGCTCACACGACCATTGATAGGACGGGTCGGCTTTGAGGACTTCATCCAGGATCTGCTGCGTGGCCGTTCCGGATTGATCGACGAAGACGATGAAGTCAGTCTGGGGAAGAACAAGACTGCGTACGACCGCTGACGCGACAAGCTGCTGACGAAGGCAGTGATAACACTCCATGATCCATGGGTCGAAGTCTTTGGTCAGCAGAGCCGGCTTTGCGCCGAGCGGCAGCCAGGTGGAATCCATCCATGGCGTGTTGAGCAGGACTGCGTGACTTTGCCGAAAATATGCCGCGGCCTGCCAGTGCAAAGGTTCGTAGGCAACAGCGGCAAAGCTGCCGTTGTCTTCTTCGCGGGCGGAAAGCAGAATGCCTCTACTGCCGGCAGCCGGCAAAGGTTCGTTTTCGGCTGCGTCATTGACCGGCGCGACGACGTCATAGATGCGCTGCGCAATGGGCAGCAGGCGGGATTGACCAAGGGCGAGCGAGCCCGACGCGGTCGCAAGTGCCAGCGTGATCGCGGCAGTAGTCCAGCGTCGGTTGATGCCGGCGAAGCCACTGGCGGCGGCGATAAAGCCAATCCAGGAAACCACTTGCAGACGGGAAACGAGGGCTTTCGAACCGCTGAGATCATCCGGCAGAAACGGCAGGGCGCAGGTGAACAGCGCGGTGACGATAAGCCAGGTATAGGCTGGCTTCCAGTCGCCAGGCGTACGCTGCCGAAGAAATGCCGCCCCGCCGAAGCCGATGCAGAGCAGGAGAATTGCATACAAGGCCAACTGCAGGAGCAGGCCGCCTGCGTTCGCCCTGTTGAAAAAATCGATGCCGTGCAAACCGGCAAAGTAGTGGACGCGGCTCGAAAGACTTGCCGGTGCGTGAAGGTCTTGCGCAGAGCGATGCTTGTCAGTGAACGCGCGCAAATAAAACAGCAGTGTTGAGGCGCAGACGAACGCAATCGCATCTGGCGACCACCCAGGGGGCAGCTTGCGCAGCGAGACGTGATTTAGCAGTGCGGCGGCGGCGCGCAGTATAAGGTCGCAGCAAGTGAATCCAAGGATGAGGAGCAGCGGTACGGGATGCGTCAGCGCCGCCAGCCAGCAGCAGCCGACAAAGGCGCAACGCAGACCCACCGAGTAGCCGCGGCTCCACAGGCCGAGAGCCCAGCAGGCAATGCCAAGAGAAAGAATGTAATTCTGAAAACCCATCATGAGCGGCCAGTTGAGAGCGATCGCCAGGCTGAAAAGTCCGAAGACTTCTCCTGAAGCGCCATTCACCCGTGCAAGAAAGCGTATGCCGGTGCAGAAAAGGATGAGGATGATGCCAACAACGATCTTCTCGGCCCAGAGCGCCGGTAGCACTTTCATTAGAGAAATAAGCAAGTAATAGTGCAGGCTGTAGGGCGGCAGCAGGTGCTGAACGGTATAGAACTGCGCATAGACTGATGTGCCGGGCGACTTTGCCAGCAGGCCGCCGAGCACGCTTGCAAGATAAAGATGCATGGGGCCATCCTGCATGGGGAACAGCGGCAGGTGGAGCACCCAGAGGCACAATGCCGCGAGCATTGCAAAAAAAAGCGGGCGTGCCACGCGAGTGAAATCTTTGCAGGCCGGAGATACGGACGTAGCACGCAACGGCTTAGGTTCTCCCGTAAACTGCATGAGCATTTTGGATGGAGAAGCGTGGGAACATTCGCTCTCTGCTCGAACCATACATGAGCATGGTGGGTTGGTCGAGCAGCCGCCCCCCTCTTTATTGGGGCCATCATGGCAGTCCTCATGGCGGCCCTCATGGCGACAAGGAGTAATCTGCGAGAAGATGCAAAGCGCAGCACAGGCCTTCCTTTCAGAACGTGTGGTGACGGCGGATGGGGTAAGGCCGGCAGCCATCCTGGTGCGTGACGGTCGTATTGAAAAGCTTTGCGCGCATGGAGAGACCCCCGAGGAGTACATCTGCAAGGATTTTGGTCGTCTAGCGATGCTGCCGGGGCTGGTGGATAGTCATGTGCATATCAACGAACCCGGCCGCACAGAATGGGAAGGTTTTTGGACAGCCACCCGCGCCGCGGCAGCAGGTGGCTACACTACGCTGGTAGACATGCCGCTGAACTGCCTGCCTGCGACAACGACGGTAGCCGCGCTGCAGACAAAACGAAGCGCTGCGGCAGGAAAGTGTTTTGTAGATTGGACGGCCTGGGGCGGGGTCGCGGGGGACAACGCACAGGAAATCCAGCTTATGGCTGCGGCCGGAGTGAAGGGGTATAAAGCTTTCCTGGTCTATCCCGGATGTGATGGCTTTGAGATGGTGACGGCTGCCCAGCTGGAGGCTGCCTTGCCGCATGTTGCGCGCACTGGACTGCCGCTGCTGGTGCATGCGGAGTTGCAGGAGCCTATCGATGCAATAGCGGCTTCGCTGGCGGAGGCCGACTGGAGAAGCTATCAGACTTATCTGCGCAGTCGTCCGGATGAAGCTGAAGTAGCAGCCATTCGCGTGTTGCTTGATCTATGTCGTACGTATCGCTTTCGATTGCACATCGTCCACCTCGCGACGAGCGCGGCGCTTCCCGCCTTGCGGCAGGCCCGTGCAGAGGGGCTGGCGGTCACGGTTGAGACGTGTCCACATTACCTGCACTTTGCCGCTGAGGGTATTCCAGATGGGAGCACGTGGCATAAGTGCGCGCCGCCAATCCGTAATGGCGCCAACCGCGAAGCGCTGTGGCAGGCACTGCACGACGGCGAGATCGACCTGGTTGCAACGGACCATTCTCCGTGTCCGCCAGAGATGAAGCGCGTGGAGGAAGGCCGCTTCGATACGGCGTGGGGTGGCATTGCGAGCCTGCAAATAGCACTACCGGTCATGTGGACGGAGATGTGTGTACGTGGATTCGGGCTGGAAGACCTTGCTCGTCTAATGGCACAGAAACCGGCAGAACTGGCAGGCCTGGTCGGGCGAAAAGGGAGCATTGCACCGGGCGCTGACGCAGACCTGGCAATCTTTGACCCTGAGGCCTTTACGGATGTCACTGCAGACAGGCTGCATTCGCGCCACCAGTTGACACCGTATGCCGGTGAGCGGTTGCGCGGGAAGATGGTTGCCACTTATGTGCGTGGCCGCCTTGTCTATGACAGAGAGATTTTTGCGGAAGCGCCATTCGGCCGGGAAGTCTAAGCTTCGCCATCAACCGGGCGATTGTTCCAGACACGGACCGTAGTACGATAGGGCAATTTAAGTCAGTTTGAAGCAATGCAGGATTGCTCCATGCCGCAGCCTCGAACATGAACGAAAACGACTTCCAGCTTCAAGTCAATGGCATGGAGCAGCGCGTCCATGTGCCGCCCATGACGCGGCTGCTGGATGTGTTGCGTCATGACCTGCGACTTACAGGGACCAAGGAGGGCTGCGGCGAAGGCGAGTGCGGCTCCTGTTCGGTGTTGATGAACGGTGAACTGGTGAACAGTTGCCTGGTGCCGATTGCACATGCGGCAGGCGCCTCGGTGATAACCATTGAAGGAGTTGGTACAGACCAGCATCTTGATCCAGTGCAACAGGCCTTTCTTGAATGCGGCGGGGCACAGTGCGGCATATGTACGCCTGGCATGGTGCTCGCGACCCTTCATCTTCTCGAAAAGTATCCAACGCCGACGGAAGCGCAGACCCGCGAAGGCTTAAATGGCAATCTCTGCCGCTGCACCGGGTACATTCGAATTTTCGAAGCCGTCACCCGGGCGGCGACAGTTTGCAAACAAAATAGACTGGCGGATGCAGGTAGGACTGAAGCGGTTCTTAATGCCTGGCACCATGCCGACCTGCAAACTGCTGCGGAGGAAATACTTCCCTGCTGCGGCTCACGCGCGTGGGCGGAGAGTCTTGCCAAGGCGCGACCCTTTGCCTCCGTCGCGGCTTTGCAACAGGCATCAGATGCAATCTGGTTCAATCTGGGCCTGGCCGACTGGCAGGAGGCTTTCGGCAGTCACCCTCGAATTGGTGAGACCAAAGCACCCGTTGGAACCACCGGACGATCGGCAGCCTGGTCGAGAGAAGAACAACGGGCCGTTGCGAGTGCCGACAACGATACTTTGCAACGGCTGGCAGAGGGCAATGCTGCGTATGAAAGGCGATATGGACGCACCTATATTGTTTGCGCTACCGGCAAATCGGCAGCAGAGATGCTCGCGATGCTTGAAAGCAGGCTGCAGCATGATGAAGAGCAGGAGTTGCGCGAAGCAGTTGAACAACAGAGCCGGATCACGCAGGTACGCTTGAAGAAATGGCTGCTGCGGTGACAGGAATCTCAACCCACATACTTGATACGGCGCTTGGCCGTCCAGCCGGCGGTGTACTGGTGACCCTGTTGCGGAACGACGGCGGGTGGCGCGAAATCGCTTCACTCAGCACGGATGCGGAAGGGCGCGTAAAGCAGCTGCTGCCGGATGGATATGTGTTGACGGCCGGCACTTATCGTATTTCGTTCGCAACCGGTGATTACTTTGCTGCTCAAACGTTGGCCCCGCTTTATCCTCTTATCGAGATCACAATCCTCGTCCGCGACCCGGCTGCCCACTATCATTTGCCGCTGCTGCTTACAGCGAACGGGTATACCACGTACCGTGGGAGCTGACAGATGAAGCTTGTTCTAGGTGAAAACCGGTACGGTAAATCGCGGGTTCGACTGATGAAGGTCACACGCGGCGCCCCTCATGACCGGGTGGACGAGTGGACGGTTGAGGTCTGGCTTGAAGGCAACTTTAAAGCGTGTTTTGAAGAAGGCGATAACAGTGGCGTGCTTCCTACCGACACCATGAAGAATACGGTCTATTCGCTGGCGCGCGCGTCCTCCGCAGTCGCCATGGAAGACTTTGCCATTGAGCTTGCCAGGCATTTCATCGAGACCAACCCCAATGCCCAGCTTGCCGGAGTGCGCATTGCTTCCACAGCCTGGATGCCAATTGTCGTCAGCGGGCGGCAGTTTGCGACCGCTTTTACTCACGGCGCCGGCGGCAATGATAGTACGACTGTTACCTATACACGTGTGGGAAGGCTTGCAGTCACATCAGGTTTCGAAGATCTGTGGCTCTTGAAAACGGCCGGTTCCGCGTTTGCCGGATTTATGAAAGATAAGCTGACTACTTTAAAGGAGACGCATGATCGCCTTTTCGGAACACTGGCCAAAGCAGAATGGCTGTACGTCGAGCAGGCCGTGGTCTCGGGATCTTTTGATTTCACCGGGGCGCGCGGCATTATGCAGAACGCGCTGATCAGTACCTTCGCGGCGCATGAGAGTCTGTCTGTACAACAGACCCTGTATGCAATGGCGGAAGCTTCGCTGGGTGCAGTTGAGGCGGTGGATGAGATCAATCTCCTGATGCCTAACAAGCATTGCAACCTGGTGGATTTATCCGCATTCGGCCAGGACAACCCGAACATTGTTTTTATGCCAACGGATGAGCCTCATGGTTCCATTGCAGCCCGGGTGGGGAGGTCCGGGTGACTGTTCCCGGGAGTGCGTCGGCAGAGTATTGTGCGAAGCGCGATACGCGAGCACAGATGGCGGCGCTCGTCGGAGTTGTGCTGCACCGCTGCGATGCGCTTGCAGCCTTGACGGATGATGAGGGAAAGATCCAGCGCACTTTTCTGTCGCCGGCAATGGAACATTGCAACGCATTGACCGGCAAGTGGATGGAGCAGGCGGGTATGCAGGTGCGCCTGGATACTGCCGGAAACCTGCGCGGCATGTATGAAGGCGAGACGGCAGAGGCGCCGGTGCTCATTGTCGCCTCGCATCTTGACACGGTGCCGGATGCCGGGAGATATGACGGCATCCTCGGCGTGCTGATCGGCATAGCGCTGGTGGAGTCGCTCGGCCGCAGGCGACTGCCCTTCGCGATTGAAGTGATTGGCTTCTCTGATGAAGAAGGCGTCCGGTTCGGGCTTCCTTTTATCGGTAGCCGTGCGGCCGCAGGAACGCTGACGTCAACGGACCATCAACGCCTGGATGCAAATGGCGTAACGCTTGACGCGGCGCTTGAAGGTTTCGCGGACGGGCATCCTTCTGCAAGCGGCGCTGCACTTTCATCTCGCAGCTGCGCGTATCTGGAGTTCCATATCGAGCAGGGCCCTGTTCTCGACAAAGCAAGGCAGTCACTTGCGGCGGTAGAAGCCATTGCCGGACAAAGCCGGGCCACGTTTACCTTTCATGGACATGCAGGGCATGCGGGGACAACCCCGATGGCTGTGCGCAGGGACGCCATGACCGCTGCGGCGGAGTGGCTGCTGCATGTAGAAACAATAGCCGGCTCAACACCCGACAGTGTCGCGACCACGGGTCGCGTTGCCTGCGAACCAGGCGCGACGAACATCATTCCCGGAATTGTGCACTGCAGTCTGGATGTGCGTTCGCCCCATGATTCTCTTCGTCGAGCATTGTTGCAGCAGATGATCCGTTCAGCGGAGATGATCGGTGCGCAACGAAGCATAACGGTGAGCCAAGTCATTGAGGTTGACCAGGACACGGTGCGGCTCGATCAGTCACTGATGCAACTGGTACAGCAATCAATATCGGCAAGCGGTGAGCCATTCGCCGGGATGGTAAGTGGAGCCGGCCATGACGCCATGATCATTGCGCCGCACCTGCCTGCGGCCATGATTTTCCTGCGTAGCCCGGGCGGCCTCAGTCATCACCCCGACGAATCGGTTCGCGTCGAAGATGTATTGGCAGCGCTTGAGGCAGGCGCACGACTACTGGACGATTTTCCAACGTGGCTCCGGAAGCATAAGGTTGGCTTGTGAATCAACTGGGACAAACACGCAGCGTCCGTCGCGCCAATCACGCACTACACACGC
>CAZZXL010000229.1:0-6866 GCA_964658035.1 uncultured Acetobacteraceae bacterium
ATGGCTATGCACTATCCATCGTCCTGCAGTTCCCTGAGGGTGTTTCAGCCGACACCGTGCAGGCCGCCCTAAGCACCGGCGGTCATATAGAGGTGGCGTCCAAAGCCTCCGAGCCACCAAGCAACCTGTCCGCGGCAGGACGGCCCCTTGCTCAGGCTCAGATAGCCGGAGATACCGCAGGCCGTTTGTGGGCCTGGATAGCCGCAGACAACCTGAGGATGACCGCACTACACGCAGTCGCCTGCGGCATGGAACTACAGAGGCTGAGACCTAGGAGCTTGTTGAAATAGGTCTCGGTGTTTGCGCAGGTTAAGAATTTCCTTGGTGGTTGTTCGTCGCTTGGGTATGCGTGGAGACGAGCGATTTCAGGGGGGATGTTAGCTATGTGACGTTGGAGCAGCGGGTTCCGGAGGATCATCCGTTGCGGGAGATTTCGCCGGATCACGGATGTGGTTCTGCGCTCGTTGAGTGGCGCGTTCGACAGCCTGTATTCGGCCTCAGCCGGCCTTCGATCGCTCTCGAGTACGGGCTGCGCGCGCTGCTGTTGCAGGCGTTTTACTCGGTGCGCTCGGAGCGGCAGTTTGTCGAGCGAATGGACTACAACCTGCTGTTCCGGTGGTTCGTGGGCCTGGGCATGGACGACGCGATGTGGAACCACGCCGTGTTCTCCAAGAACCGCGAACGTCTGCTGACTTCCGACGTGGCGCAGCAGTTCTTCGCCGCCGTAACCGCGCAGGCGAAGCGCTTATGAGGGATGAACAGTTCACCGTGAATGGCACGCTGATTCAAGCTTGGGCGTCGCAGAAGAGCTTACGCAAGAGAGACGTTTCGGACGACAAAGGCACCAACTTCCACGAACAAAAGCGCGGCAACGAGACGCGCAAATCGACCACTGATCCGGACGCCCGCCTGTACAAGAAGAGCTATGGGACGGAGTCGAAGCTGGCGTATCTGGGCCATGCGCTGGTGGAGAACCGCAACGGCCGGCTGGTGGAAAAGACGTTCGAATGGCTGAAACAGACCGGTCCGCTGGGCGACTGAGGGTACGCGGACTGCATCAAGTGGACTGGGTCTTCGTCTTCAACTGCGCCGCCCTCAACCTGCTTCGGATGCCGAGGCTCATTGCGCGGCAGACCGAGCAAGGTCTGAAGCAGATCTGCGCCTCAAAATAGCCGGTTAAACTGTTCAAACAAAACAAGCGCCTCAATCTTCCGAAGACACTGCGCCAAACAGCTTCGCACAGCACAAATATCCACTCATGCAGCACCCCGGCCCCCTATCTCAACAAGCTCCTAGGTGCGGTCCAATAAACCTGTAAAATGTGGTTAGGCGAGACAAGCATTGAATGTTCTCGCCTAACCAAGCCGGGATGGCGGAACTGGCAGACGCAGCGGACTCAAAATCCGCCGAGGGCAACCTCGTGGGGGTTCGACCCCCCCTCCCGGCACCAATAGTTTTAAGCCTTAGAGTGAACGACTAGCAATTTCTGTCAAGGTGATACGCGACACTGCCGGATGCCTATGTTTGGAGCCAAACAGCAAAAGACCGGAGCCAATGCAACGCGGCGTCTGTCGTCAGGTCGAGACCGAAGTCGCAGACCGCGACGCCTACCCGGCATGTCGGAGTGAGTTCGCACACGACTGCCGAAGCTCTTCTGCTGATGAACAACCATAACTGTCATGTTATCGATAAGCCCGATCCAGGCCATGCGGCATCAGCTTTCTGCCTGGCGTCGTAGGTATGGTGGAAGTTCACCGTGTGCGCGGTGTTCCAGGTGCTCACCTTTGCTTCGTCGACTTAGAGAGTAATCGTAGGTTAACGATTGGCGGTATCCCCCGCGAGATAAGCAACCATGCTCAGGTGGATTCCGTACTATGCATGGTGCAATCGAGAGCGTTCGGCCATGCTGTGTGGCTTCCGTACAAGCACGCATAAGTTTCGTTGCAGACTGGTCGTTCATTCCCGACTACCTGGCTCATTGACTCCGCGGTCTACTCACCTGGCTAGCTCAGGATAAATCTTGATCCAGTGCGTGCGGATGGATGTCCGCAGCAAGCGACCTGCGGTCTCGGAAGCGATCGCGTTGGTTTGCTGCAATGGCATGTGGCAATCGATGCATTTGCCAGCGATTTTACCTCCCAGCTTGTGGAACACCTTACAGGCTTGCACCTGATGACAGGCAAGGCATCGATCGGAATAGCTGGAGGCAGGACGCTCCGGCTCGTGCACGTTGTGACACGTCGCACATGACATGGATGGCGAAGAGAGATAGCAGCGACTTTTTTTTAGCAGTTCAACCTGGTTGCCGTGCACATCCGGTTGATCGGAAATATCATGGATGTCGACGGCAAGATAATCGTCCAGCGGCTTGCCGGGACGATATGAAAAGGCCGGAGCGAGTTCTCGGCTCTGCGTGCCATCGTGACAAAGCGCGCACTGGTCCACCTGCCGATCGCGGTTGAACTTTGCCGGATTGAGAATGGCATATGCATCCGTCCCGGCCATGGCTGCAGATGGATTACTTTCGTGCGCTACATGATCGGCGCCTGGCCCATGGCAGCTTTCGCAGGAGATGCCAGGTACGAGGCTGGCCGGATCAAACAGATTTGCCTGCGGATCAGAAGATAGAGATTGAATGTAACTTGCGTGGCACTCCAGGCAGCGGGCATTTACTGCACGAGAGAAGTCTGCCGTGCCGTCCTTATAGCCCGGACTGTTGATCCATTTCATACCATCCGTCCAGTAACTCACAGGTAGCTCGAACAGGTTGTTGCCCTTCCAATAAAGATAGGTTTGTCCACGCGTCCCTGAGCCAATCACTAGATCCATTCGCTCTGAGTGCGTGGTGTGTACGACGGCACTTTCAATCACCGCCGTCTGATAATAGCCGCCGTCACGAGCCTCCATGTTGAAGGAGACGTTCGGCTCAGGGTCTATTTCGTCATGATGCGAGATAGTGAGGACGTTTTTTCCCGGAGCGAAGGACCCCAGGATAGATTTCCTGCTCGGCAACTGACCGCTTAAATGATGCGCAGTGTGTTTATAGGTGAGAGCCTGCTCTTGGTGGCATTCTGTACAGGCGTTATCGCCGAGATAACCATCTCGCTGGCTGGGTGTTCCTGGGAGATTGGATGCTTGCGCAGAGACAGACAGCGTCCGTCGGACGGCTATGTACGACAACAGGCAGATCGACAACAACAGAAGAGTGCAGGCAGAGCAGATTCGAAGCATGGCAGAGAAGTGGCTCACCCTCATCTTATATAGAGCAAGGTGCTCTGCATGCACTCGAAACGAAATTGAAAAAAAGAGAAGGAGTGATGGTGAGTCATGTCGTGGAGACGATGACCTACCATCACTCTTTCACTTAGTAAAGAAGTGAGACTAGAAGCTGACGCGGACGTGAAACTGCAGGCTGCGCGCCGGGAGTTGATTGGTGGAGTGACCAAACAGACTTGAGGACAAGTCAGAATTGACCCCGGTCAGGTTGGCACGATTGAACAGGTTGAAGGTTTCACCCTTGGCCTCAATGCGCAGCTTCTCTCCGAAGAACCACGGCGCATCGAAGAAACGTTCAAAGGTAAAGTCGACATTGTTGTAGCCCGGCTGGTCGTAGGTATTTCGACCTAGGTCGCCTTCCGTGCCGAGAGTAGGAATGGGGAACGAAGACGCTGCGAATAGTCCATTCAGGAAAGCCTTTCTTGATTGGCTTGGAAGATGATTGCCGAAGCCTGGACGGTTCGGCACATCATAGTTCGATCCGTCAGCGTTGTAATCGCCACCCGAGTTGCCAACCACCGCCCCGGAACTGTTCAGCACTGGGTTGAAGGCGGCGCTGGTATAGACCGTGAATGGCAGGCCGGTCTGCATGATCCACACACCGCCGAACTGCCAACCACCCAGAACCTGACGCTCGATAGCATGGCTGTAGTTGGTCGGGACTACCCACGTCCCATCTGCCGAGAACTGTTGACGAATGTCAAAGTCTGCACGCCCGCGCTGCGCTGCCAGGTTGTTGTTCTCGATGACCTGTGTAGAGGTTGTGATCGCTCCGGAGTCAAGCGAGCCCGAGTTGCTGAAGGTATCCAGGCCTTTGCCCCAGGTATAAATACCGCGAAGCGCGAAGCCGTGGGTGAGTTGACGCTGCACCAGTGCAGAGCCATAGCTGCCGAAGGAGTTGCCATTCGACTCGGCGTATTGGATCTGGCCGAAGTTCGGATTTAACCGCTGGAGCGAACCTCTGTTGACAATCAAATCGCCAGCGAAGCGATTCAGATCCTGGTTAAAGACAGGAAGGTGATGAGCAGCAGAGCCGGAATAATTCAGCTCGAGCACGGTGTGGCCGGGAAGTTGCTGTTGCAGGCTCAGGGTAAAGTCTTCAACCTGCGTCAGCTTGTAAGCGGTGGAGTAGCCACCAAGGCTCGCTCTCTGCCCCGTGATGCCACCACTTGCGTTCAACACCACACCACTCGTATCTACAATGGGACATTTTTCGGTAAATCCGATTGGTTCATTACACAATTGGAAGGTGGGTGTGGTGCCGGTGTAGACGCTGATTGCCGGGGTATACACGTTTGGCAGGTTGCCGGCCGTGATATCTGTGATGTGGATGTAGGGTGGTTGATCGGCAAACATACCGAACCCGCCGCGAAGGGATGTGCGACCTGTCCCGAATACATCCCAGGCGAAGCCGATACGCGGGGTCAACTCCCACACATTGTGATTTAGGACGTTATTGCCCTTCGTGAGCCCGGCAACACCGGAGCCAATCCTCTGATCCAACGTGGTTCCCGAGCCCAGCGTGAAGTTAGTGAGTTGCGGCGTGAGGATGGAAAAGAAATTGCCCATCTGGTCATACCGGATACCGAGATTCAATGTGAAGGTTGGCTTGATCTTCCAGTCATCCTGAATGTAGACGCCGGTATAGAGTTCGCGGTACCGCCGGTTGTAAGGTGCTTCGAGGTGCGTCAACAGGTTGACGGGTGTGGCTGATTCGGTGGTTGCCTTGTCCTGCACAAAATCAAGCAGGCTGTTGAAATTGTAAGTGGGACGATCAAAGGCGCCGCTCTGGGCATCGGCTTCGCGAATATTGAATTGATCAAAGCCGAACTTGAGTGTGTGTGACTTGACGGTCGCCGTCATTACATCACGCCAGCCTAGCGTGGACTGGGTAAAGTTGCCCGGACCCCAATTCGAGAAGCCCTGCAGCCCGGTGACATTGACGTAAGGGATGGCAGTCGCCGGTGTCGGCAAATCGGCCCCGTACGGACGAATAATATTCGCTCCGCCTTCGTTTAAGAGGCGCGGGGAGAACGTGTGGGTCCAGTCGACATTGACGAAGTCTGAACTGGAAACTGCATTGTCATTCAGATAAGGACGCGGAGTTGCATTCACGTTGGTTACATAGGTCCGTATGGTCGTCACATAGATACGATCGCTCTCGCGGACATAATAGTCACCGCGAACGCTCCACTGGTAGCCATTTTTCGGAGTGGAAAAGCTGATATTGGCCGTGCCAAGGGCAGGAAGATCACTCGGGATCCCTGCGGGCAAAGGATAGTAGCCCGGCGTGTTTGGCTTGCTTTGAAGCTGGCTGACGGTCTGGATGTTAGCTGTCGGATTTACCAAAGGCGGCGCTAACTTCAGAATCTGTGTAGCAATGTTGTTTGGGAAATTCGCTGTTGCGTAAGCGTCGAGTTGAGGAGTTTCTACGGTGTATTGGCCTGCGGTGGTGGTGCTTGAGCGCAGGACGTCAATGGCACCGAAAACGAAAAACCTGTTTTTGATAATGGGACCGCCGAAGGTTGCGCCAACTTCGTTCCGCACGAAGGTCGGAACGGTAGTTTCGAACTCAGTCCGAGCAGAGAGCGAGTCGTTCAGGAAGTAGTAGTCAAAGGTCCCGTGAAAATCATTGGTACCAGACTTGGTGAAGACGTCGACCGTCGCGCCGCCATTTCTTCCCTTCTGTGCGTCGAAGTCGTTGGTACGGATATCAATCGACTGCACAATCTCCGGGTTGGGCGAAATGGATGTGCCGCCGCCGCGTGAAGGCGTGTTCGTATAGGCGCCGTCAATCTGGTAACCGTTCTGCTCCTGGCGAAGACCGGCAGCGTTGATATTGATGGCGTATTCGTTGGTGTAGTTATCGCCGGCGGTGACCGCACTCCCCGTCATACCGGGCGTGAGTGCTGAGAGGCCGTAGACGTTCTGTCCCGGCAATGGTGTCTGTTGCACAGTAGCTTCGCCAATGACCGAGCCGGTGGTTGCAGAAGCAAGATTAAGCGATGCCGCGGATGCAGAGACCGTGACGCTCGTGGATGCCGAACCGACGGTCAGAACTGGAGCCAGGGTGCGGACTTCTCCGACGGCAAGCGTCAGGTCTTTCTGGTCCCAGGCCTCGAAGCCGGTCATCTCGATGTTCACGGTGTAGGTGGAGGCCGCGATGCTATCGATACGGAAGTAGCCGGCCTGGTTGGTGACGGCGGTCTTGGTGACGCCAAGCTTGGTGTCAGTGAGGGTCACCCTGGCTCCTGCGAGCACAGCGCCGGACTTGTCCTGGGCTGTGCCTTCAATACCACTGGAGAACTGAGCGAGAGCTGACGAGGCTCCAAGGCCGAGTACGAGAAGAATAAGGCTCAAAGCTCTCGTAAAAAACTTCGTGCTGATCATTGACACTCCTAAAAAGTAGTACACCCTAAGTAAACGCTTACTGAACCGCCCACTTAGCGGCTTGTTCGAAGTCGACATCCCGCCTGCTCACATCGCAGACCGCTCGAAAAGACATTTACCTGCTGTGGTAAACGGATTTAGTGAGCCGCGAGGATGATAGCCATCCGCCGATTCCAGTGTCAACCAATAGTTGGAGATGC
>CAZZXL010000230.1:0-6831 GCA_964658035.1 uncultured Acetobacteraceae bacterium
CCATCCCCTGCCCTACAGGCAGGCCCTGCGTTCGTTGTGGACCATCTTCCGCGCTGAGCCGGTCATCCGCGAATCAGCCATCGAGGGCGCCCTGTTCTTCGCCGCCTTCAGCACCTTCTGGACCACGCTGGCCTTTCTACTCGGTACGCCCCACTATCACCTGGGTCCCGGCACCGCCGGCAGCTTCGGCATTCTCGGGGCGACGGGGGCGCTGATTGCCCCGATTGCCGGCAAAATGAACGACCGGCGCGGCTCGCGCTTCGTCATCAATATTGCACTCGGCGTCATGATTCTTGGCTTTGCCGTGCTCTGGATCTTCGGCTACCACATGACAGGACTGGTCGCCGGGGTCGTCATCCTGGACTTCGGCGCGCAGGCCAACCAGATCTCCAACCAGACCAGGATCTTCGGCCAGCTGCCGCAGGCACGCAGCCGCGTGAATACCATCTACATGACACTGTATTTCCTTGGCGGCTCGATCGGCTCGGCGCTTTCTACGTGGGCCTGGGCGCAATGGCGGTGGAACGGCGTATGCGCGCTGGGGATCGGCTTTCTGCTATTGGCGACCATGCAACACCTATTTAGCTCGTCACGCCGTAGCTCACCAGCCTCCCCGCTGAACGACGAAACTGCCGTCGAACCAGCCTGAAGCTCGAACTTTCGTGAAACGCGTTACGAAAACGTGAGCGAATTTAGACACCATGGCTGTTAAACTGTTTACACAGGGGTGAACTATGGAAAAGTCGTTCTGTGACACCGAAATGAACCTCAGCGAGATGTTTTTCGCAGCCTGCACGGATGAAACTACTGCCGAGCCAATTACTTACAAGCAGTCCTGCGCCAAAAGCAATGTCCGCAGCGATGCGCGCCGCACCCTGTTGACCCACCGCAAGGCTTGCCCTGTCTGCAACCCCCGCGTCGGCGCCCGCTAACACTTTCTAGGTAAGACCCGGACGCTTTGCCGGATCGGAGTGATTGACATCTACTGTCATCCCGACCGCAGCAAAGCATCCCCCCTCCCCCTCCGACCCTGCCTTCTTTAAGTCATTTAGTCTCCGTCATCATCATCCTTCTTGTTCCCGTGTTGATGCATCACCATCCACGGAACCGGCGCGTTGCCCATGGCATCGCGCCACAGGATGACGTTCAGTTTGCGCGCGTCCGCGCGATCTTCATGCGTAAAATCCATCCTGCTCGACTCTTTGGCCCCGGGAGACTGGGCCGTGTTCGCGGTATAGATCAGCCTGTTGTCACGGTTGGTATAGTCGGCGGTGTAGGCTGGCTGCTTGCCATCGCCGGCGAACAGGGGCTGAATGAGCGGCGCAAAGGCGTCGTTGCTGTTCATCGGCGGAATTCCGAGCAGGTCCTCAATCGTCCGCAGAACGCTTACCGTGGTGTAGAAGTGATGGTCAATCACAGGGGCCGCGGTACGGGGAGCATACTTGCTGACCACGATGGCAAGGCTGCGGTGCGCATCGACGTGGTCAGCGCCATCCTGGGCATCGTCTTCGAGGACGAAGAAAGCAGTATCGTCCCAGTAAGCCGAGTGGGCGATCGCTTCAACCGCCCGCCCTACAGCAAGGTCATTGTCCGCAACCGACGCCTTGGGGGTTGGTGAACCGGGCGACGTGCCGGCAGTGTGATCATTCGGCAGGCGCAGCATGACAAAGGCGGGCATCGTGTCATGTCCCTTGTCGCGGTCGCGCACCCAGCCTCGGAAGTGCGTCAGGAATTCCTCCACTCGCAGCTGATCCGGGAACTTCAGGTTGAAGTCAGGGAACTTGGGATCAAAGTTGCCGGCGAGTTCAGGCTTCGTAGCCACATTTCTGTAGATGAGCGGAATATTCCAGGGATAGGGGCTGTGACCGCCTCCATAGCCGGCGGGGAGCTCGGCGCCAGGATGGATAGACCCCTGGGCGCACCGTTCAGGCGCCGGTTCCGGGGTGCCGTTGAGCGGGGAGGGGTCCTTCGGCGCCTCACCCGAGTCATCACAAAACTTGGTCGAGACATATTCGCCGAAGTGGTAGAGCGATTTGCCGTGACGAGCGAGGTCAGTCCACAAGTAGCTGCTGTCCGGCTCGTTGATGTCAGAAATGCCTTCGGCCAGCGGATAACCCTGCTCGACCACGCCTTCAAAGTCGTACTGCCGCTCGCGGCCGCGATAACTCTGCTGCCAGGTCTTTTCGGTGTAGTCACTGGTGATGCCGGCTGTCGACCAGACGTGCCCATCCCCTGAAACTTCCCCGGAATCATAGAAGTTGTCGAGCACGCCGAACTGCCGCGCCAGTTTGTGAAGGTTCGGGGTGATGCTCTCGCCATACATGGTCAGGCTCTTGTCTCCGTCCCCTACTCCGAGATCACCCAGTACCTGGTCATAGGTACGGTTCTCCTTGATGATATAGATCACATGCTTGATGGGATTGGCGCCGGCTGCGAACTGAAGATGCCGGCGCTCAGCTGAAATGCGATTACTTGCCACCACGGCTGCAGAGAGTTGGGGCAGGTCGCGATTCGCGGCATCGAGATCAATTGAAGCAAGCGAGCCGTACAGTAAAGTCGCAATGTAGGTATGTGGTCGCTTCATCCGGCGACTAAGCGCTGCGGCATGCGCAGGTGCATGTTGCGGCCCCACATTGGGGCCGGTACCCTTGCCCTTGGCCGTTGCGACAAAAAGCTGGTTGCCCTTGACTTCTACGGCGGTAGGAAACCATTCCGTCGGGATGAAGCCTTTCGCATGGACGGCAGCAGTCTTCTTACCAGTAGTTCTGGCATTTGCGCTCGCGACATCAAAGACGGCTACATTGTTCGCACCGGCATTTGCAGCGTAAAGCTGGCTGCCGTCCGCCGAAAGCGCCAGCGACGCCGGAATCGCGCCAAAAAACTCCTGCCCCGGCATACGCGTATCCAATAGACCGGCGAGCTTGAGGCGGCTGCCATGCACATCGACTGCCGCTACCGTGTCCCGGTTAGCCAGCGCGACGTAAAGCCTGCTCCCATTTTGGCTGAACGCAAACGCTGTCGGGTGCGAACTGGGCCCGGTTGCCGGCGTGGGCGGCAGCAGCGGAAGCGTCGCTCCCACCTTACCGGTGCGCAAATCGAGCGCAGCGATAGCCGAACCATTCCATAACGCTACGTAGGCAAAATGCTCGTCCTTGCTGACAGCAACCGCAATGGGGTACGTCGACGGCACCACCGTGTTCTTTGCCAGGTCGAAGCGCCTGACGATCCTGCCCGATGTTGCATCCATCAGCAGAACGTCGTCGGAGTAGTTGTCGGCAACCAGCAATTGCTCCGCCCCGCCGGCATGAACAACCGCCAGGCCCGTAGGCAGCGGAATAGCCATGCCTGGCGGAATCGGTTTGCCAATCTGATTCTGCGTATGTCCGGCGGCCAGCTTCTGCAGCGGAACAGGCATAAGCCGCTCTGCCTTGATCACTCCCTCATCAAAGGCATACACCGCAATCGCATTCCCTGTTGCGCCGGCTGCCTTTCCTTCCGGATCAGACAGTGAATCAAGACTGGCATAAAGATGTTTACCGTCACCACTGAAGGCGATTCCGGAATAGAGCGTCTGAGGCGACGAAGAGGCCGTCCGCGTCTCAGGAAAATCCTTCAGGTTGCCGCTCTGCGTGTCGAAAAGTGCGATGGATTGCTGGTAGTCCGATTCAAACGTGCCGAATCCGGCATTCACAATAGCCAGGTAGTGCTTGTCCGGCGACCACGCCATCGCCATGGGCAGACTGTTCAACTTCTGGGGAGTGCCCGGCACGGGCTCAAGCAACTGCTTACTCGTGGGCAGATTAATCACTTGAGCGCCGGATGGAACGTTCGCACACAATGACGGCAGCAGGCTGATGAGGGCGAAGAGGGGAAATGTGATCAGGCGCATAGGCGTACCAGCACGGTACCAAATAATGATGAATTTTTACTACATGCCCGCTCGTCTGTGACGTACGATCCAGCTGGTCACTGACCCGCACAGCAGTTTGCCATCGGCTCAAGCGCAGCGTAATTTTTCATCTCGACCCAAGCCAAGCACCGTTTGTCATCCCGATCGAAGCACAGCGGAGTGGAGGGAGCTGCATTTCCTATCATGCACAGACCATTAGCGGTCATCCGCACGCATCCACTAGCGATCATCCAACGCAGTATCAACGTGAACGACTCCGCTTGATCATCAAGCAAACAGCCCTATACTCCGGTATGCGCCGTTTCTCTTTTCTGCTTCTCGTGATCATCACTTCATTGGGCTGGTCTGCTTCAGGCCAGGCCATCAAGGTAAGCTTTCCATCGAGCCTCTCAGCGAAGCCGCTCGATGGCCGCGTGCTCCTCTTACTTTCGAATAATCCAGGCGAAGAGCCGCGCCACCAGATCGATGACACCCCCAGGTCGCAGATGGTCTTCGGCGTGACCGTCGACGGCTGGAAACCGGGCGAGCCGCTCACCATCGGCGACAACGCGAAAGGCTATCCACGGGCCAGTTTGAAGGACGTTCCTGAAGGCGAATACACCATCCAGGCTGTGCTGAATGTCTACCAGACCTTCCATCGATCCGACGGCAAGACGATCAAGCTGGCGTCCGATCGCGGCGAGGGGCAGCACTGGAACCTGGCGCCGGGCAATCTCTATTCGATGCCGATGAAAGTCCGCATTGGCTCGGCTTCGCCGATATCCATTTCGCTCGACCAGGTCATCGCGCCGATCAAGCAGGAAGCGGATACGAAATATATCCGGCATATTCGCATCCAATCTGCCCTGTTGACCAGGTTCTGGGGCACACCAATGTATCTTTCGGCGATCGTGCTGGTGCCGGAGGCATTTGACACACATCCCCAAGCGCACTTTCCGCTGATTATCTTCCATGACCATTTTGTCAGTGACTTCAGCGACTTTCGTGAAACGCCGCCGGACGCAAACTTGAAGCCGGACTACTCAGAACGCTTTCACCTGGCCGGCTACAACCGCATCCAGCAGGAAGAAGCCTACAAAAACTACCAGACATGGATTGCGCCGGGGACGCCGCGCTTCCTGATCGTGAAACTGCAGCATGCCAATCCCTACTATGACGACTCGTATGCCGTGAACTCTGCCAACCTGGGGCCTTACGGCGACGCGATTGAAACAGAACTGGTCCCTGCCATCGAAAAACAGTTTCGCGGCATCGGCCGGGGCTGGGCACGCTTCATGTACGGCGGCTCGACCGGTGGATGGGAATCGCTCGCGGTGCAATTGTTCTACCCGGACCACTACAACGGGGCCTTCGTCGCTTGTCCTGACCCGGTCGACTTTCATGCCTACATGACAACCGACTTATATAAACAGGGCAACATGTTTTACCTGCCGGGGGCGAACAAGCAGGTCGAACAGCCGGCAATGCGCGACTATCTCGGTCACACACTGATCACCGTGCGCGATAACGTCGCATACGAAGCTGCGCTGGGCGATCACGGCAGGTCAGGCGAGCAGTTTGATATCTGGCAGGCTGTCTATTCGCCGACCGGCGAAGATGGCTACCCTCAACCGATCTTCGACAAAGAGACCGGCGTCATCGACCACAAAACAGCCGACTACTGGCGCGAACACTACGATCTGGATGCCAAGCTGCAGCGCGAATGGAATACGTTGGGGCCGCACTTACAGGGCAAACTGCATCTCTACGTAGGATCGGATGACACCTACTTCTTGAATGACGCGGTCTATTTGATGGAAGACTTTCTGAAGCAGACAGGCACCCCCGGCCATGGTGTTCCATACGAAGGTGAAGTGAAGTACGGACCCCGTGCGGAACACTGCTGGAATGGCGATCCAAACCGGCCGAACTGGTATTCGCGTCTCCATTATGACCAGATGTACGTGCCGCAGATCATGGAGCGCATCCAGAAAACGGCGCCGCCCGGTGCTGACCTGACTAGCTGGCGATATTAGAGCAAATTCCTGATGCTATGGTGTTTCTGGCTGGATACAGGGACCTTTTCTTGGCGAAAGGGCCCCTGTTCATCGTATCTTCGCTCTACACCTTCAGGTAATTTGCCCTGGCATCGTACGTATTCGCAAGACCGGTTCGCCAGCTTCGGTTAGGCAGACCCAGTTGGAAAGACTCCAGATGCAGATTCGTGACACGGATGTCCTGCTCGTCATTGATGTACAGAATGACTTTTGTCCGGGCGGCGCGCTTGCAGTTCCGCACGGCGATGAAGTGGTTGCGGTGATTCAGCAGATCGCTGCGAGGTTTCGGCACATTTTGCTTACGCAGGACTGGCACCCGTCGGGGCACATTTCGTTTGCCAGTGCACACGATGGCTGCCAGCCCTACGATCGCATCGCAACTGCCTATGGAGAGCAGGCGCTGTGGCCTGACCACTGCGTGCAGGGGACGGAAGGCGCGGCTCTGCATCGAGGGCTGCACCTGCCACAGGCGGAATTGATCCTGCGGAAAGGCTTCCGTATAGACGTCGACTCCTACTCTGCTTTCTTTGAGAATGACCACACGACGCCCACAGGACTGGCTGGTTATTTGAGAGAGCGAAGACTGCAGCGAATTTTTCTGGCAGGACTCGCCTATGACTTCTGCGTCGGCTTTTCAGCCCTTGATGCTCGCCGTCTTGGCTTCCCGGCAATTGTGATCCGGGATGCTTGTCAGGCTATTGACGATCACCGGTCGGTCGCTACGATGGAGAGCAGTTTTGCGCAGGCAGGCGTGGAACTGTGCGAAAGCATTGATTGCTAGAGCAAATTACCTGATGCTATGGTGTTTCCGGCTGGATACAGGTTGGCCCTTTTTCCTGGCGAAAAGGCCGACGTTCATCGTATCTTCGCTCTACACCTTCAGGT
>CAZZXL010000231.1:0-6801 GCA_964658035.1 uncultured Acetobacteraceae bacterium
GTGATGAACGCGTTCAGTTTTCAAAGTATGGAAGAAGCTTTCCATGGGCGCATTGACGGGTCAATGCAAAGGCAGCTTGGCCAATCCCAGCACGGGTCAGATCGAGCCGGCGTTCGAGAAAAATATTAGACTGAGTGTCCCAACAATTCCCCTTTCGGCTCATCGAAGCTCCAATGCCGCACACCTCGAGCGCCTGGCGGAACTCATGACTGGCATATTGGCTACCGCGATCGCTATGAAAGATGTGTCTCGCGTTTTTGTCGGCAGCGCGTTGGAACCGTGCCATCTCCAGCGCGTCGATGGCCAGGCTGCTGCCCATCTCCGAGTGCATCGACCAGCCCACGACACGACGGCTGAACAGGTCGAGGACCACGGCCAGGAAGAGCCAACCCTCGGCGGTTGGAATGTAGGTGATGTCCCCGGTCCACGCCTGATTGGGCGCGGCGACAGTGAAGTTGCGGTTCAGCAGGTTGGGTGCAATCGGCAAATTGTGACGGCTGTCGGTAGTCGTGACGCGGAATCGTCGCTTGCCTCGAGCGCGGATGCCGTGCTGCTGATCAGTCGCTGCACACGCTGTTTGCCCACGCGTATGCCCTGAGCATGAAGCCTCCCGCCAGATCCGCGGCCAACCATATGCTCCGCGATTGGCTGCATATACTGCGCGGATATGCACCACGAGAGCCTCTGCGGATAGATGCCGGCGTCGGACGATCTGAAGGCGCCGAAGAAAGTGCTTATGGTATCCGGTCACACTCACTTCCAGCATGCGGCACTGTATCTGGATCGGCCACTGCCGGCGGTTGTGTCGAATCAAGGCGTACTTCACTTCTGCCCCTTGGCGAAGTACGCCATAGCTTTTCCCAGTATGTCGCGCTCCATCGTCACTCGCGCCAGATCTGCCCGCAAACGGCTGATCTCCATCTGCTCGGCGGTCACCTTTAATCGACTGTCGGCGCCCTTCAACTTGCCTTCGCGATGCGCCTTGACCCAGTTGAACAATGTCTGCTCGACCAGTCCAACGTCCTCGATGTCATCGCAATCGTCTGACCCGACTCAACTAGCCGAACCGCTTCCTGTTTGAACTCGAGCGTATACCGCGCCCGCGTCGCCTTCATCATCGCTCCCTTTCGCTGATTCTCAGCTATGGGATACGTTTGGCGGGGGCAAGATCAGACCTAGTAGGCGTCCACGGTGAAATAGGTAACTTGAGCGCTACCGTCTCCCTTCGTGATCTCGATTCCAGCTTCGATGACATCCAGGTACATGCTCTCGCTATATTGAGACCGCCCTTTGAGTTGATTGAAGAAGCCACGCAGGTCGACATTTGAGCTTCCTTTTGCAGGTACGCTCGACGGCACAGAGCTGCGCTGAGGGATGAAAGTGTAAACGTAGTAGCCTGCCGCGCTGTTGTCCCCAAACCAGAGATCGTAGGTGACACCATTCTCATCCTTGTAGACGGCGCTTACGATCTTGCTGCCGATAGGATAGGAATTGTTGCCTGCCCAGACCATGACCTCCAACTGAGGGTTGCTCTGTCCGCTAGTGACGTCCGTGTCGTAGCGAAGAAACATGTCGTAAGTGAAATCGCCGCTCACAGTCGTTCCCGAGGAAGCATATGAGAAGGCGGCAGGAATGTGGCTGATTGTGCTCATCTCCTTAGGAAAGAGATGATCGTTCGCTGGGTTGTAGCCGTAGTGGTAGCCGCGAATACTCGCTGGATAGCCGTACAGGTTCCCCCCTGGAACGTTGAAGGACTCATACCACTGCGGATTGGATCCGTTGCCCGGGGTGAACTTAAAAGTGCCGTTGTCGTGAAAAGTATTTGGCCATTCCCAATACTGGCCGAACACCTTCGTCTGCGCGAAACCTGAAGAACTGCCAAGCAGGGTAGCGACGAGCAGCAAACGGGTACACAAGCTTCGATTGAACATGCTGAGCTCCAAACTGAATTAGCTTCGCAACCGGTTCGAGACTAGCAGCGAAAGCGGATAATCATACACGCTTGGCTAAACATGGAGTGCCCGGCTTGGAATGTGCCAGCGGATAAGAGAGAACGGGACACGGTCAGGCCGGCGCTCGTCTCGCATGCCGCCTCGGCCTACTGGCAAGTGGATCCACACTGCTTCGACAGCTACGGCGTTACATTCAGCCGGTCATGGTGACGAGTCCACGCGTTCTCGGCATCGATGACTGGGCATGGAAGAAGCGTCATCGATACGGGACCATTCTTTGCGATCTGGAAGCGGGCAAGGTCGTCGACCTTCTTCCGGATCGGGCGTCGGAGACGGTAGCCGACTGGCTCAGAAAACACCCAGGAACGCAGATCATCAGCCGTGATCGTGCCAGCACCTATGCCGAGGCAGCGCGGAGAGCTGCTCCACAGGCGATCCAGATTGCGGATCGGTGGCATCTACTGAACAACCTGAGTGAGGCACTTAGAAGCGCTCTCGAACCCCACCGCGGTATCATGGCGCAAGCGGCCCAGTCCCAGCTTCTTGACTCGACAGAGCCAGTCACAACACTGCAGGTTTCCGCCTCTCCATCCAGGACGACGAAGCAGAAGAACCGCGAGCGTAGGTACGGTCTCCATCAACAAGTAAAGGACCTAATCGAAGTTGGCGTGAATCAGTCCGACGTCGCCCGCCGACTCGATATCAGTTTACGTACCGTGCAACGATGGGTACAGGCTGGCGTATTCCCTGAAAGAACGCCTCGTTGCTACCCACACTCGGTTGACGCCTATGCCGCCTATCTTGATCAACGCCTCCTGCAGGGCTGTCGCAATGTCAGCCAACTTTGGCGAGATCTGCAACAGCAGGGATACCGTGGCCAGCTCAGCAGTGTCTGGAACTGGCTCCAGAAACATCGAGGAACTGGCAAAAGAAACGAGGTTGAGAAGCTAAGAAGGCCACAGGTTCATTGCTCGCCAAGACATACAGCGTGGCAGATTCTGAAGGAAACAGCTTCAGCAAAGCCATATCTCGATGAACTTTATCGCGCTTCTCCCGAGATCAGCAAGCTTGCACACCTGGGTAAAGAGTTCTTTCGTATCGTTCGCAGCCGCGATCTTGCCGCCTGGCCCGAGTGGCTTGAAGCTGCCCGGCACACCGCTCTAAGCCGCTTCGCCACCGGACTCACACGGGATCGGGACGCCGTCGAAGCTGCCTTGCATCTGCCTTGGAGCAATGGCCCAGTAGAAGGACAAGTCCATCGGCTCAAGCTGATCAAGCGGCAAATGTATGGCCGCGCAAGCTTCGATCTGCTCAGGCTGCGAGTACTGCAGAAAGCTTGAAAAGAGGCGCTACGCCGTCACCGCTGACACATGAACGAGCTTCACCAAATGTACGGAAGAACCGATAAGTGGCGGGTGATCTTCAGCGCTATCTGGCGGCCAACATGAGTGCTGAGAATCGGCTGTATTGCCTCAAGTCCAGGGTCGGAGGTTTCGAATCGCGCCTCAACGAGTGACTTGGCCTGAACTCAACTTCTGTTGTTTTCCCAATGGGAATGTGCCATTCTCCTGTTGGTAGCCAAAATGTGCAATGTGGTGATGCGAAATGTTCGTGAAGACCAAGAAGGACGTGCAATCGGGGACGCTGGCCCTGATGGTGCTGAAAACGCTCGACGTGCTCGGACCCAAGCACGGGTATGGCATTGCCCGGCGGATCGAGCAGATCAGCGGCGACAAGCTCTTCGTTAACCAGGGCACTCTCTACCCGGTACTGCTGAGGCTGGAACAGGAGCGCGCGGTTGAGTCGGACTGGGGAACTTCTGAGAACAATCGGCGCGCTCGCTTTTATCGTCTGACGCGTGCGGGGCATAAGCTCCTCGAAGCCGAGAAGCGCGATTGGGAGCAAACCGCGGCGATCATCGCACGGTTCTTTGAAGTGAAAGCCGAGGATCTGGCATGAAGGCTCTCAATCGATTCCTGATCCGTCTGCGCAATCTTGTCACTGGCCGCCGAGGCGATCAGAGGCTGCGTGAAGAGTTGGAAGACTACGTGGCGCGCGAGGCGGAAGCCAATATACAGACCGGAATGAGCGAGGAAGAGGCGCGGCGGCAGGCGCGGATGAAGCTTGGCGCCCCGGAGGCGATCCTAGAGCAGTACCACGCTGAGGAGGGATTGCCTTTGCTGGAATGTCTAGTGCAGGACACGCGATTTTCGCTGCGGCAGATGAGGCGTTCGCCGGGGTTCACGTTCGTCGTGGTGTTGACGATGGCACTGGGGATTGCGGCGACGACAACGATGTTCACGATAGTGTATTCGACGCTGCTCAGGAGCTTGCCCTATCCCCAGTCCGAGAGAATTGTCGCAATTCAGGACGCACGGATTACTGGGCAGTCTGCTGGGGGGCTGATGACGGGTCCGCGATTCTATGACATTGAAGCCCGAAACCGGAGCTTCTCCAGTCTGGCAATCTTTTACTTCGACGAGAGCACCCTCATTGCGGGAAAGAAGCTGCCTATCTATATCAAGGGGGCGGGAGCAAATGCAGGATTCTGGAATGTCTTCGGCACAGCGCCGATGCTAGGGCGGGTATTCAATGCGAGAGACGACGTGCCCCATGCCCCGCGAACCGTGGTGTTGAGCTATCCCGGATGGCAGCGGCTTTTCGGAGGCGATCCGAACGTAATCGGAGAACAGGTGAAACTGGAGCAGCAAACGGCGACGATTGTGGGCGTAATGCCGCAAGGTTTTTCTGCACCGGGGGGCGTGGACCTCTGGCACGCGGCGCAGCTTACTCCGAATAACTGGGGCAATGATCGGGGCGACGGAGAGCGGACCAACAATGTTTTTGGGAGGTTGCGGTTGGGCGTGCCCCTGGCTCAGGCTCAGGCCGATCTGGATCGGATTGGGGAGCAACTCAGCAGGGAGTATCCGTCGAGCGACGGCGCGTGGCGGTTCACGAGCGAGACGCTGCGGGAGGACAGGTACGGTCAGGTACAGTCGGCACTGGTGGTCTTGCTGATCGCGTCGGCGCTGCTACTTCTGATCGCTTGCATCAATGTGGCCAACCTGCTTTTGTCTCGGGCGACAGCTCGGCAGCGCGAGGTCGCGCTGCGGCGGGCCTTGGGTGCCTCGGGACAGCGCGTGGCTTTTCAGTTTTTTGTGGAGAGTGTGCTCCTTGCGTTGGCAGGCGGCGTTACGGGAATTCTCCTGGCATTCGTGCTGACTCGCATCGCCGCTACCAGCCTGCCGGGAACTCTGGGGCAGCCGGGCACGATCCACATGGACGGGATTGTTATTGGGGTCGCTCTGCTGATCTCGGTGGCAACTGGAATCGTGTTCGGAGTGGTTCCGGTGCTGGAGACACGAAAGGTAGAGCTGCATTCGGCGCTCAAGCAGGGTGGGACACGCCTCGGAGGATCACCGGGCAATCGGTTGCGCAGCGTCCTGGTGGGGGTGCAGGTAGGTCTGTCTCTCGTGCTGCTGGTGGGTGCGTCGCTGCTGGCAGAGTCGCTATGGAACTTGATGAAGCAGCCATTGGGATTTGAGCCGGAACACCTGCTGACGGTTCGGGTTTTGTTGCCCTGGAACACGAGGCCGGAAGCGGTACGTAGTTTCTACAACGACGTGCAACAACGAATTGAAAATCTCCCTGGAGTAGAGGCTGCGGGACAGATCAGTTCTCCGCCGGTGACCGACTTTCATGTGCGCGGCAGCTTCGACGCGGACTGGCTGCCGCGAGTCGCCAATCAGCCAGCAATCAGTGCGGAAATCCGGAATATCGCCGGGAATCTGCTGGCGGCAATCGGGACGCCACTGCTGGCAGGGAGAGCATTTGCCGCAGCGGACCAGGTTTCGCCAGTGCCACCAGTACTGGTGAACGAGGCCTTCGTGCGGGAGTTTCTGCCTAAGGGAACTCCAACCGGACATCACCTGCTCCTAGACGGCCAAGCGCACGAGATCGTGGGGGTGGTTGCCGATGTGCAAGGGGTATCAGGAGCGATCGCGGCGAAGCCTGGACCGGTTGTGTACTGGCCTGCAAACACCAATGGCGGCTGGCATCGCTATTTTCTGGTGCGGACGAAGCTGCCGCCGGAACACCTGGCACAGTCGATTCGCGAGCAGGTACGCCAGTCAGACCCGCAGCAGTCAGTAGGTGAGATCGGGACGATGGATCAGCTACTAAGCGACGCTGTGGCGCAACCACGCCTGAACGCAGCGGTAGTTGCGTCATTTGCCGGGGTCGCATTGCTGCTGGCCTGTATTGGAATTTATGGAGTCGTCTCGTATCTTGCTGCGCAGCGCACGCAGGAGATTGGCATCCGGATGGCGCTCGGAGCGAAGCGGGGTGACATTACACGACTTTTCGTGCGGCGGGCGATGGTCCCGGCAGCGATAGGCCTGGCGGCCGGGACTGTGGTCTCGCTGGCGGCAAACAGGCTGTTACGCAGTCAGTTGTATGGGGTGCAACCGGACGATCTGCGGCTTTACCTTGCATCCCTGCTGGTTCTGCTGGTGCCCCTGCTGGTGGCTATCCTGAGGCCGGCGATACGCGCAGGGAAGACAGAGCCGATGGAAGCGTTGAGAGCGGAGTGAATACAGAGCCATTTGTGGGGAACAACAGAGTGATTGACTGCAGAGCTGCGACCAAGAACTATGCCTCCAAACCCGTTCTTCGAGGCATAGACCTCGTTGTAGAACCTGGCATTTGTGCCCTCTTAGGGGCTAACGGTGCTGGCAAGTCCACGCTGCTACGCCTGCTCTCAGGATTAGAAGAGCCAGACAGTGGTTCCGTGTCCATCGGCGGACTGGGTTTCCGGGATCATGGAGTCAGGATTCGGCGGAATCTGGGT
>CAZZXL010000232.1:0-6783 GCA_964658035.1 uncultured Acetobacteraceae bacterium
GAAAAAGACCTCTCCCCCAAAGTAGCGGATTACATCCGGACGGCCCAGGAAGAACTCCACCGCGTGGCTGAAATCACCACGACTACGCTGCAGTTCTTCCGCCAGTCCACGCCGCCTACCCCCACCGACATACAGCAGGTTATTGAATCCGTGCTCACTCTCCACAAGAGCCGGATCAGGCATTCCGGGGTCCAGGTGCTGTGCCGCTTTCGCCCGCATGCTGACTTCATCTCCTATGCCGCGGAGCTACGCCAGGTGCTGGCGAACTTTGTCCGCAATGCGCTCGACGCCACCGTGCCCGGCGACCGTATTCACCTGCGCGTCCGCCCTTCTACCGGCAGCAAAGGAGAGCCGCGCATCCTGGTCACGATTGCCGATACAGGCACCGGCATGGATGCGGATACCCGCCACCGTATTTTCGACGCATTCTTTACGACCAAGGAACAGATCGGCACCGGACTCGGCCTCTGGGTCAGCCAGGGCCTGATCCAGAAACATGCCGGGACCATCCGGCTGCGCACCCGCCAGGCAGATCCCTACGCACAGGCGGAAGGCACCCCCGCCATCTCCGCTCCGTCAGGCAGAGGGACTGTTTTCCAGATTTTTCTCCCCCGCGACAAGGTTGCTCTCACTTCTGTCCTGGAGTGAAGCGAGATTCGTTGAAGCTGCCGAACGATACCTTCAACCCGCTATCGTTGAAGCAGGCATAGCTCTCTTCTACAGTTACACACCTTCCCGCTTCGAGCGAAAACACCAGCGGCCGCGCCAGAGCAAATTCCCCGATAGTCGATCTTCGAAGACAGATGTCGGCGCGCTTTTCAGCAGGAAAAGGCACCGGAAGCTCTCAGGAAACACCTGGCAGTAGATCAGACAACATTAAACGCAAATTGGTCATCTCTCCCCCATGACCCAAAGTCCGAAACACGACAGCGACGCCGGCAAAGGTGCAGTTGAACAGGAAAGACCGCAACCTGGCACCGACAATCCATACATCCATGGTCAGCTTGGTCATCGCGACCAGAACGAAGATTTGAAGGACAACGATACCGACTTCCCCGAGCCTGAGACCCACGGCGAACATAGCGGCGAACACAAGTAGAAAAAGAGCGCCGCTGGAAACAGGAAAGCCCTGCGTATACGCAGGGCTTTCTTGTTGGACTACTTGTTCATTTACCGATGACGCTGCATCACGTCGTCCAGCACAGACTGCGGCGGGCGCACCCGCGACTCCGGCAGCGTACCCAGCGGTTCGTCGGTCAGGTTCAACACGTCCGTAAAGCTCGGCTTTTCAGTATTCACGTAGAAGATGCCGGTCAACACGTCGCCCTTTTCATGCGCCTCCATCAGCGCCTTGACGGCAGTAATGCGGCTGGTCGGATTGTAATCTTCCCGCAGCTTGCTCAGGCGCAGATGCGAACCGTCGTGCATCTCCACGTTGAAGTTTGTACCTGCCTCATAGTCGACGGCGATATCTTCGAAATGGGGCACAAAGCCGACTTCCGTGATCGCTTCTTCATGCTCCTGCATGTACTTGTAGCTCTTCGTGGAACCCTCGTGATCGTTGAAGGTCACGCACGGCGAAATGACATCAAGCATCACCGTACCTTTGTGCGCAATGGCCGCCTTCAGCATGGTCAGCAGCTGCTTTTTGTCGCCGGAAAAAGAACGCCCGACAAAGGTCGCGCCCAGCTCGACGGCCATGATGCAGGTATCAATCGGCGGCAGATCGTTGATCACACCGGTCTTCAACTTCGAGCCTACATCGGCTGTCGCTGAGAACTGGCCCTTGGTCAGGCCATAGACGCCATTATCTTCGATGATGTAGATCATCGGCAGATTACGCCGCATCAAGTGGGCGAACTGTCCCATGCCGATTGAAGCCGTATCGCCGTCACCCGAGACGCCGATGGCCTTCATCGTGTGGTTGGCCAGCAGCGCGCCGGTGGCGACCGACGGCATCCGTCCATGCACGCTGTTGAAGCTGTGCGAACGCGCCATGAAGTAGGCCGGGCTCTTCGACGAGCAGCCGATACCGGAAAGCTTCATCACCCGTTCCGGCTGCACACCCATCTCGTACATCGCGTCGATGATGCGCTCAGAGATGGCGTTATGTCCGCAGCCTGCGCATAGCGTCGTCTTGCCGCCGCGGTAGTCCAGTACCTGCAGGCCCAGTCTGTTTACTTTAGGAGCCTTGGGAGGAAGTGTAGGAGTTGCCGTTGCCATAGTGGTCTAAAGTCCTTCCTGCAAAATCAGTTCGTCGGTGACCGTACGCGCATCAAGCGGGAGTCCGTTGAAGTGCCGCACACTGCGCAACCGGATCACATCCGCTGCCGGAAGATCCAGCTTCAGCAGACTTAACAGCTGGGCATCACGGTTCTGTTCGATCACGTAGACGCGATCATGAGCAGCGACAAAGTCGTGCACTTCCTTGGCGAACGGAAAAGCGCGAAGCCGCAGGTAGTCCGTCTCAAACTGGTATTCGTTGCGTAGCTGGTCGCGGGATTCGCCAACCGCAAAGTCGGATGTACCAAACGCGATCAACCCAACCTTTGACTGGCCATCCTGCACGAGGACGGGTTTCGGCACAAACTCTCGTGCCGTCTCGAACTTGCGCGCCAACCGCTCCATCGTCGCCTGGTATTCGTCCGGTCGCTCGGTGTAGAGTGCCTTGTCATTGTGGCCGCTTCCACGGGTAAAATAAGCAGCGTTCGGGTGGTCGGTTCCCGGCAGCGTGCGATATGGAATGGCGTCACCGTCGACGTCTTTGTAGCGGGCAAAGCCACCCAGCCGATGCAGGTCGTCGGCGTCGAGGACCTTTCCGCGCTGCATGGGTTGCGCGGGATAATCAAACGGCTCCGACATCCAGTTGTTCATGCCGAGATCGAGATCGCTCATCACGAAGATGGGCGTCTGCAATTGCTCCGTAAGATTGAAAGCTTCAATCGCGAACTCGTAGCACTCCTTCACGGAACCAGGCAGCAGCATGATGTGCTTGGTGTCTCCGTGCGAGAGATAAGCCGTGGAAAGCAGGTCACCCTGCATGGTGCGTGTGGGCATGCCAGTCGAAGGACCAGTCCGCTGCACATCGAAAATGACGCCGGGAATTTCGGCAAAGTAACCAAGCCCGGCAAACTCTGCCATCAAGGAAATGCCGGGACCCGAAGTCGCCGTCATCGACCGTGCACCGGCCCAACCCGCACCCAGGACCATGCCGACGGCGGCGAGTTCATCCTCTGCCTGTACGACCGCAAAGGTCGCTTTACCGTCTGGCTCGATGCGGTACTTCTTCAGATAATCGATCAGGTTCTCGACCACCGACGAAGAAGGCGTAATCGGATACCAGGTGACTACGGTGACGCCCGCGAACAGGCAGCCTAATGCCGCCGCCGAATTGCCTTCGATGATGATCTTGCCATCAGTCTCGTGCATGCGCTCGAGCATGAAAGGATCATGCTTGGTAAAGGTCGTCTGCGCATATTCAAAGCCGGCTTTCACCGCTGCCCAGTTCAGTTCCGCAGCCTTCAACTTTTTTGCGAATTGACGACGTACCGACGCTTCGACCACTTCCATATCCATGCCGACGATCTGCGCGACTACGCCGACATAAATCATGTTCTTCACCAGCTTGCGCAGCTTGGCTTCAGGGCAGACTGCGGCCGTGATCTTGTCGAACGGCACTGGATAACATGCAACGTCATCGCGGAACTGCGCGAGGTTGGCCGTCTCTTCGTAGATCGCCGCGCCACCTGACGGTAGCGACAGCATGTCTTCGCGAGAGGTTTCGGCATTCATCGCGATGAGGATGTCGATCTCTTTTTTACGCGCGACGTAGCCATGTTTGCTGGCCCGGATGGTGTACCAGGTCGGCAGCCCTGCGATATTCGAGGGAAATAAATTTTTGCCGCTGACGGGAATGCCCATCGCGAAAATGCTCTTTAACAAAATGCTATTCGCAGATTGAGAACCGGAGCCGTTTACGGTAGCAACCTGAATGCTGAAATCGTTGACGATGCGCTTGGGCGCACCCGACTCAGACGTCTCCGTGGAGGATGCAGCGTGCGGAGTATTCAGGGCAACATCACTGGTCGCCATGTGAACTGATTCCCTTCGTTGCAGATGTGAGCGAAAAACAGGCATCGGCATGATCGACATGCCAAAAAACCACTTTTCTCTTCCTTTAAAAGTATATGTCAATCATGGGGTCATCACCTTGCGGCCAGGCTTAAGTGCGCGCATCCGGGCGTCGAACGACGAGATACGCGCCTGAAATGCTGCACGCCTGCGCACGGATTGGTCAGCACAGTAAACTCAAGAAGTAGCCAAACCTATCAGGAGCAAACCATGCCAGAAGCAGAAGTCAAAATTACAGTACGGCCAAACGGCCCCTTTCGCGTTGAAGGCCCCATCAAACTTGTCGACGCTGAGGGTCGCGAGTGGAACCTAGAAGGCAAACCGGCTATCTCGCTGTGTCGCTGCGGCGCTTCAACAAAAAAACCTTTTTGTGATGGCATGCATTCGAAGATGGGCTTCCAGGCTGCCGAGTGTGCTGTTGCTGCCGAAGAAAAAGCAGCAGCCCAGCCGCAAGGGTAGCAACTTTTAAATCCAGCCACATCATTGATCCTCGTAAATCCTGCGGGCCGGGGCAGCGTCGAAGCTGCCCCGCAATGCATACTTCCCGGTGAACCAGCTGAGGTTGCCGCGCCTCTCACTGGCTTCATCGCTACCCATTCCTGTGCGATCATTCCGCAATGACCTGCTGGAACTCTCCGCGCCTCGCCATCCTCAATGCACTCTGCGTCACTGCTCTTTGGAACATCGCGACCGTCACACAAGCCCAGGCTGTTCCTGCAGGAGAAGCCATCCGCCTGCAGGTTGACCTCACCGATGCGCCTCGTCATCTTCTGCATACGCGCCTGCAGATCCCGGTCAAGGCCGGCCCGCTGACGCTTGAGTATCCCGAATGGATTCCAGGTGACCACCGACCCACCGGCCCGATCGACAACGTTGCCGGCGTCTTCATCCGTGCCGATGGAAAAGACCTGGCTTGGCGTCGCGACCTGGTCGACATGTATGCGATCCACGTGGACGTACCGCAAGGCGCGACGCATCTCGACGTCAGCTTCGATTTTCTCGCCGTGCCCGGTGCGACTGGTTCTGACGAAGACGGCGCCACTGACAACAACATGGCAGTGCTTGAATGGAACTCCGTCGTGATGTACCCGGCAGGCACGCCGGTCGGTCAGATGCCGATCGCTGCTTCGCTCACGCTGCCCACAGGATGGAAACTCGGCACCGCGCTGACAGCAACAAACCAGTCAGGCAGCACGACGAATTTTGCGCCGACATCGCTTGAACAACTGATCGATTCACCGGTGATTACCGGCCTCTACTTTCGAGAACTGGCACTTGCTCCGGAGATTTCACCAAAGCACTTTATCGATATGGCCGCGGACACACCCGAGGACCTGGAGCTGAAAAGCACGCAGGTCGATGCACTCTCGAAGCTGGTCCGCGAAACCGGGGCGCTCTACAAATCGCGCCACTACAACGCGTACCATTTTTTGCTGAGCCTGAGCGACACCATTCGCGAAGAAGGTCTTGAGCATCACCAGTCCAGCGACAACGGCATCGAAGCACACGGCTACTCTAACGACGAACTCGCCATCATGAATGCCGATCTGCTGGCACATGAATTCACGCACTCCTGGAATGGCAAATATCGCCGCCCCGTTGGGCTCGCGACCCCTGATTACCATGTGCCGATGAAGGGCGACCTGCTCTGGGTCTACGAAGGCATGACCCAGTACTGGGGAGATGTGTTGGCCGCCCGCAGCGGCTTCTTCACACCGGAGTTGTACCGGGAGGCGCTCGCCTTCAGTGCCGCGAGCCTTGACACGCAGGCCGGCCGCGCCTGGCGCGATCTTCAGGATACGGCAGACGCCGCGAGCATTCTGCGCGACGCCAGTCCGCAATGGGGAAGCTGGCGGCGCAGCCAGGAATATTATCCGGAGGGTGAACTGTTGTGGCTAGATGCCGACACCACCATCCGCAACCTCACGCATGATCAGAAGTCCTTGAATGATTTCTGCGCAAAGTTTCTTGCTGTCGGCGGTAATACACTGCCGACCGTCGTGCCCTACAACTTCGACGAAATCGTCGCTGACCTGAACGAAGTTGCGCCCCACGACTGGCGAACATTCCTGACGGAGCGGCTCAACTCGCACACCAACCATGCACCTCTTGAAGGCATAGAGCACGGCGGCTATCGACTGATCTACACCGATAAACCCACTGCCTACGAAAAAGCCGCGCTCGGCAAACGCGGATCAGCCGACGCTTTCTTTTCTGTCGGCATGCGCTTAAGCAGTGAGGGAGAGATCCTGGATGTGCGGCCTGCTTCGGCTGCCTACAAAGCCGGCCTGGGCCCCGGCGCGAAGGTCATCGCGATCAACGGCCACGGTTATTCAGAGGACGTTTTGAAGAATGCACTGAGACGATCAAAGACGGTGACCGAGGCAATGGAGCTGATCGTCTCGAACACGGATGAATTCCGAGTGGTCCACATCGACTACCACGATGGCGAGAAATACCCGCGACTCGAACGAGTACCGGGGATGCCTGCGCTGCTTGATGAAATCATCAAGCCGATGACGATGCCTGTCGCGCCCACTGCTTTAAAGTAGCGGCCGAAGTGGTGGGCTGTTCACGACTTGGATTTCGGCTGCCACTTCTTCCGCTCCGGAGGAGGCGCAGTGAGTTCTACGACCGGCTCAGCTGCGACCG
>CAZZXL010000233.1:0-6746 GCA_964658035.1 uncultured Acetobacteraceae bacterium
AACAGGGCTTGTCTCATCGGCTCACGCCGCGGAAATCCCCAGAGCTACTTCTTCTTTATACCCAAAAGCACCGCTCAGGAAAGAATCACCAAATGTTCGCATGAACCCTCATCCGCGTTCCAAGCGCTTGCGCGTCAAATCCATAGCCTGCTTTTAGTGCTGCCCATGCTTCTTCCCGGCCTGCGGGATCGGGGCGTGGGTGTCCGCTGGAGCAGGTAGAGGCGTAACCAGCATCTGCTCCAGGTGATCGAAACGGCTGTTCAACGCTGACACCTGCCGGGTAAAGAAGAAGTACGTCCCGAAGGCTCCCAAAGCAAAACCCAGAGCCAGGATAAGGGCGAACACGGTCCAGGTCTGGAAGCGGGCCTCCTCCTTGAGGTGCCCGACCGCCTCCCGCGCATGGTAGGCCGCCACCTCGATCGACCGGATCGGCCCTCAACGGCCTTCTCGATCGGCTGGCGAAAGTTCTCCTCGACGACCTCCTGGATGCCGGCGGCGATGTACTTGCTGGTCTGCTGGCCCAGCATGGCCGGCAACTGCCGCACCTGAGCGATGGTGGCCTCAAGCGCCGCCGTGCTCTGCTTCAGCTCCGCGTCCCGCGCCGTCATGCCCTCGGCCAGCTGGCGGGTTCGCCTTCATCTCGAACCTCATGGAGTCTGACGTCGAGTTTGTGGCTGTCGATATGCCGCAGGCGAATCGGTTCGTGGTGCACATCCTGGCCGCCGTCGCTGAGCAAGAAGCTGAAGCCATTTCGAAGAGGACTAAAGCAGCCCTCGCCGCCGCAAAAGCGCGGGGAACGAAGCTTGGCGGCCGCCGCGTCTCGGCTGAGCGCTTTGCAGAGATCGGAGCTGCGGCGCGGCAAATGCGCAGCCAGAAAGCGAGCCAGAATCGCGCGGAGATTCTTCCGACCATCACAGCTATCCAAGCCACCGGCGCGAACTCGCTCCGCGCGATCGCGGCAGAACTCAACGCTCGCGAGATCCCACCCCCCCGAAGACTTGGGGAATGGTCTGCGGTGCAGGTTCAGAGGGTGATGGAAGGTAGGGTACCCAGGTCCGGTTTCCTATAACCCCGTTTACAGTGAACTTCATTCCTACGCTCCCGCTTGGGGCCTTATCATCTGGTTGATGATCGACAAGCACTTCGTCTCGATTGCCCGAGAATTGTTGGCCTTTGCCCTGCCCACAGTGGTGGTTCTGGCTGTTTGGGGTAGGGCTGACAAGCAGAGAAAGGCCATATTATTACAGGACGGAAACGTTGAATTCACCCCAAACAGGCGTTCCTTCGTTGCGTGGCCGATTCTCATCGCCTATATGATCTACGCTACCCTGAGTCAGGGGATGCACATCCAAGGAAGCCCGTTGAAGCTGATGGTTGTCGTGCTTGTCGGAATCCTTACAGTAATGCTTGCCGGCTCGTTCCCAGGAAAAATAATTGTGGCGAGCGATGGACTCCAGCAGGTCTGCTGGCTCTGGAAAAACAAGCGCATTCGCTGGGCAGATATCGTCGAGATCAACACCGGAGGAAAGGATCGCACGGTGACGATCGCAAGTTCGGATGGAACGAAGATCGTCCACAGTCATACTTTGCCAGATAGGGCGCGCCTGCTGATTGAACTCAGGCAGCATTGCGGCGAGAACCTGCCGTCAGATTTCCTACAAGAGCCAATCACCGACCTTTAAGCAACACTGCCCAGACTGACCCGGCTCCCTGCAAAGTTTTCGGCTCGTCGGAACCGCTGACGTACCCGGATGAAACGTCCGTTTCAGGAGTAACAAGATCGGTCATCGCCTGACTGTTTGCCATTTCACAAATGGATTACAACCTGCCGGACCACTCCTGTGTCTTCTGAGAGCCTTCGATGACGGATCTCGCTAAAGACAAGCTCGATGCAAAAGCGGTCGGTCTCAATACTTGCCGAATGCATAGGACGCTGGAGTCGTTCTGACCATTCTTGAGCTTCGTTATTAGACTGAAGAATGCTGATTCCGGGATAAGCAAGAGACCATTCCGTGCCAAAAACATACCCCTCAGGCTCTCCAACCTCCGTCCACTTGGCGTAGTCCGTGAATTCGTCCGCCCATGAGCTTTGCCAGATTTCGTCTCCGACACGTGTCTTATAGTGAAGATCAACAACGTGTGTAAACGTCAACTCGTATGTTCCAGGCTCGCGGCATAAGCTGTCCTGAATGACGAATCGGTAGTCTCTGCCGTGTGGGAGAAAACCATGCTTCATGACGCCGAAGTCGCATTCGGAAAGAGCGCCGTTCAGCAGGCCAGCAAGTGGGTTCTCAGTCACAGTTATCTCCTATGGCAGAGTCGCCTAGCCTTGAATTCTACCGTCGTGATCCAATTGCCCGCTCCCAAGTCGACAGAACACGGACGTACTCGGCTGAATGGGTGTTTTCAGTGAGTACAGACTGGTCACATCGCTAGAAACGCGGACAAGAGAGAGCTGTACCATCCGACCAGGATCAGGTGCTTGTCATTTGGAAAGCCAGCTGACGCAAGACCAAACTCCTCGCCGTCGTCTCGCATGATGATCTTGTAACCGTAGGGAGAATTCTCTCGCCCTACCACCCACACGCTCAACTCCGTGTCTCTATGATGCCCGTTCTCGACCGTGCGCCAGATCACGAACGATTGGTGAGGCAGCGTGATGGCCTGTTCTAAGCCGATGCGATGGTCGTTTTCTAAGGAAAGGTTTCCAGCGCACTGCGAGTGCACAAGGTTTTGAACTTCTTCGACAGTCATCGGAACCATGACTTCAATTGTGCAGCCGGTCGACGTTGAAGCACGACAACTCCGGTTGGCAAGGTCAAACATCGATCAGCTGCGTTCGTTCTCAATCGTGACGGATACCGGACAGCCGGTTCTCTCAAAGCGCTGGATAAGAGTTACGAACTGGTCAGCTACCTGGTGGGCTGCGCGTCCCATTTGTGAGAACTCCCGGATGCGGATGCGGTAGGGTACCTCAATCTGATTGATATCGCCAGTCACTATGCTGTCGTGCAGTGCGTCGAAGTTCCTGCCATGCCAAGCCGGCGCACCGACCGCCTCGAAAAAGGAATCATAGAAGTCATCCGCAGTTCGCCAGTTTCGCGCGTCTAGGATCAGCTCTCGCACATTCTCCGACTGCTGGATTGGCTTACGGAAAGAAACTCCTTCGTGGAAGGATCGCTCCGCAGCCTTGAAGTCTGCGGTCTGCATAACCTTTCTGAGCGCCTCTGAATCCGATATCCCGATCAGTTCTACACATGCGAGTTGAACATGGTGCTCCAGAACAGTGCCGAGGATATTACGGCAGGTCTCCTCTTTGTCTGTGAAACTGGCTGGCGTGAACAAAGTAAAGGCTGGCTCGGGGAACCAAAGCTCTCCAGCGCCTTGACGAATCGCTGACGCAGCAGATTGCCTCTCCGGGGTTGTGACTGCCCAGATCGGCATCTGGTGGACGAGCATACTCAGATCGTTAACACCGTAAGTTTCGTCAAGAACAAGGGCCACTTGCCAACTCATCCGACCTACTCCCTCCCCGAAACGGCATCGGGTTTCGCTGCAAAGCTGGTGATCGAATCGCTAAACCTGAGCCCCTTCTGCAGAAGGACGTACCTGTTCTGAAAGTCGGCCATGATGTTTTGATTGTTTGGAGGCGCCAACCTGGATACCAGGCCATAGCTCTCGAGCTTGCTGAAGGTGCTGTCCAGATCTCCGCCGGCCTCGTTCCCCACGGCCCGTGCTCCCATCTGGTGTGTGCGTCGTATCGTTCCAGGCGTCCGCTAGTTCGAACTTTGTCACCCTCTAACTTGACCAGCTCGCCCAGGTAAACAACGTCTCGGTCTGAGAGCTCCATAGCGATTCGCATCATCTCTTCGGTTCCATCACCGTCGATTACCTGAGGCACTATTCCGTTGGCCAGGATCATCCCGATGCGCTTCACGCGCTCCAGGGATCGCGTCACGGAAGCACGACGTGAAGCGTCCAGCAACAGCTCCAATGCTGCTTCGGTCCGCTGCTTGATCTGCTCTTCATCTAGTTGTGCTTCCACGCTCCTGAGCCTCTTATCGTGGCTAAAACTTTCATCTCCGCAAACCTCCAGCATCACCCGAATGCGATGCGTAGCGTCTGCCCCTATGCCCTCCTTTAGGCGACCAACCAGCTTGTCGAGAGGATACGGTAACGGATGCGGGAAGGCTTGAAGTGCCGTGAGAATTGCTCCTGCAAATGGCATTGCAGAGGCATTCTCAAGCTCGAAATGTCTCCGCAAAACTTCTACGGGATGATCATCAATAGCCATCAGTTCTCCTTTTAACCGTCGCGCCGAAGCCATGGGGCTGTGGGCGCTCTCTTTGGGTTCCAAGCTCGCGTTCTGGCGAGTCAAGGTCCATATCCTGACGCTCCGAGAATCCACGGTAAGCGGCCTCACTCGCCCCTCGGAACCACTTCGTCAGTCCAGAGTTTGGCCTGCTTGGCCGCGATACCTTCACGGTCAAGATCAGCAAGCCGCACCTTCCATTTCTCGACCAGCTTGGATGCCTGCCGGCTGCGGCGCTCCGCGCGCAGGAGCATCCGTTCTACATGCTTTCTGCGCCGGACAGGCTGGTTTGGGGAGTGTGCCATTGCTCTTCAAAAGTTTACGATTCATCTCCTGGCTCGTACCGCTGCATCACTTTCTGTAGCGCAGAATCCTTTCCGCTTTCTAGCGGGAGCCTAGACCCTGCATTGCATCGGCTGAAGCGGTTTATCAAGCCCTATGGCTATTCCTTTTGCTCCGGGGCCGTGTACTGCTGCAGGACATCACTGGCTGCCTTACGCTTGCCGGTTCGGATGTTTGTCAGGACTCCACTGAACTCCTCTTCGGTGATTTGTTTTCCGCACGCAATCGGCTTCAGAAGGAGATTCAGCAGCATCCTGGTTGCCACGACTTCAGTAAAAAGAGCGTTGAGGCGTGGGCTTCTCGCCTCCCGCAGAAGGACTTCGCGAGACCATTCGCTGAGTGCCTTACCCTCGGCTTTTGCCGCTGCTTCGAGCTCCTGATGCTCGTCCGCTGTGGCTCTCGAACTGACCACGCGATCACGACCGGTGCGGCCTTTTGAACGTGACAAACGACCTTCAAAACTGAACGGTTTCTCTTCTGGCATGGTCATGGTTTCCTCTCATCAAGATACGTATACAATTGTATACGATAGATAGATAATTGTATATAGTGCACCTGTAACTTGTTTGTCATGTGCGGTTGACAGTTGTATACGCTTTAGCTCAACACTCAACCCTGGAAGGGGTGGAGTGTCATAAATTCCCATGTGCGAAGCACATCGTCTTTCGCAGTAAAGATCCTCGATGAGGTAATTAGCTGGGTCGATAGCTAATTTGATTGACTCTTCAAGACTGCGCTTAGTGTGTTGGAAGCGCAGATAGCGTGACAAAATGCCAGCAGACTTGATGCACAGAAACATACAACAACGACGCGAAGTGAACATACGTCGCAGCACGAAGCGTGATGCGCTTGTGCTGTTGTTGTGACGAAACGTGCTCGCCGTCGAGGCGGTGGGGAATGTGGAAGCCGCGCCTTTGCGACTTCCACGCGCGATTGTTGCGCGTCATTTCCACGGCCTGCACTCGCATCAGTCAAGCAATTCGTATAAGGCCTGTCCGGTATTAATGAACAAACTTGCTCCGCGAGCGGCCACATCGGCGTAGCGTTGATTCGTCGGGATCAGCACTAGCCCGTTCTCATCTTCTACATTTGCAGCGGTGGAATCGTCCGGCGTTGTCGATAGCGGGCTGCTTATTGCCAATTTGTTATCTCGCAGGTGAATCACTTCATTTCCACGCACGGCAAATGCATTGCCGAGAACACCGAAGTCTTTCCATATCTGCTCAATTGCGAAGTTGTGCAATCGGACCAGCGGAAAGTCTGTGTAGTAGTTGAGCCATACGGCACCCGTCTGATTGACATTCATGGCGTAACAGTCGCTGATCATCGGCAATGCATTCTGTTCTGCGAAATCAGCGTATTTGAAGAGCGGTGTGCCAGCGTTATCGAAGCAAACTAGTCCCTGCCTGCCAATAGACCCCCCATACACACCTTCATCGAAATAGCTCACCCAAATAAGCCCTTGGGGCGTTGTTTGAAGGTCTTCGCTGGCGTCTCCAAGATCCAACTCAAAGCGCACATTGCCTTGTGCGTCATACACCGTCGTTTGGCCTCCTCTACTCTCTCCAAGAAGCCATCCCCCATCGAATCGCTGAACGTGAAAGGTGGACAACCCTTGCGATTGCTCGAACTGGATCGTACGTCGCTCGCCTGTCTCCCAATACACCAAATGGTGCGCCTTTGGTGGAGTTCTATACCAACGTGACCAGGCTTCCGGGTCTCTATGGAAGTCAGGTATTGTTGGCTTCCCTTCTACGAACAACAAGAGCGGACGACCACCCCAATCGAGCGTGAAACGCACCAACTGCCAATCGTTTGTAATCTCTGTGAGGCCGAAGCATTTGCGGAAGCGTCGCATGATCATGCTGAGCAATTTACCTTACCGCTATTCATCTCTGCGACGGCTCTCTCAATGCCGTGGTATCGCACCCCATGATGCTTAGGGAAATTCAAACCGTGTTGGTTGTCGGATGAACAGGCTGGGCGACGAGACGCACCCCGAGAGCGGCACATACCCGGCTTACGGTATCGAAGCGTGGAGCGCTGTCGGGACGCAGAGCTTTGTACAAGGCTTCCCGCGTGATCCCCGCTG
>CAZZXL010000234.1:0-6644 GCA_964658035.1 uncultured Acetobacteraceae bacterium
CCAAGCGCCGGCTCCGAAGCCCGGCTACAGGAGCAGCCAGATGGGCGGGAAACTGAGGGCTGAGCTTAAGCAGAAGAAGCCTTTCAGCAGCCTGGCTGAGGAAGCGATCCTGAACATCGTGCGTACGGCAGACTGTTTCCGGCGGGAGATGCAGAAAAGGCTGAAGCCTTTCGGCATCACGCAGACCCAGTACAACGCTTTAAGGATTCTCCGCGGGGCCCTCCCCGGAGGCTTGACCTGTTCGGCGCTGGGGGAGCGGCTGGTCAGCAGCGATCCGGACATCACGCGGCTACTCGACCGGCTGGCGAAGCGCGGGCTGATTACCCGGCAGCGCGCGCTTGAGGACCGGCGGGTGGTGGTGACGCAGATTGCAGCAGAGGGCCTGGCGTTGCTTGATACGCTGGTGCCGACCCTCGATGCATACGTGTCCACGAGCCTGGAGCACTTGGATCGCCATGCCCAGGAGACGCTGATCAGGCTGCTCGAAGAAGCCCGTGCACCCTATACGGGCGAGCCGGAAGGGCAGGTAGAGGAAGGCCAGGAAACGCACCCGTGCGGGCAAGCGGCAATCTAATCTTCTGTTCGTGTGTTCGCGTGTTCGTGTGGTCGTGGCTGGAGCGTAGGTGTAGCAGGTAGCGAAGCAGGCAAGTGGCCGACGAGATTGAGGGCTGTCGGCCTTCTGCCGTCGGAGGTTGACTGCCTGGAGTGATTTCCTGCTGATGTATGGTTTCTGGCCGCCCTCCAGGTCGGCCTTTGCCCGGCGAAAGGAGCAGCTGCAGCTTTCTCTCGCTCACATCTACAGCGCTTTACCCCTGCAGCAAAACCGCTCTAGCTTTTGATGCTCGCGACCGCAGCATTCCCGGAGTGGGCGGGACCATTCACCGGGAGATGCTCTCCTGCTTCGCCATAGTTCTTGTGCACCTGGTTATGCAGGCAGTAGAGGGCCAGCTCCAGGCGGTCGGAAACGCCGAGTTTGTCATATACCTTGCGCAGATAGTTCTTGATGACCTGTTCTGTGGTACCAAGCTGGAAGGCGATTTCCTTGTTGCGTTTACCTTGCGTGATGCAGGTGATGATGGCCAGTTCCTTGGGCGAGAGGCGCGGCTGGGTGCGCGGGCTGGTGAGCGCCGTGGCCTGCGACCGATAGGCTTCGATGACCCAGTTGACGGACTGATTATCAATCCAGGTTTCGCCTTCGGCGATCTTGCGTACACACTTTACCAGCAGGTCGGGGGAGATGGAGCGGGGGATGATCCCGCGGACACCGCGACGGTAAAGCTCGACGGTATTGGATTCGTCGGAGGCGACTGCCTGGATGATGATCTTGACGTGGGGTGCGCGACGCACCAGGGTGGGTATGGCATCGGTGGTGCCATTGATCAGGCTGCCTTCCATGATGACGAGGTCGGTGGGAAAGCGCTGGATGGCGGCATCAAGGTTGCTGAGGGTATCGACCTGCGCAACGACGCGGATGTCGTCTTCCAGGGCGAAAATCTTTCGCATACCGACGCGGTAAATGGCCTGCGAATCTGCCAGGATAATGCGAATCAGGCCAGATTCGTTGGTTTGCTCCGTGTCAGAAGCAGGCTTGTCGTGACTAAGGTCGTTCAACATCTCCGATTTCGCGGCTGTCATAAGGGTTCACTGTGTGAAGTAATATTCATCGATCACGGCGGCGACCCGTGTGCATCCACTACTAGTGGTGCAGCGTACCACACGACCACCGCAGTTCACTACCACATCCGCAGGCGTGCCCATGGCTTCTTTGGGCATTTTCATGACAAAACGCACATGCTTCTGCAAGGGAAGCGGCCGGTCCACTACAAAAAGCACACCGGTCGCAGAGATGTTTTCCGTCATCGCCTCCAGTTGATCCCCGTCAAATTCGATGGTGACCGGGATAGCGAGAGGAAAACGGACGGCACTGCGCAGCTCGGCCCCTTGTTGCACAACTTCTGTTTCCGGGGCCTGTTGCATCATGACGCAAGAGTAACCGCTTCTGCTGCGGTCGGCAATGACCCTTAGAGGCCAGCCGATCCTAAAAGAGTGCCATGAACAAGCGCTCAATCCTGTCGATAGTACGCAGCCGATGCGCCCACCCATCGCTGATCGCGGTTGTGGTCGACGCCCATCATTTTCCCCCGGCCCAGGCGCACCAGCGATAGTACCGGCTGGAGCTTCCCCGGCGCCTCGGGCGTTCCATCCGGCCATAGGTAGAGAATGCGGATCTCCGCCTGCGTGGGCCCAAACGGTGTGTCGATGACCGGCGCAAAGTGCACCCGTTCCTGCAGCAGGTAGTCATGCCGGTTTTCCGCCGGAATTCCGTGGAGTTCCTCATCGGACGGCGCAAAGACGATTCCCTTTCCCGCGAAGGAAAAGAGCGGCTTCAGCAGCAACTGCTCGCGATCCGCATGCAGACGCGCACTGCCGGCGCCGCGCAGCCAGTCGTCCAGGAAGACCGCCTCCGGGACAGTTTCATGCTCCAGGTAAGGAATGGAGAACTTGCTGATCTGAAAATACCAGTTAGGATGGCCGGCCCACTCGACATCCAGTTCTTCGCGGTAGTCAAAGGGCAGCTTGATCTGCTTTTGAATGAGTTCGTCGACGATGACGCGGTTATAAATGCGGCGAATGGGACGCAGGCTGCCCTGCTCGTCCTTGTAGTGCAGACAGGTTCTGCCGCCGCCCCGGGTGGCCACCAGTTTTGTCACGTCGACGATGGGGATGCCAAGAGCCCTGGAAGTTAAGAGGAAGTCCGGCAGCGTCTTCTGCTCTTCAGGATGGATCTCGGCTAGTACCACTTCCGCGGGATCATGATGGCCGACCACGACCTGGCGGAACAGTTGCCAGAAACTTTCGTCGTTGTGGCCGCCTAGGTACGAGGTGAGTGCGGGATCGAGGTTGAAATAATCCTTATAAGCCCGGCCAAGCAGGTTCTGGAAAGCGAAGACGGAGGGAAATGCCTGCAGCTCAACCAGCCGCGGTGCATAGGAACCATCACTCTCGCGCACCAGGCCGAAATCGGCAGTCATGAAATGCGGATGCCGGGAAACGGACGACAAACGATAAGCCGCCGGGATGGCCTGTAAGGACGCTGCCAGGTAAGTGGGGTCATCCACCAACCGGCGGGTAAGTGCCGCGCCGGTTTCGACGATGCGAGTTAGCAGCGCTTTTTCAAAGAAGCAGGGGGTTTCTGCTACGCGAAAGCTTACGTGCGTGCCACTGTTCCGATCCAGATGCGCAAGCAACCCCTGGTACATTTCGGGTTTGAAGCGAGCATTAAAGGGCTGCCGGTAATGGGCAATCATCGCGTCAGCATATCGCTTTTGAGGATGGAGCGCGCAGTGAAGGTCGGTTTTGACTTACACCGGGAAAGCGAAAACGCCAAGAAGATAGGCCGCCCCCTTTGGGTACAACTACGAGTTACCCAGGTAACTAGGCAATAATTTCGTATAAAATAGCACATTAGTTGTAGCGGTCTGGCACTTCCCGGGGTACTGTAACTCAGCGGTATCACTAATCGCCCTTTGGAGACATAAAACAAAATGATTAAGGCCACTCTTCGCTCGCTCGTGATTGCTTCCGTTGTTGCCACCCCCTTCGTCAGCTTTGCTACGCCTGGTGCACCCCTGCCTCCGGTGTTGAAGAGCAGCACCAAGCTGACCCCAAGTTCGCCCGTTCCCCCCGTGTCGAAGAGCAGCGGCAAGTTGACCCCGGGTGCGCCCCTTCCTCCAGTGTTGAAGAGCAGCACCAAATAGCTTGCTATAACCTGAGCGACACGAGGACGAGTAGCATGCCTTAAGCTGCCCGTTCTCCTGCCGGCTTGTTCGAATGAACTTCGTGTATTCTACTGGCGGGGTTCCTTCGTAAATGCAGATCTCGGCAACGGATCAGGCGTTTTGGCTAGGTAGCTTTGTCGGCCAACTCTCGCTTGCCTGTGTTTTGCTGAAGCGACGTGAGTATGGACGATTCCCTATATTTTTCGTCTGGATAATGCTTCTGCTTATCCTGGATCCGTGGCTTTTCTGGTTCAGCCAGCATAGTTCCACGTACACCTACTACCGTGCATACACAATCACGGGTGTGGTTGATTTTTCGCTTCAGTTCTGTGTACTCCTTGAAATTGCGCATACCGTCCTAAAACCCGCTAGAGCCCGAGTTTCCAATCGGGCTCTAGCCATCTTCGGGACGGTCGTCTTTGCCATCTTATTGACCATGCTTGTCTGGGTGATGGGACAAAAAGCACAAAGCCATCGCATACTTACCGCTTTCACAAGAATTCAGACCATCACCTTCGTGGTGGCTTATCTGCGTCTTGGCTTGTTTGCTGTGATCGCCGCTTTTTCTCAAATGCTCGGGATTACCTGGAGAAATCACGTTATCCGGCTTGCGGCTGGATTGGCTTTTTATAGTGCGATTGCTCTCATTGTGCAGCTCAGCCTTGCTCATCTGCCCCAAGGTAATGAGGCTTTGTACATGCGCGATTACTGGTTACTGAACCATACCCAAGTGACCGCTTACCTTGGTGCATTGGCCTTCTGGGTCTGGTCTTTCGTGCAAAAAGATGCGCCGCGACGCGAATTTACTCCACAAATGCAAAAGATTCTGGTAACAATATCCCAGGCGGCGCGACGTAACCGAATGAGTCTGACGCGCAGCATGGGGCACAAATGATCCTGTTACTTTCACAAGTCGCAGTTACCGCTTCCCTCTTTGCCATCCTTGTTATCTGGGCAATTGGGCAGCTCAAGCAGGGCCGCACCAGTACGTGGGACGAGCTGGTGAGCCAGCTCCGTGTCAACGAGTGGGGCTTCGAAGAAATCTCCGAACACTACCTGTATAAGAGCGGAATCACCGCGACTCCGGCCGATATCTGGCAACGGATCGATGGCGCCAAGGGTCTGTGGGCAATGTATAAGAATGCCTCTATCCTGCTGAAGCTTGCTGACTACGCTGCGCAGCATGGAGACAGCACCAACGAAGCGCTGACCGCTTCCCTGCGTGCCGACGCACTACAGATCCGTTTGAGCGTAATGAGTGCCTTGGCCAAGTATGCCTTCTCCCGTTCAACAGTTGGTGCGTCGGTCAATGCTCACCGCGCCGCCAGCATGTACAGTGAAATGCTTCACCACATGACTACGCTCTTCCAGGAACACTCCGCGCAGCTGTTCCCACGTTACCTGCAAGCCATGTAATTGCAGCTCGTGATGTTCACAAAAAAGGGGGATGCCGGCTGGCATCCCCTTTTCGCGGACTTTGCGGGCTGCATCCGGCGGCGGCCCTACTCCAGGTTGGCAGCAACATATTGATCGATGCGAGCAACTTCCTGGTCCGTCAGGCGAAACTCCGCAGCCTTGATGGTTCCTTCTACCTGGCGGGCATTGCGGGCGCCCACGATCGCTGCAGTGACGGCCCGTTTACGCAGAGTCCACGCCACCGCCACCACGCCCGGTTCCACCCCGTGTACGTCTGCGATCTCCTGCAGTAATTCCACCAGCTTCAGATTACGGCCGAGTTTAGGTTCGTTGAAGTTCGGGCTCTTGCGGCGCCAATCGTCCTGCGGCATATTCTGGATGCGCTCCGCGGTCATTTTGCCTGTCAGCAGGCCGGACGCCATCGGAGAATAGTTGATGACGCCTATGTTGTTGTTTTCGCAGAATGGCAGAATCTCAGCCTCGATCTTGCGGTTCAGCAGCGAATACGGCGGCTGCAGTGAGGTCACAGGCGCGATAGCCTGAACACGCTTCATCTGCTCCACATTGAAATTCGACACGCCCAGCCAGCGTATTTTGCCCTGTTGCTGCAGACGGACCATAGTTTCCCAGCCTTCTTCGATCTCGCCTGCAGGATCGGGCCAGTGAATCTGGTAGAGGTCAATCGCCTCCACTCGCAACCGGCTGAGCGAATTTTCAACCTCCTCCTGGATGGAACCGGCTTTCAAACTTCGATAGATGTTCCGTTTTTCATCCCAGCGCATCGAGCATTTTGTAAAAATATACGGCTTGTGGGAGGAGGCCTTCAAAGCCTTTGCCACCACTTCCTCCGAATGACCGAGACCATAGATGGCGGCAGTGTCGATCCAGTTGATTCCAAGATCGAGAGCACGCTCGATCGCTTCAACTGAGTCGTTATCTTCCTGGTGCCCCCAGGCAAATTGCCAGTCGCCGCCTCCGATTGCCCACGCGCCAAAACCGATGGCCGTAATCTGCAGATCGCTGTTGCCGAGTTGTTTCGTCGCCAGTGATGTTGCTGCTGAATGTGCTGTCGTCGCCATAGTCCTCTTTTTCCTCGATGCTTCCGTGAAGCAGCAGTTGAATGTGTGCATAAGCCGCTACAAAGGGCTTTGCGCAGGGCCAGTCTACTGCCGGGCGTTTTTAGACCGGCATTCGGCACTGCACTCGCCACCGGCACTCGGAACCGCACTGAGCCAGCGCCTGTTTAAAGGGATGCAGAAAGCGGCTGCCGGGTTGAGAATGGTCCGGGCTGACGGGGCATCGTTACAGGATCAGGGTTCGACCAGAAAGCTGCCGTCCTGCATGATCTGGTCCTCCCGGCCGTCTGCCATGCCCAGCCAGATACTGAAACGCAGCCCGACCACATCGATGTGCGTCGAGGAAAACCATTGCGCCCCGGTATGTTCACCG
>CAZZXL010000235.1:0-6617 GCA_964658035.1 uncultured Acetobacteraceae bacterium
TCGGTCAAGCGAACTCGAAACAAACCGAGCCAGGCGCTGAGCAACCATGATCTCTTTCGTTCGCTGAAGCCCGGCCTAGACCGGCGCGACCGTACCCGTATACGGCAACCGCGACTGTGGCAGATCATCGAAAATGACCGGGTTAGCCAATCCCCACTTCTTGATCCGGTATTGCGCAGCGACTTTCAGCACGCCCAGGCCATAGGTCACACTGCGGCTGAAGTTGATCGAGGAAGCTTCTTCAAAGTATTTTGTGGGGCATGAAATTTCGCCGACGCGGAAGCCGAAGTAGTGGGCCTGCGCGATCATCTGGTTGTCAAAGACAAAGTCATCCGAGCAGGACATTAACGGCAGCCGCTCGAGGACCTGCCGGCTCCATGCGCGATACCCCGTGTGGTACTCAGAAACCTTCTGTCCCAGCAAAACATTTTCAGCGAACGTCAGCGCGCGATTGGAAATGTACTTATACATCGGCATACCGCCTACCAGTGCGCCTTTGCCCAGGATGCGAGATGCAAGTACATAATCAAACTGTTCGTACGCAATCATTGAGGCCATCGCGGTCACAAGCTTCGGCGTGTACTGGTAGTCCGGATGCAGCATGACCACGATATCCGCGCCGCGCGCCAGGGCGGTGGTGTAGCAAGTTTTCTGGTTGCCGCCATAGCCGCGATTCTTGTCGTGGCGCATGGTTACCAGGCCAAGCTCCCGCGCCAGGTCAGCGGTGTTGTCCTTGCTCGCGTCATCCGTAAGAATGATGTCATCCACCAGGTCATGGGGGATCTCGTCGATGGTCATCTTCAACGTTTTTGCTGCGTTATATGCGGGCAGCACGACGGCAATACGGCGACCGTTCAACATCCAGTTATCCTGCTTTCCATCTCTGCTTCCATGCTCCGCATCAGGACGATTCTGCCGCACCCAGGGGGTCCCGCCGGCTAAGGGTGCAAACCTACCTTATACAAGAAGAAATGTTCATCAACAAGGTCGCCCCGGGTAAACTGCGCCAGGGGCTGGATGACGATCGACTCCGCCTGAAGCGCCTGCAGTTCGGCAGGTCTGACGGCTTCGCGGGTAAGAAAAATCATCTGCGGCGCATGCACGGTGTGCACGGCCAGCGCCAGCGCAGCGGGCATCTCCTTATCCGGATCATAGCTGTCACGCCGGTTAGAAAACTTCATGTACGTATCGACGCAGCCGCAATCGAGAAAGTACATCGGCTTCTGCAGTCTTTCCGCTATGCCAACCGTGTGGGTGTCCGGCGCACCAATGAACGCCGCATTTTCGAGGTGATGCTGCTGCAGCCACTGGACCACGGCGCCATCATCCACAAAGGGCCGCGACCACTGCCCATAAGCGGCTGCTGCGCCGCCGATCGCATTCAGCGCCAGCAGCAGGTAAGCGAGCTTGGACACCGGTTCATGGCGATAGCGCAGAATCCATATACCGGCGATAAAGCCAATAAACATGATGCCGTAGTGACGCATCGACCCGTCATACACGACGTGTGCGAACACTACTCCGACCAGGGACAGGGCGGCCATCATCAGGACCAGGCGTGGGCGTTTGCGGAAGATCCAGAGCAGGCTGCCGACCACTACCGGCAGCAGCGCAAAATAGAGGGTCGGCCACGCCATCGAACGCGCATCCCAGAACTGGTGCGGGAAAAACTTGTGCACCGGGAACCACGGCAGGGCCAGGTAATTCAACACGGAATACGCCAGGTGCACCTTGCTGTGCAAGTACATTCCTACATGCCCGGTGGTCCGCCAGCTGATCTGTTTTGAAGGCCAGAGGGTGGCGGCGGAGAGGGCCACCATGCCGGCATACACTACCGCCGATGCGCCCATCTGGACCAGCCGCGGCATGCCCTCGCGCCGACGCTGCTCGAGGCAATCGGCCCAGTACTCGAGCAACAAGGCTCCGGACAGAATCATGCCTGTCAGGTCGGTATTTGCGACCACTCCCAGCAGGACCGCATTCTGCAATAGGCGGTCAGGATACTTCAAGCGGGACCACAGATACACCAGCGTAAACAACAGCATCAGGCTGTACATCCGCGACATGACGGTATATTCGAACAGCACAAAATAACTGCAGTACAACAGGATCTGCTCCGCACGGCGCAGCGGCGAGGCCAGGGCCAGCACCAGGTAAATGCCCGTGCCGATTAAACCCTCAATGAGCTTCAACATCCACGGCGCGTGGGTCAATTTGCTGCCGGGATAGAGCAATACATACCAAAAGGCCGGGTGCGCCTCGTAATGCACATTACTGAAGAGTGTGCGAAGGGTAGGACTGGCGACGACCAGTCCCCAGGCATTGATCTCATCGCGCCATAGCTGGTGATGGACAAGCTGCACATAGAACAGGATCAGAAACGGCAGCATCCACAGCAGGCGGGTGGGGGTAGAGGGGGGAGCGTCCGCCGCAAACGGCGAGGCAGCCATGCTGTTCCGCGGTGCGTCCGCATTGTGATGAGTGAAGACAGTTGCCATAAAAAGATGAAGGCGTAAGCGGTAAAGGCCATGACAGCCGGGGCCGATTCCTAGCTAACTCTACCCCATCCCTACCATTACACTATTCCCCATAGGTGCCACGACTCACCCAAAACACCCACACGAGTCGAGGTGCAGCCCAGGTTTGTCATCCCGCACCGAGGTGGAGCGGAAAGTTACCCGCGATCCATCAGCGGGCAGTGCTCGCCAGTCTCCGCATCGATGGATTCGATCTCACCTGTGCGAATTTCATAAAACCAGCCGTGCACCTGCAGTTTGCCTGCCTGTATGCCTTCCCTCACTTCGGGATGGGTACAAAGATTCTGCAACTGCTGACGCACGTTCGCGCAGATGAATTCCTTCAAGCGCGTCAGTTCATCCGCGTTCTCTTCTACCGAACGCATTTGTGGGCGGGCCGCATCCACATAGGTCAGCCACCGGCTGGTTATCGGTAACTGCTTCAGATCGCGATCTTCAAAGACGGCCCGAGCGGCGCCGCAATCCGAGTGGCCGCAGATGATGATGTGGCTGACGCCCAGCACCTTCACCGCATACTCGATCGTCGCCGATACGCCCTCATTGGAGATGCCGTCTGCCGTAACGCCATACGGCGGCACCACGTTCCCCGCGTTGCGGCAGATAAACAGATCGCCCGGCTCGCTCTGGAAAATCATGTCCGGCACGATGCGCGAATCGGAGCACGTGACAAACAGGACGTCGGGCTGCTGGATCTCCGCCAGCAGATGAAAATGCTCGCGCCGTGTTGGAAATACCTCGCGCCGAAAGCGCTTATGGCCTTCCAGCAGTTTCGCCATCGTGCGATTTGCCACTACTTCCTTCAACGCCATTCTCTTCCCTGCCCCGCCAACCAGCATACCAAGCGCAACTCTCGTTAGCATGCCATGCGGCGGTGTTTCGAACGCGGTTGCACAAATTATGCGTCGTGGCGGGACGTGCAGCGGTTCGCTTCCATACAGCGGCATCTAGATGCAGAGTCTCACTCTGCTAGTCTGCTGCTGACATGTTCCCACGGATCAAGTTTTTCGCCCTGACCATGGCCTCCCTTTCCTTCGTACTTGCAGCGAAGGTGAACGCCCAGCTTGCACCGGCAACAGCAGCGCGGGTCGACCAGGCGGCAGCCCGCGTGCTCAAAGAAACGGGTGTGCCAAGCGCCTCAATCGCCATCGTGCAGGATGGGAGGCTGGCCTACGTCAAGGCTTATGGCCAGGCGCAGTTGTCCCCGCCGCTCGATGCAACACCTGCCATGCAGTATTCAATCGGCTCCATCAGTAAACAGTTCACTGCGGCGGCGGTGATGCTGCTGGTTGAACAGGGAAAGCTCTCACTCGACGACCCCATCTCGAAGTTCCTGCCTGGACTGACGCGCGCCCGCGAAATTACTGTTCGCATGGTGCTTTCGCATACCTCCGGCTACCAGGACTACTGGCCCGAGGACTACGTCATGACCTCCATGCTCGTGCCCACGACCGCCCAGCACATCCTGGACGTGTGGGCACACAAGCCACTGGACTTTAATCCCGGCACAAAGTGGCAATATTCGAACACCAACTACGTCATTGCCGGAAGAATTGTTGAGCAACTGAGTGACGACACGCTCATCCACTTTCTGCAGGCAAATATCTTTACGCCGCTCGACATGACAGACGTGCTGAACACCGATGCGGCGCGGTTGCCTGCAGGCGACCCTGTCGGCTACCAGCGGTACGCGCTCGGGCCGTCGCGTCCTGCGCCAAAAGAAGGCGCCGGCTGGATGTTCGCCGCAGGGGAACTGGCAATGACGCCGACTGACCTTGCGAAGTGGAACCTCAGCATCATTGACCATTCGCTGCTCAAGCCGTCCTCTTATGCCGAGATGTTCAAACCGGTGAGGCTCAAAGACGGCAGGAGCAGCGGGTACGGGCTGGGCTTCTTCATCCGTGAAAGTGATGATGGAACAAGTTACGAGCACAGCGGCGAAGTTTCCGGCTTCGTCTCTGAGAACCGCGTTGACCCCGGACGCAAGATGGCGATCACGGTACTCACCAATGAAATGGCATCGCCGGCGGCGTCCCTCCTCAGCAGGGCCATCGGCTCCATGATTCTCTCGCCGAAGACAGTAGCCGATATGCCGGCTGAGCAGCAGGTATTGGCCATCTTTACCGACTTGCAGGCAGGCACTCTTGACCGCACTCTGTTTACCGAGTACTGCAATGCCTACTTCTCGCAGCAGGCTGTTGACGACTTCAAGGCCAGCCTGGCGCCGCTCGGGCCGCCGGTGAGCGTTTCCCAAGCTCCCGAAGAACTCCGCGGAGGCATGACTTTTCGGACGTTTCATCTTGAGTTCGCAGAGGAACATAAACGGCAATTGACAATCACGACCTACACTATGCCAGATGGCAAGATCGAGCAGTACCTGGTGCTACCGGCGGATTAGCAGATTTCCGGTCGTACAGGCTGTGGTTCCATGCCCTCTACTGCTTTCTCGTGATCACCCTGGCAGAACTTTTCTCTTATCTTGTGAGACGGCCGTTTGCAGGAGGAGATACAGGACGAATCCTTTCCGCGAACAGCCAGCTGATCATGAGACTTCGACCTTCGCAGCGCCGCGTCAGGCTTTTACAAACGCAACGCCTTTACGCTCCTTGCCCAGCGCGACCACGAGCACGATGAGCAACGCCACCACGCCGGCCGAGGCAGCCAGCGCGTAACTGTAACTACCACCATGCCGCATTGCCAGGCCAACCTGGAAGGGAGCGGCGAGCGAGATGACGAAGTTTCCCAGCTGATAGGTCAGGCCCGGAAAGGTCCCGCGCACCTCCTCCGGCGACATCTCGTTCAAGTGGACCGGCACAATGCCCCACGCTCCCTGCACCATCACCTGCATTAGAAAGACGCCGATCGCCAGCACCATCAAGCTGTGCGAGTACGCCCACAACGGAATGACAGGCAAGGAGCAGAGCGCGGCAATGATCATCGCCTTCCTTCGACCAATGCGCTCCGACCAAGCACCGAAGGAGATGCCGCCGAGGATGGCGCCAAGGCTGCCGAGAATCACCAGCTTGCTGATCGTACCGGCTGCCAGGCCGCGTGACTTGAGGAAGGTGGGATACAAGTCCTGCGTACCGTGACTGAAGGCATTGAAGCAGGACATGAGGACGATGATGTACAGAAACAGCTTCCAGTTGGCGCCGACGGAGCGGAGCATGTCCTTCGCCGAATGCCGCTGCGACTTCCATGCGGGAGACTCTTCTACATGCTGCGCCATGAAGAACACCAGCAGCGCGGGCATTGCCCCGACAATGAACATCCCCTTCCACCCGATATGGGGAAACGCTACCCAGTAAAGGACGGCTGCCAGCAGGTAACCGGCCGCGTAACCCTCCTGTAGAAAGCCAGAGATGGCGCCGCGCGTCGACGCCGGTATTGATTCCATTGCCAGCGATGAACCGACGCCCCACTCGCCACCCATGGCGATGCCAAAGCCCGCTCGCAGGATAAGAAAGACAGTCAGGCTGGGCGCAAACGCACACGCCAGTTCAAAGCCGGAGTAGAGCACGATCACGCTCATCAGCGTCGGCTTACGACCGTAGCGATCGGCGAGGTAGCCGAAGATCAACGCCCCTACCGGCCGCATCGCAAGCGTAAGCGTGATGCCGTAGGCGACATGTTTCACCGTGGTGTGGAAGTCGCCGGCAATGTCCGACACGACGAAGACCATGATGAAGAAGTCGAAGGCGTCGAGCGTCCAGCCAAGAAAGCTGGTGATGACGGCATTGCGCTGACGGTTGGTCAGCAACTTTAATTCAGAGAGCAGGCCGGGGGCGCGTTGAGGAGAAGGCATCTGCCGATCAGCATAACCGGTTGGTAGCAGCACGCTCCACCCGGCTACCCTCGTGCCTGTTCTTTCCGCTTGTCCCTAAGTTGGGCCACGAACCCGGCCGACGAACCCGGCAAGGGGCGGGCAGCTTTTTCGAGCAGCAGCAGGCGACTGCCGCGAGCATTCGGCAGCCGGATGGCTCGTATGAGGGGTGTGTTCAAGGTGCACGCCGTCCCTGCGGCTTGTGGCCAGGTGCCTGGATGCCATGGCGTTGTGCTGGAGGGCATAGGGTGGGCTGGATG
>CAZZXL010000236.1:0-6597 GCA_964658035.1 uncultured Acetobacteraceae bacterium
CACGTCGATGAACGAGATCATAGATCTCGCTGTAAGCACGGGCGCCACGGTGTGCGAGAGTAAGCAGATCCTTGGGGAGCGCCCTCACTACTGAATGCACGGTGGCATAACTTGGAGGCGCCTCACCCACCTGGGCGGCGAACTGACACACCTGGCGATAAATGGAACTGATCGGGAGCGGAGGCTTCTCCAAAGCCAAACCCTCAATCGCAGAAGTCATTCTTGGCGAAAGAACCCTCCGCTCGCCACGATCCTCGCGCTGCTTCCGCGCCAGAGCAACTAAGCCGGATTGCCGGTACTGTGCGACCCATCGCTGTAGCGTTCGAAAGCAAACTCCAGAGCCATCGGCTACAGCACGAAGTTCGCGCCCTTGAACCAGATGCGGCTCAAGCAGTCGGAATCTCGACATGGCCTGCTCTCGCAGATCTTCCGGCAGGTCTGACAACTCTCGCATAGCGTGAGCGTACGACAAATAACGCTCAAAGAGCTACGACATATAATCCTCAAAACCACACCAGGCGCTTCTCTGCCGTTTTGAGGCTCTCACCATGTTGCTTGTCCCTTCCGTCGACCACAAAGCGCCCCTGCAGAGCACCTTCGCTCGTAGACAGACAACAATGTGGTGTCAGACCTGCGGCGGGGAAGGGAAGTTGATTGCCGGGCTCTGCTCGCGCTGCTACTCCCGCCGACACTGGGACAAGCACTACTTCGCCGGTCTCCGTGCCCATGTCCTGGAACGGGACGGCCATGCCTGCCAGCTCTGTACCCGCCCAGCCCGGGGCAAGCGGTCGATCATCGTTCATCATCGCCGGCCCGGGATTTCGAAAGTAGCATTTCTCATCGCGCTCTGCCCGGCCTGCCATGCCCGGCTCCATCGCACCCGCGTTCTGAAACATGGCTTGATGAGGACGACGCTCCAGGCGATCTTGCTCTGGAGGGAAATCCACCCGGATGCACCGGAACAATTAGCGCTTGCGTTTGATGGATCGGGATTCCAGCCGGCTTCGGTAGCGGCACAACCTCAAACTCTAGAGTTGGCCCTTGCCTGACCTGGCGCTCTTTCGTCCGTCCCTCGAAGCAGAAAGCACGCTGTCCGAAGCTGCGTTGCTTGATCTTGTGCTCGACGGCATGACGTCCAAGCATTCGAAGCGGGCGTACGGCAAAGCCCTGACCGACTTCTTCGCCTGGATCCGGGCTACCTACATCGAGAGCGAGGCGCCCAGCTTTTCGAAAGCGTTGGTCCAAGAGTACCGCGCAGCCCTGCTCGAGCGCGGACTCTCCGCCTCGACCATCAATCTCCGCCTCTCGGCTGTCCGGAAGCTTGCCCGCGAGCTGTCCGACAACGGACGGCTCGACCCGGCCGTCGCAGCTGCCATCGAGCGCGCGAAAGGTGTGGAGCGCCGAGGCGTCAGGGCAGGGAACTGGCTCCTGAAAGACCAGGTCAATGAACTGCTGCAGGCGCCCTCCGCGACTACCCGGAAAGGCAAGCGCGATCGCGCCATCCTGGCGCTGCTCGTTGCCTGTGGTCTGCGGCGGGGAGAGGTCATCGCGTTGACCGTCGACCAGCTGCAGCAGCGCGAAGGTCGATGGGTCATGCCGGATCTCGAAGGCAAGGGCGGCCGCATCCGGACCATCCCGATCCCAGCGCTCGTGAAAGTTCGTATCGATGAGTGGATAGACTCCACCGCCATTACAGAAGGCCGGATCTTCCGCTCAGTGAACAAAGGCGACACGGTGGTCGGGGAGGGCATCGCGGATGAGAAAGCGATTTGGAGGCTTGTTGTCGACTATGCTGCGCAGACTTCGCTCGGGAACCTGGCGCCCCACGATCTTCGCACGACGTGTGCGAAGTTGTGTCGCAAAGCTGGGGGGAACCTCGAGCAGATTCAGTTGCTGCTTGGGCACGCTTCCGTCGCTACGACAGAACGCTATTTAGGGACAGAGCTTGATCTCGCCATTGCGGTCAATGATGGTTTGGGAATTGAACTTTAGTCTCTCGCGCCTTAAGAGACAACGAAAGGCGTGCTGTTCCACATAACTGAGATTCGAAGGCTCTTGGGGTGAAAATGGGTGACCCCGCCTTCAAAATCCGCGACCTCATCAAGCGCGAAAACACATAGGTCTTCAGCTCCAATTACGCCTACTATGGGGACGTTAGTCGCAGAGTGGGAGATGTTCTTGGAACGATGGTGTCGACTGTCGAGAATTACTCGATAGATGAGAGCTTCCTGAACCTGAGCAAGTTTGGCGAGAGGGAAGTGGAACCTCTTGCACGTGAGCTGCGCGAGCGCGTTCATTGTTGGGTCGGCATCCCGACATGTGTAGGCATCGCACCGACGAAGACACTGGCGAAGGTGGCCAACTTCATTGCAAAAAAGCGACCGCAGTATGCGGGCGTCTGCGACTTGCGTTCTGCGTCGGTCCGCACGCAGCTGCTGTCCACGGTGCCGGTCGATGAAGTCTGGGGCATCGGCGGAGCCTCGGCGGCGAAGCTCGCCAAGTTGGGTGTCCAGACGGCCGCCGATCTCGCGGCCCTGAACCCTGATGACGCTCGGGCGCTAATGACGGTGACCGGTGGCCGCACCGTTTACGAGCTGCGGGGTATTTCCTACCTGCCGCTGGAGCTGATGGAGCCGACCCGGAAGGGAATCGCTGTCACGCGCAGCTTCGGCGCTCCTGTCACCTCCTGGCAGCCTATGCGTGAGGCCATCGCAAGCTACGCCACCCGCGCAGCGGAGAATATGCGCCGCTACAAGGTTGCCGCCGAAAACATCTTCGTCTTCATGCAGACCAGCACCTTCAACAACGATCCGTTCTACTCGAACGGAGCCTCCGCCCGGTTCGTGGAAACCACCAACGACACCGGGGAAGTGGTCGCTCTCGCCGTGCGCCTGGCGAACGGCTCTGGCGAGACGGCTTCCGATACTCGAAGTGCGGCGTCATGATTACGGAGCTGCTGCCTGAAACCATTCGGCAACCCGCTCTCTGGGGCGAGCTGAACCGGGATCGGAGGGAACAGGCCTGGAAGGTCATGGACAAGCTCAACGCTACCCTCGGGCGCGATACCATCCGCATCCTCGGCGCCGGGCCGAAGGATGCCGCCTGGAAGCTTAGGGCAGAGCATCGCTCGCCGCGATGGACGACGCGATGGGATGAATTGCCAAAGGCAATAGCTCGTTAGCCCAACAGGGCAGTCCGCATCCACCTGGAACGCTTACAATCAATGTTTTGAGGGCCTTTGGTCTTCACGCCTGCCACCGCTGCTAAGCGGTCACAATCTCTGTTGAGCCTCAGATAGGTCACCTCACGTTGGCACATAACGCCCCCGAATCGATTGTCGCCCTGGTTGAGCACTTTGCTAGTAATGAAGAGTTCTTCCTATCGCCTCTGTATAACGAAACGCAAACTCACGCGCGAGTTTCTGGAGCCTTTCTTTGAGGCGTTAGGCTGGGATGTTACTAACAAATCTCACTACGCAGAATCCTATAAAGACGTGACGCACGAACCCACTCGTGACACGGAGGAAGGCATACCCGATTACAGTTTCCGAATCGGTGGAACACCAAAGTTTTACCTCGAAGCGAAGAAGCCATCTGTAAAGATCAAGACGGTGCCCGAACCTGCCCGTCAGATTCGTCGGTATGGCTGGTTCGTCTTCTAGCATCAGTCTTGACTAGAGATCAGTGGCCCAGTTCACCGGGCGGGAAAGTTGATCTACTTGGCTAAATGCTTTGTCATTTGTGACAAGTGTGGCTCCGGCAACGATGGCATGGGCAACAATCATCATGTCCATGTTCCCAAGCGAAATGCCTTGCTTCTCCAGCTTGGCTCGCACCGTGCCGTAAGCGTCGGCCTCGGCTGCTCCCCACGGGAGAACCTGAATGCTGGCAAGAAAGCTATCCATGAGGGATTTGAGAGCGGTCGCCTCGGGCTTCTTGGCTAATCCGTATCGAATCTCCGCCACCGTGATCGAAGAAACGGCGGCAACATCGCCTTGGGACAGAGCCACCAATCGGTCACTCGCCGCAAAGGAGCGCCCTTTGACGATGTAGCTAACCATATTGGTGTCGAGCAGGTAGATCACAGTTCTATTCTTTCCTGCGGTGCCTGTGCGTGGGCGCGCTCGGCAGGAGAGAGAAAATCATCCGGGATTTCCAGTTTATGGAGAGCATCAAGAATCTCGCGTAGATTGCCAGAACTTTGAGACAGGATTACGTCCCCGTTTTTGGGATCGCGGCGAATGTAAACCTCACCGCTGGAGAAGCGGAACTGCGCTGGGATACGGACCGCTTGACTCCGACCACTCATGAACACTTTTGCTTTTTCGAGCTGCGCCATCTCTTCGCTCCGTGGTATATATCATGCTACATTACAGAGTGAGCGTCAAGCTAAATAACTAGGTTGACATAAAGTAGAGGTAGACAGCCTCAAGCAGGGGCATTATTAGGTCGGGGTTGTTGTCGGGATACTTCAGTTGTCGGATAAGGTACGCGTAGGCGCTGGCCGCAACCTCGCGTCTTCCGGCCGCAACTTGATCGCTCCAACTGCGAATTTCCCGAATCAGTGCAGGATTCGGACAGCCCACAAGGTAAAGATCAAGGTCACCCCACTGGGCTGCTTGCCCCAAGGTCGGCCATCCGCTTGTTTTGAAGGGGCCTTCGGGGTGGAAGTGCAGGGACAACTCAAAAGTAATCGGATCAAGTGAGGCGGTTCCTGGTGCAACATCCCCATAATCTATGACTACAACGTTTCCGTTGCCCCCCACCAGCACATTCTTGCCGTGCAAGTCTCCATGAATACAACACCAACGGACCTGAATCTGCCGAGCTTCGAACTCGTTGAGCCACGAAATAGGTCTATTCGACACGATTCCCCTTAGGGCCTCATCGCTGAGGAGCACGCGTCGAATGTCCCTAATCGAGTGTCGTGTTTCAGGTACTCCCTCACGCCACGGGGAGAAGAGAGCTTTTAGCTCTTGGGGAATTGCGGTTGCTAGCCCATCCGCTAAATTGACTATGTGAGCCTGACAAGCACTCTCATCGAGACAGACCGCTGGTCGCTAAGCCTGCATTCGTGTGTCTGATTGCGGTCGCCGTCCTGCAACTCGTATGCCAGATTCCGGGGATGGTCAGCTTCTTCCTCATTCCTCTTTCAGCGCTCGGCTACCTTCTTCTAGCAATTGCCGCTCTTGGCGTAGCTGCATATTGCTTCATAAAGAGGCGGGCACGAAGGGGCACCTCGGTCCTTCTCGTGCTTCTGTTGCCAGCGCTGTTGTGGTCACCAATCAACTGGGTCGCAGACGTGATACACATCGGCCTCACAAGAGGGCTCGGCGTGGGCCAACTCGGCTCCCCTTCGTTAGCGACCGATAGGAAATTCGCGGCGTATGACTGGTCAATAGGGCTCTCAATTAGCCCTAGCATCTTCTTGGTGCACGACGCTACTAACGAAATTGCATTGCCTATCGCCCAACACACGCAGCCGCCGTCCGCCGAACTCGGCTTTGCGGAGGAATGTGCGGGCAAGGTCCATCATGTGATCGGTCACGACTACATCTGCACCTTCTGAGCATTACTCCTGATAAACGCCCTTCGCGCCATTCAACCGTTGGTGACGACAAGCCGACTTATGAGTACCGATTCGGTCGTGGCTTGGCGAGATGCGGCGCATCCAAGACTGCCGTTCACGCATGATGAGGGACATTATGCATGCGTGAAGAGGGCTGAGAATTTGTGCGGAAACAACTGCGGGAAGGTTTCCGAAGAGTTGACTTTTCGCATGTACCTTAGGTTCCGTCTTCATTAAGACTCTTGAACATTTCAGAGGGAGTATGCCGAGGTAAATCGCACGACCTGCACTGTCCACCGATCCCGTACCGACTTTGGCATCGAGGGCATTGAAACCAAAACAGAAGATAGAACGCGTATGCCGCGACGCCAAAAGCCCAGACGAGCGTGGCTTCAATCAGTGCGACAAAGAACCAGCTTCGGGAATCCGGGAAAAACTTCAAGCTCAAGAAAAGGCAAATTGCGAATGGAGCTATCGCGAGGGGTTTGTACCATCGGTTCAGGAATCGTTGTCTTGCGGCGATTCGGGCGGCTGATGGCGTATCGTCGAGGCTACGGATTTGATGCTCACCCAGGTTCAATTGTGATCCTCTCGGTGCGTCTCTCTAGATCAACGGATTGTCCTACACTGAGGAGATCAGTCAGTCTCTGCATCTTTGCATGCGAGGCTCTTGCTGGTAATCATACTTTTTGAACGAACAACCTTCCGAGAGAATCCGACCCCCAGGATAGCCGGAGCGTTCGTTAAACGCCGGTAAGCGGTTTACCCATGACAACACTGGTTGTAGTTGTTTCACGCTCCATCTGCTCACGAGATCGCCTGTGGAGTCACTTTCTCGGCAACTTTAAGGGCTTATACCGATAAACGCCCTTCTCGTCACTGATCGATTTCTTGGTGAGCGCATTATCGCCGAGTCACGTTCGGAGAATTAATCGACTTGGAAACGCGCATTGGCCTGTTCTCGCCAGTTGAGCTCGCATTAGGAAACACAAGCCGCTTCACGGTACCCGATACAGCCTCACAATATCA
>CAZZXL010000237.1:0-6468 GCA_964658035.1 uncultured Acetobacteraceae bacterium
GCTCCTGCTCGCGACTGTCTTGCCTTCAACACTTTTGCCCGCAATGCCTTTGCCCGCGGCCGGTCTCCCCATTCCGGTGGTCTTGCCGGCGGTAGTTTGGGACAAGCCCGTGGGCCGGGCTGCTTTCACCGCAGTAGCGGCCGGAGCAGCCTGCTTTGCACCGGCCGCGACCTTGACCGGCAACTTGTGCAGCCCCGCCTTGTTCGCCGGGTTTACAGTTTTTAACCGGGCCGCAGGAGTTGGCACCGCGATATTCGAGCTTGGCGCCGGCTGTTTAAACAGCACTGGGGGCGGCAGCTTGTCTGTTAGTGACGTCTCCGCATGCCTGGCTCCGGTCAACTGCGGCTCCGTCGGTCGGCTTGTCTCCGGCAAGGCGGTCGATTCGGCCGGTGCAGCGACACTCACCGATGAGGAGCGGGGCACGGAAATCGGAATCACCTGGGCCACCCTGGCCAATCCATTCCCGCCGGATTGTGCCTCGGCGCGTCGTTTCAGGGCATGCAGAACCACGCGCATCATTTCGTCTTCAGGGGCCGGCTTGCCTGTCCATATTTCAAACTGCCGCGCCCCCTGCTGCACAAACATCTCGACACCACTGATGATCGCGATACCGCGTTCCCGCGCTGCCCGGAGCAGCGGCGTCTCCAGCGGGTTGTAGACCGTGTCGAAGACCAGTCGTGCGTTCAGTTCATGCGGCTCAAGAATGGATGCCACCTTCTGCCCTGCCATTCCGGCGGGCGTGGCATTCACGATCACGTCAAACTGGGCCTTGGCTACCTGGTCGCGGCGAATGGTTTTTGCCTTGGCCTGCCGCGCCAGTTTCTGGGCCGTTTCGATGGTGCGGTTCAAAACGAAAACCTCGGCGCCCTTATCGACCAGTCCAAAAACGGCGGCCCTGGCAGCCCCGCCCGCCCCCAGAACCAGAATCCTGGTCCCACGGATCGGCATGCGGCGTTCAATCGGTCGGGTGATGCCGCCGACGTCTGTATTGAAGCCGAACAGGCGGCCGTCCTGGGCGCGCACGACTGTGTTGCACGCACCGATTTTGGCAGACAGTGGATCGGTTTTTTGCAGGTGCGCGAGAATCTCCTGCTTGAACGGCATGGTCACCGCCAGGCCTGCGACCGGCAGCTCGCGCACCAGGTTCAGCAGGTCAGAAAGCTTCTTTGCCTCGAGCGCCAGGAAGACGGCGTTCACCGTCTCCCGACGAAACGCCGTGTTCTGCATCAGGGGCGAAAGCGAATGTCGGATAGGACTGCCGGCGACCCCGTAAACCCTTGTCGATGGTTCAACCTGCTCGATCCTGTAGGTCTCGAGCAGGGTGCGTGCAGCGATCTGGCCCGGGCCTGTCTCCTCACCCTCAATAGCTGATGCAAAGGTGAAAATGCTGCCTGCCCGTACGCCAAGCACGCGGCTCACCAGCCCCTGGTCGCCCATGCAGATGCCAATCAGGTTCGCGCCGTCACTTTTGCGTTCAAGAAAATGCATCATCGTGACGTTATCGGTCAGGCTTTTCGCCGTCGAAACGATCTTGATGAAGTCCGGCTGAAAGGACTGCAGACGCGCGAACGTCTTGTCCAGGTCGCCGGTTGCTTCAAAGTCATGCGATGAAAGAATCAACCCCGTGCCTTTTGCGGCAAGGGTCGTGCGCAGGGAGTCGAACTGTTCCCGGCTGATGGTTTCCGCTGTTTCAATCTCCAGGTCTACCAGGTGGAAGCCGGCGTTCGCGGCAGCTGTCAAGATGTCCAGCTGGGCGACCGCCGGAGCCCGGAAGCGGCCGCCGCCGGTGGTGCGACGGCAGGTGGCGACGGCCGTGACCTCGCTTCGTTCGTAGAGGAACTCCTCGAGTTTGCTGATGGCTGCTTCAGGATCCTGCAGATAATCCAGCCGAAATTCGAGAAAAGGGTTCTCGCGGACGACCCCATCGGCCTTGGTCAACATCTCCTCGGCCGTATCTCCGGTGATGGCAACGCACACCCGGCTCATGCGAGAGCGTAGGTACTGCGCCGTGGCTGGTGATGGGTTTAAAGGCATCCGTACGTTTGCGGCATCTTAAGTCTTGACAAGCCAGTATGCAAGAGAACCGAGGTGAATGTGCATCGTTCGCATCAATTCCTGCGGAAATTGATACAACTTGAGGCGTTAAGCCAGTGAAACCTGGTGAGCCGAGCGGGTACGGATAGAGAATGCAGGATAGATAATTACAGTTGAAACGGGGACGGGGATGACGGAAAAAAGAGCTGAGCTGGTGGAGAGTCATGCATGGATGGCCGCGCCGGCCGGTCTGCAAGCAGGCGATCTGGAAAAATGGACAAACGAACGCCTGCTGCGGATCCAGCAGCGGCTCGATGTACTTTCGGCAAACAGCGGCAATGCTGAACAGACCTGGCGTGCTTATGATGATGCCGTGGCAGAGCTAAGCCAGGTAGCCAGTGAATGTGGCCTGCTGGATAGTGTCTACCCCGATAAATCTGTTCGCGATGCGGCGCAGACGATGGCGCAGAAAGTCTCGGAAGTGGCGACCGCTCTCTCCCTGAACCAGGGCATCTACCGTGCCCTGGCTGCCGCCGACCTGGCAGGCGCCGATGACGCGACCCGGCACTATTCTGAGCGCACTTTGCTGCAGTACCGGCTGGCGGGCGTCGATCGCGACGAGGCAACCCGCGACCGCCTGAAAGAGCTGCAGGAGAAGGCCACGCTACTGGCGCTGACCATCGGCCGCAATGTGCAGGAGGGCGCCAACCGGGTTGCAGTCGACGACGCGTCAGAATTGGATGGCCTGCCAGCCGATTACCTCGCGGCCCATCAACCTGCCACGGAAGGCGAGCACACCGGCAAGATCGTCCTGACCACCGACTTTCCAGATTACCTGCCGGTGATGACCTTTGCGAAAAGTCATGCGCTGCGCCTCAGGATGTACGGAGCCTACAACACGCGGGCATACCCCGCGAACAAGCAGTTGATGCTCGATCTATTCGCCGTCCGCCATGAGATTGCCAACCTGCTTGGCTTCTCTACCTGGGCTGATCTGGCGACGGCCGACCAGATGATCGGCTCGGCAGACAACATGCTCCGTTTTCTCGATGATCTGGAAGAGAAGACCCACAAGGGCGCGCAGGCGGAGTACGCGTCCATCCTGCAATTTGCGCAGACCCAGCAACCTGGGCTGGAAGCGATTGATGCTGCCAGCCGCGGCTACTGGCTGGAGCAGTTTCGCCGTTCGGCGTACGATTTTGATTCCCAATCCGTCCGCCCTTATTTTCCCTATGCCAAGGTACAGGCAGGCGTGCTGGCGACCGCGGAGAAGCTCTTCCACGTTCGCTTTGAACCGGCAAAAGATGCGCGTGTATGGCATGAGTCAGTCACGGCTTGGGATGTTTTTGATGCCGGCGACGCATTCAATGCTGGCAAGGATACGGCGCAGATCGGGCGGTTTTATCTTGACATGCATCCCCGAGAGGGCAAGGACAAGTGGTTCAGCGCTGCCCCCCTGGTGCCCGGCATTCGTGGTCGCCAGTTGCCGGAAGCCGCCCTGATCTGCAATTTTCCGAGCGGTGAGGGTGGCGTTTCCGGAAATGGGGACGATCCCGGTCTGCTGCAGCATTCAGATGTTGTCACCTACCTGCATGAATTCGGCCACCTGATGCACGCCATTCTCGGCGGCCAGCAGGCGTGGGCCGGTATCAGCGGCATTGCGACTGAGGGCGACTTCGTCGAAGTGCCATCGCAGATGCTCGAAGAATTCTTCCGCGACCCTGAACTGCTGGCGACCTTCGCCCTGCACTACAAGACCCACGAACCGATCCCGTCGGACCTGGTGAGAACCATGAACCGGGCCGGTGCCTTTGGCCGGGCCGACTGGGTGCGTACGCAGCTCTTCTACACGCGTTACTCGCTTGACGTGCACCACTGCGACCCCGCCACGCTTGATCTCGACACGCTGCTGAAGGACGAGTACCAGCGCTTCCTGCCCTACACCTGGGTTGATGGTAACCGGCTGTACTCGAGTTTCACGCACCTGGTCGGCTACTCCTCGAACTACTACACCTACCTGTTCGATAAGGTGATCGCGATTGATTTCTTCAACCAGTTTGAGCGCGATGCCCTGCTTGAAGGCCCCGCAGCCATGCGTTACCGCTCGGCCGTGCTCGACCGGGGAGGTTCACAGCCGGGCACGCAGCTGGTGAAGAACTTCCTCGGCCGCGAGCAGAGTCCCGAAGCCTTCGAAGACTGGATCAGCGCCGGGCAGCTGAACGGAGGCGTCGCCGCGCCGGCAGCCGTCTAGCTGTACTTTCCCGCGGGTACAGGAAGACGAATGGCTGGATGAAGACCTGGGCACGCAGGCGGAGATTGCTTCCGCTCTCAGGTCCCTGCGCTGGGTCAACCGGCTCTTTGGCGGCAACCGCATGCCTTGTCGAATGCTCCGCCTCGCGACCGCCGGGGTTCCAGCGGCAACGAAGCTTCACCTGATGGAAGTTGCCTCGGGCCGTGGCGATATACTGGCAGTCGCCGCCTCTGCGTTGCGCTGGCCAAAATCACAGCTGCGTCTGACCTTGCTTGATCGCAGTGCCGAACATCTTCCTGCTCCGGCAGACGACACGTGGTCGGCGAGTCTGCCCGACCCGAGCGCATCGCTGCTGACGCCCTGGCCATACCGCTCGCAGACAACAGCGTCGACATCGTGTCAAACTGCCTGTTTTTCACCATCTTGATGAGCAGCAGGCGGCTTGCTATCTACGAGAATCCCTAAGAGTGGCGCGCATCGCCGTCGTCGTGAACGATCTTGAACGCACCTGGCTGCATTACCGCCTGGCTCGCCTGATGAGCCTGGTCGATCCCAGCCGGCTCTCGAAACATGATGGTTCAGTGTCTCCGCCGCGCGTACACGCGGGACGAAATCCGGCAGCTTGCGACAGCGAGGGGTCATCGCTTCGAGCTGTCTCGCGGCTATTTGTCCGCTATGGCCTGGTGTTGTGGAAGTGAGTGCGGTTTAGATGGAGTAAAGGTGGTTAAAGCGCCTGAAGCATGATGGCTGCCATACCCTCACCATAGAAGTGCTTCACTCGTTCCCGAACGAGCAAGTCTTCACTACGACGAGGTGAACCAAGCAACTCATACCAGGGCAGCTTCTCTGTCTGCCCTTGCAGCTTCGTGAGCAAATCGAGAGTGTTGCCTATTCTGCGTGCCGGAATGCCGCCCATGATCGATCCGGCCTTGACATCATGCGTCACGACTGCATTCGCGGCTATGACCGAGTTGGCCCCAATCCTCACGCCAGCCATGATGATGGCGTGGTAGCCCACAAACACGTTGTCTTCAATCTGCACCGGACCAACCGAGTCGATGGTGACGCCATATGCCTTGCTCAGCATCGCCGACACACCATCATGTCCCAGAATAATGGAGTTTGAGAAATGGACATTGTCGCCGAGACTGACGTAAGCGGGATCGGTGATGTTGGTTCCACGGAGGATACTGCAGCCTGTCCCGATGTGCCGGAAACCTCCATGAAGCCGGAGATAGTCGGCCCACTCGCAGCCATCGGGATCGCAGATCTTACCGTAGAGGAATACGAGCTTGTTATGGCGGTGAGCGCAATATTTCAACGGGCGGCGCAGCAGATTTTTCATGGCATGTAATATCTACCCCCCCGGGACGCATAAAGCAAGATTCAACTGACAGATCTTCGGTAACCAGCGCTATTGCATGAGTCAATATTGATCGATAGCGCTCGCCGCAGGGTTGTCAGCGTTGTCAAACTCGCCTCGCCAGGCCCGCGAACGTCCATCGCCTCACGGTGCTAGCCTTTGTTGAGCGCCACACCACCCCGCATGCATATTTCTGCAGTTGCCAGCGCCTTTCCAGAGCATTACTACACCCAGCAACAGATTCTTGACGAACTGGCCGCCTACTGGTCGGAGCAGTCTGACCGGCTGCGGCGTTGAATCGCTTCCATCATCGCGTCGGCGTCGAAGGCCGCTACCTGGCCATGCCGGCCAACGAGTACCGCGCGATGGATACGTGGGGCAAAGCCAGTAACCTCTGGATCAAGGTCGCCCGCAAACTCGCCTGCCAGGCGATCAACGGAGCCCTGGTGGACGCAGGGCTCACCAGGCAGGACATTGACGCCCTGATCTCCGTCTCCGTCACCGGGATTGCCAGCCCTTCGCTCGACTCCTACCTGATCAACGACATGGCTTTGCCGACCGACATCCGCCGTATCCCTGTCTCCGGCCTCCGGTGCGTCGCAGGGGCAGCAGGACTTGCGCAGGCCGCAGAGTACGTCAAGGCCTAGCCCGATCACATGGCGGTACTGCTGAGCGTCGAGCTTTGCTCCCTCACCTGGCAGCGCGAAGACCTTTCCATCGCCGACATGATCGCATCGGGCCTTTTTGGCGACAGCGCCGCGGCTGTCCTGGTCAGCGGCAGTGCGACCGGCCATAAGATGACTGGCCCCGAAATCCTCAG
>CAZZXL010000238.1:0-6413 GCA_964658035.1 uncultured Acetobacteraceae bacterium
TCCCGTTGGTCGGGATCTGCCATCCAGGCGACTGCGCTTCGCGCTTAACTCCCTTGGTCGCCTGGTTCGCGGCAGGGCCGAGGCCTGTCGCCGCGGGAAGGATAGCCTGGTAGCTGCGGTCGAGGCTGGGGCCAAGCAGCAGGATGGCCGTGATGCGGCGGACCACCTGCGCGAACCATGCGGCTTCTTCTGTCTTGAGTGGACGGCCGAGGAGTGGGAGTTCGCGATAGCTGAGCCACTTTTTCAGTACCTGGTAGCCGCCCAGCGTGTACGTCCATACGTTGGCCGGGACCACGGTCCAGGAGGCTGCACCGTTTAGATGAATGTCGAGGCAGGATGCACCGAGGATGGCGAGCGCGTCTTCGCGTGTCAGTGAATGCCAGAGCGGATGTTGTCATCGGTGTGGAGTTGTAGATGAGAGTTGAGCTCTGCGTCCAGGTCGTGGTGTAGACGGGGCAATCCGTCAGTTTATTGCCCTGGGGCCGGCCTTGAAGTGCTCGTTCAAAGATGTACCGTCAATTTTACTTACGAAGGTGAGTTTGGCGTGCTAGTGTGTATCCAACACAATCACTAATAAAGATTCTGTACAAGCAGAGAGGTGCGTGCCACTCCGGTTTGAGACGCCAACCGTTGCGTGTTGTTGATGGCGGCTGATCTGCCCATCTTCTGGCTTCTTCGCAATCAAAGCTGGATCCGAGAAGGCGTGCCTGCCTGCACAAAGCGCAGTTGATTTCACGAGTTGCGTCTAAGCGCTACGAGATGTAAACCGGTGTGGGATGTATGGCACGATAGGCGGCGCATGGAGAAGCTGACGGGCGTGTTGCTGAAGATGTTTCTTGATCGCCGCGAGCACCGTGGCGCAAGCGAGTTCGTGTTCAGCTGGCGGCCTGGAAAGCGAGATTATCACCGCTTTCAAGTGGGCGGACGCGACAACCACTTTCTCAGTAACGTACTTCTGCGTCGTGGTACTTCGGATCTGGCGACCTTCGAGCAGGTTTTTGTCTACAACGCTTTCAACATGCGGCGACTTCCCAGGTGGCAGGAAATTTGTGCGAGCTTTGATGGCACCGATGAAAAACGCAGGCCGCTGATCCTGGATCTTGGCGCGAACATAGGTCTTGCGTCGCTCTATTTTTCGAAGAATTGGCCGGAGGCTGAAATTATCGCCCTGGAACCGGATGCCGGCAATTTTCGCTTGTTGCTGGAGAACCTCGAGGGCCGCCCCCGTGTGCACCCGGTGTTTGGTGCAGTGGCCTGCGAGGACGGGGCCGTGCGCATCTCGAACCCTGAGGGAGAAGCGTGGGCCTTCCGGACGGAGGTTACGAGTGCCGGGGTGGAGGGAGCGATTCCTGCGTGGTCGATCAAGAGCCTGACTACGATGCCGGGGATCGCGAGCGGTGCAGTTCCGTTCATCGCCAAGATCGATATCGAAAGCTTTGAAGAAGATTTGTTTTCCAGGAACACTGACTGGGTCGAGGCTTTCCCGATCATCATTATCGAACTCCATGACTGGATGGACGATAAGCGGGGAAGCTCTAGAAACTTTCTTCAGACCATCTCGAGGTATGATCGCGATTTCTTTTTCAAGGGTGAGAACGTCTTCTCGGTGGCGCGCACGTTGGGCTGCTAGAGTTCGCCGGCGGGTGTAAGCGTGGCCTAGTCTGGGAAGCCTTTTTGCTGACTTAAATACCGGACGACGTTCTCAGCGGTTCACGGGAAAGCTTGATCTGCGGGATGCTCCGGTTGTGGGTTGCTCCATTTGCGGGATACCAGGGAAGGAATGTTCTTGAACAAGCTCGATATTTTCATGGCACGTGCGGCGAAAAGGTACCTTACGCGCGCCCCGGTATTGCGGGCGATCCGCCACTCCGACCTGAGCATTATTGCGTCGGCTGATGACGATGCGCGCCCGAACGATTATCTTCTAGGCATCGCCTTGCAAGGCATCCGCGATGCTTTGGACGCGAGCCTGAGCGACCTCGAAGCGAGGAACAAGGAGCTTCCTGACGCACTCTACTATGACGTTTATCCCGGTACTCACTATCGTTTGCTGATGGTCTTGGCGCGCAGCCTGGGAAAGCGAAACATCGTGGAGGTGGGAACATTCACGGGAATGAGTTCGGCCTGTATGCTGCGGGGCATGCCGTCCGGCTGCAAGTTGACGACCTTCGATTTGAGTCGCTGGCAAGACTTTCGGACGCACCTGCTTGCAGAAGACTTTACGGCGGGCAAGATAACGCAAGTGCTGGAAGACCTGTCCAGTGAAGCTGTTTTCAAGAAGCATCTGAGCCTTCTCAACCACGCCGAGTTGATCTTTTGTGACGCTCCCAAGGACGGAGTGTTTGAGCAGAAGTTCCTGACGAACATGACGCTGGTGCGGCCAACCTCAACATGCCTGCTGGTGCTGGATGATATCCGACTGCTCAACATGATCGACATCTGGCGGGCGATCCGGTCACCAAAGCTCGACCTGACATCCTTTGGACACTGGGCGGGTACGGGATTAGTGGATATCAGTGAAGGCCTGCGCTTCCAGATTTGAACGAGGCGTTACGAACTCGCTGCTTAACTGCGCTGTAAACGCGTGACCTACTCCCGTATCTTCAGCGGCACTGGAGTGGATGTGGAGGGCAAAGCCAGTTGAGCTGCGAAGTTGAGCTGCAAGAAGAGCTTCTTATTTGGTCAAGAGCACAGCAGGGACAAAAGATATAATCTGGGCAGACGAAAAAGGAGTTGCGATGCCCATTCAGTCGACCGCCAAGATCTGGCATAACGGAAACCTGATCCCCTGGGAAAAGGCACAGTTACATGTGATGAGCCACGTGGTGCATTACGGCTCGTCGGTATTTGAGGGGATTCGGTGCTACGGGCAGCCCGATGGCGCGGCGATCTTCCGGCTTCCGGAGCACATGCAACGATTGCTGGATTCAGCGAAAATTTACCGCATGCGGATTCCCTACTCACTGGATCAACTGTCCAACGCAGTGGTGGAACTGGTTGAGGCAAACGGCGTCGCGCCGTGCTATATCCGGCCGATCGCCCTGCGTGGCTATGGGGAAATTGGCGTGAGTCCGAAGGGAACGCCGATCGAGGTCTACATGGCGAACTTTCCTTGGGGCAAATATATGCCAGCCGGCCAGGGTGCGGATGTCTGTGTGTCGTCATGGAATCGGCTGGCCCCAAACACCATGCCATCGCTGGCCAAGGCCGGCGCCAACTATATGAACTCCCAGTTGATCCGCATGGAGGCCGAGATGCATGGCTACGCGGAAGGAATTGCACTGGACGTAAACGGCTACTTGTCAGAGGGTTCGGGCGAAAACCTGTTCATCGTACGCAATGGCGTGCTGTATACGACGCCGCTGGCGAACTCGGTGCTGGCTGGAATTACCCGCGACTCGGTACTCACGCTGGCCCGGCACTTCGGCATTCCAGTAGTCGAACAGGTAATGCCGCGGGAGATGTTGTACCTGGCGGACGAGGTCTTCTTTACCGGAACCGCTGCAGAGGTTTCGCCAATACGTTCTGTGGATAAGATCCTGATCGCGGACGGCGAGACGGGACCAATTACGAAGCAGCTTGCCGAAGAGTTTTTCGGAATTGTGAATGGACTCCGCGCCGACCGTTTCGGCTGGCTAACGCCGGTGAATGTGCGAGCAGAGCAGACGGTTCAGGTGTAGAGCTGTTCGGTTAAGTAGAAACAAGAAAGGTCCGGGGTCACTGCCGGACTTTTCTGTTTCGGACGCTATTTTAAGCTGGCAGACGCTGGCGGCTAGCGAGCAACCTCGTCGGGTGAAAGCGGGGGGCCAGCGGACAGAGCCCTGGTTGGCGGGTCGGCCGGTGCTCCCTGATTCAGGGCCTCATCGGGAGAAGCCTCGCCGACGGGCGGTGACGTGTAATCGAGCGGTGGCCGGGCAAGTTGTGCGCGCGCACCCTGATGAAGGCCCCAACCTGGGAGATTCTGGTTTCCAGTGATGAGGCGCGCGCCACTGCGATAGAACAAGTATGTCCACCCCCACGTTGCCATCACACGTAAGCGATTACGGAAGCTGACCAGGAACCACAGGTGGACAACCAGCCAGGTTACCCAGGCTTTGAAACCACCCCAATGGGCCTTGAAGGGCCACTTCACATCCGCGACAGCGGCAAGACGGCCAATGGTCGCCATGTCCCCTTTGTCAAAGTAGCGGAAAGCTGTGCGGGGACGCCGATCCAGGTCCAGAAGAATGAGGCGAGCCGCGTGGGTACCCATCTGCATGGCCGGCTGGGCCACGCCAGGGACCCTTTTCCCATCCTGCTCGATATGGCTGAGATCGCCGCAGACGAAGACATTGCCGTGGCCTTCAACGTTAAGAAATGCGTCGACCAGTACGTTTCCTTTCTTGTCGACGGGCGTGCCCAAAAGTCTGCCAAGGGGCGACGGGGCAACGCCTGCGCCCCAAAGAGTGACGACCGAATCAATGCGCTTGCCCTCCACAACGACGTAGCCCGGCTGAATATCTGTGACCTGCTGGCCAGTGAGCGTCTCAACGCCGAGCTCATCCAACTGGTCGACCGCCATCTTCTGCAGGTCTGGCGGGTAAGACGGCAGGATGCGTGGCCCGGCTTCGACGAGCAGGACTCTACTTTTGCCTGGATCGATGTGGCGAAAATTCTCACGAAGGTAGAGCCTTGAAATGTCACGGAGAGCGCCCGCCAGTTCCACCCCGGTGGGACCGCCGCCGATCACGATAAAGTTTAACTGCGTATGCACGCCTGTCTCCAGCATTTCCCGCTCGGCTAATTCATAGGCCAGCAGAATTCTGCGACGGATTTCGGTGGCATCTTCGAGCGTCTTGAGGCCGGGCGCACTGTGGGCCCAGTCATCATGGCCGAAGTACGAGTGCGTGGCGCCGGTAGCGACGATGAGGTAGTCGTATTCAATTTGCGATTGACTGGCCAGATGCACGGTTCGGCGATCGAGATCAAAGCCGACAGCTTCGTCCATCACGACTTCCACATTGCTGAGGTGACTGAGGATGCCGCGAATGGGTTGGGCAATGTCAGCCGGAGAGAGAACAGCAAGCGCGACCTGGTACAGCAGGGGCTGAAAGACGTGGTGGTTGCGCCGGTCGATCAGCGTGACGTCGACCGCCTTGCCACCAAGCTGTTTAGCTGCGCTAATGCCGGCGAAGCCTCCGCCCACGATCACTACCCGCGGGCGTGATCTCGGTGCATTTTCTCCTGACCGGGTGATTCCCTGCGGGTTTGCTGTCTGCACGATGGCACGCTCCTCGAGACTGGCTCTCTGTTTATGAAGATGCAAACTGTGGGCCGGCGACACGGCAAACAACTTAGTTACTGTTGGTGCACCATATGGCGGATGTTTTGCGGATGTTTATTGATGGATTTCAATGTCGAAGGAGATGGCAGCAGTTACGCCGGCGGAAGCTACACCCGTCAACCGTTGAGGTATGTTGCTGATCAATTGTGGTTGGAAGGAAATGGACCCGTCACTGGCCGTAGTTCCCATGATGAGGACGGGCGCCAGAAGTCGGCCTGGAGCACAGGCCTGGTAGGGAGGGCAGGGCGGCGTCCAGGCGCGCGTCGAACCTGTAAGGACGACCGGTGCACCAACGATTGGCTGCCCGCCGGGAGCGATCAGCCGCAGGAAGATGGGAGCGATGGATTGGCCGGCCGGTACAGATTGGGTGATACCGCCTAACTGTTCGAGGATTTCCGCTTCCGGATGGACAGTATAGACGGGCAGGGTTACGCAATTCCGGCTGGTTGCGAGGCAGGCGGAAAGGATGAAGGTGTCACCTGCGTTCCATGGGCCGAGGGCCAGACGAATTGCGGCAAGACCTTGCGCATTGGTCAGGCTGCGGGGCGGAATTGTAACGGCGAAGCCTTGTGCCGACCAGGTGATTGAGGTACTTGTGGCCGGGCTTGATCCGTTCCAGGCCTGCACCTGCGGGACCCATTGCCAGTTTGATCCCGGCGCAAGGAAAAGCGGCGGCGAGATGGCAGCAATGGCGACCGGAGGAGTGGCCGTGAACTCAGTGTCTAGATGGTTGCCGTTTGAGAGAGAGGCGCGAATCTTTGTCCATCCCGCTGAAAGTGGAGCGACGGGGATAGTCGCGTAGCCGTTGCCGGCAGTAGTGATGCTGCAGATCGGGAGACTGCATCCGACAAACCTGGCAGCGCCTGAAAGCAGGGAGAAGAACACGGGAACGCCGGCGATGGGAGTGGCCTGGTCCGGTGCGACGACCTTCACGGTAAAAGGAGTCTCGATGTTAGCAGGCACGCTTGCCGGCGGGTGGGCGATGATCGAGAGCGTATCGGTCGTTGCATCTCCGTAGCTGATGCCCCCGGCTATGGCGGCTATGCCGTTCGTAAGGGGATCGAGAACGATGAGGTCGAGACTACCAGTC
>CAZZXL010000239.1:0-6382 GCA_964658035.1 uncultured Acetobacteraceae bacterium
GGTCTTCTCGCCCGTTCCCAGCGCCTGAACATCTTGACTTCCAAGATGAATGCTAAGCGCCTGCGGCAGCTTACGACGCGCTTTGGGCTGACCAATCTGCTCATCGCCTCCCTCCCGGCAAGAAAACTCCCTTGATCTGTTAAAAAGCACTTGCCATCTCTTTTTATTGTGATACACACTGTATGTGACACGGTGTATGTGACACAGACTAACTTTATGACTGCAGACCTGTTCGAGAATCTTCGCCTTGAGCTCCGCCGTGGCTCCCTTGTTCTGGCGGTTCTGGCCGCGCTACGGAGTGAGAGATACGGTTATACGCTCCGCAAAGCACTCACCGACAACGGACTGGAAGTGGACGAGAACACTCTTTATCCGTTGCTTCGAAGGCTTGAAGCACAGGGCTTGCTTGCAAGCGAATGGCGCGAAGAAAACAAACGCAACAAGCGGTTTTACCGGCTCTCTCCAGACGGCGAACAGATGCTTCAACGCTTGCTTGCTGAATGGCAAGCCATTCACATTGCCGTGAACGTAATTCTCAAGGAGCACGATCATGCAAATGCTTGAACGTTACCTGCACGCGATCGCATTCTGGCTTCCAAACGACCGACAGGATGACCTCATCGCCGAGATCTCGGAAGATCTGCACGCGAAGATCGAGGATGAACAGGCCAAACTCGGACGCAAACTGACCGACGCGGAGTTGGAAGCGTTGCTGAAACGACGTGGCCGGCCGGTGCTGGTAGCCAGTGGATATCGACAGCAGCAATCGCTTATCGGTCCGGTTTGGTTCCCGGCCTATGTCTTCGTGCTGAAGATAATTGCGTTGTGCTATGTGCTTCCGTGGGTAGTCGTCTTCGTTATCGTCCACCGGGTGCAGCACCCTGGGTTCCACTGGGGGACGACTTTCCTGGCTGCATGGGGGACTGCCTGGACCGAGCTTTGTGGCCGCGGGTGTGGTCACGCTGATCTTCGCCCTTCTCGAACGTGCGAAGACGCGAACGCATTTTCTGGAGAAGTGGAATCCGCGCCAGCTGCCTCCGGCGCGGGACCCGTACAAGATCCCGCTGTCCACCTCCGTCACCGACCTGGTCGCCAATTTCGCGTTCCTCTTCTGGTGGGCGGCGTACGCGGGGTCGCCGGTCCTCTTTGACAGTCCCACATTCAAGCTCTCGCTTGCGCCGGTGCGGGTGTATTTCTTTTGGGGTTACCTGGCTATCGCCCTATTCAACATTGCGCTCGCGGCCGTGACATGCGGCGCCGCTACTGGACCGGCTTACGCGCTACGTGTCGTTTGACCCTCGACCTAGCCGGGGGCATCCTCTTCTGTTGGTTCATGAAGGCAGACTTGGTTGCCACTCTCTATATCGCCAATTTTGAACCCGCACGAACACTCGCCATCAAGAACGCCATCCACATTTGGATGGATCGCTGCTTTCCCATCGCTGTGATCATTTCAGCTATTGCTGTCGTGATCGACCTGATGCGAATCGTTCGAATGAACAGAAAGGATCGGTTCATTCTTACTAGGGGAGCTACAGCGTTGATAGCGTTGCTGCTTTTCGCAGCAGCTTCGCAGGCCCAGCAGCCCTCGATAGCTGCTTCCGTCAGCCAGCGACTACCTTCCGATTTGGAGTTGCAGAAAATCCTCGCGGATCGCATCGACGTACAACACCAGAGTGTTGGCATGATCGTCGCCATCACAGGACCAAATGGTCGGCGCATCGTTCCCTTTGGCCGACTAAACGAGGCTCGCTCAGGAAAGCTGTCCGGAGACACCGTGTTACTCCGGGGCGTTAGTAGAGTCAGTGCGTGGTAACGCGACTGCAGCCGCGATCCCTTTCGGTTGGTGGCTGCCCATGCGCTCTGCATCAGCGTTGTTTTCAGCCAGACGTTTCCCCGGTTCGTGCGAACGCTTTTCTTGACGCCAGCACTTTCGTGGTTCGCTGGGCACAGGCCAGCCCAGGAACTGAGTTGCGCTGCTGTCGGGAACTGTTTCATATCTGCGCCTATCTCGGCCAGAATACTGGCGGCGGATTCCTCCTTAATGGGGGCACCTCAAGAAAGGGAATTTTATGTACGCTAAGCCCGAAGGGAACAGCAAAGAACAGTAGGTAGCGCGCTCTAGGAATCTCTAGGGTGTTGTTTGAAGCGAATGGATGGCTGTTTCGAGAACAGAATCGCGGCCAGCGATGATGTCGGCACGTGTCAAATGCACCGGGATATCGGGCTGTATGCCAACACCGACGAACTCTCGACCGTCCGCGAAACTGTCGTGCTTCGTGCAGACATGAGCGGCACCGCCACCGGGCAGTTTGAAAGTTAGCGGCTGGCCTGTGCTCCCTCCAGTAGGTTCCCCAATGGTCTTGCCACGATGTGCCTGAGTAAAGACGACGACCATGTCTTCGCCGGCAGAATAGGTTCGTGGACTGATGAGCATGACAGTAGGGCCGGAAAAGTGATGCGCAGCATCAGGCTCAACGGTTCCGACGGGAAAACGCAAGGGAGTCTCGGCGTTTCCCCACGCTCGATAAGTGGCGATCCAACGGGTGGATCGCGACAGCTCGCCGGGCGTGGCCTTATCTATGAGACTAGCCATGATATGGGCTCCCACCGAGTCGCTACCGCCGCCATTCTCGCGTAAATCAAGGATAAGCGCGTTTGCTTTGCTGATCTCGGACCAGTGCATGTCCCACTTTTTTGCGGCGGTATCGTCGTCAAAGCCATTCAGGGCGACATAAGCGATGTTGCCCGGCAGGAACTTCAGGTCGAAAAGAGGAATGTGATGCGAAGTACTCTTCGTGACTTCGAAGTCGTGTACGGTCAGTTTTCCTGGGGCCGCGGGCGTCTGAATCCCGAGCTTGAAGGTAGTCCCGATTGGTGCGAGAAAGGGCACGTATTCGTAGGTGCGGGTATTGCGATCTTGTGAAGTCGAAGCACTCACGAAGGGGGCGACGTTACGCTCAGCCCAGCTAACGGCTGGCTCGGAGTTAATGGTGACAATTTCGTCTCCGACCCGGATACCCTGCAAATCCGCAGCGGGATCACGAGAACCGATGACGAGCAGATGGCCATCTACCAGCCGAGTGCGGAGTGGCAAACGGCTGAGCTTACCTTCAATCAACTCGGGTGAGTACACATTGGAATGGCCATCCTGAAGCAGAGAGTAGAAGCTCTGAAGGACGCGATAGTAGTCCTCCGTAGAGCGAGTGGCCAGGACCTTCGGAATGAAATCACGGTAGGTTTGGTCCCAATTGAGCTGGGGAACGTGCCAGAAGTTGGCAAATCCGTACTTGGCTTGAGCCCAAAGCTCGGCGAGGCCCGCGAGTTTGTCCGCATCAGCGATATTAGTTGCGTTTGGAGTCGCGAACGCGGCATCACCCCAACGCACATCTTGCTGAGTGCTAAAGATCGTCATCCGCTCAAGCAGCGGCTGCCACCGTGGGTCGGAATGGAGCGAAACGAGATCCTTATCGGCTTCAGAATCCTTGCGATTGTCATAGCCATCCTCGACCGCATGATCGAGCGTATCGAACGCAGAGGAGGTGTGTCCTGCAAGAGCTTGCGAGCAAGCCAGGTTGTACTCGACGCCTGCACGATCACTATCCTGGACGAGCGGAAGTGCGCGCAAGTATAGATCTGCGCTTTCGCTGAAGTGTTTAGCTTGGTAAGCGGCCTCAGCTTGCTTCATCAGATCAGCGGTCGCAGGAGCGGCATTCTGAGCAAGGACTGGCAGAACAGTAAGGCAGACCAACGTGAGCGAATAGATGCGCAACATATAGCCAATCCGCATGTCTCGAATCTTACCAAGCCTCGGGTATATAGGACACAGTTTTCGGATAAGTTATGAGACACTTTTGACTGTCAAACAGAGTCAAATCCGAACGTGCCGTTGTTGTCCTAAAAACCTCCGTATTCGCTACACTCCCGAATCATGCCCCGTCGCGAGCTGCTGTCCTCTTTAGAGCGCCTTGAATTGCTGGCCTTCCTGACGGATCAGGGAGAGCTGATTCGGCTGTACGCGTTGACGAAGGCTGACATGGCTTTTATTCGGCAGCATCGCGGCGACCACAATCGCCTAAGGGTACGCAACACGCTCTGAGTGAGCAGATCCAGGAGCTCGCGCAGTTGCAGCAGTGGGCCGCGAATGCGGCTCTTGAGATACAGAAGCGGGCCGATGTCGCGATGGTCTATTCCGGAAGAACCCATCGATCGCAAGAAAATTGCCCCGGTTGTTGCATCTATCCGATGCACCTGATTGACAGGAGCCTAATTTCAAACGGAACTGCTGAAAGACGCGGCAAGCTTTCATTCAAAAGACAAGGGAGCAGCTCCGCTAGGTAACTGCTCCCTCTCGGATTCTGGAGGAAGTTCCCTGTGTTACTCAAGCGCACAGGGACGAATTCCAGATCCTGTCATCGAGTTGGGCCATCAATCCCTCATCGACGCATTTCAATTTCTTGGTTAAAGCCACCTCTCAAATAGAGAAATGGCTTTACCAGAGAGTTTGACGATGGCTCGTTCCAGAGCTTAGAACACGAGCTTCCTTTTGTTCACCATCGCCTTCAGGTCGAAGTTGAGGCCGCTGCTGAACCCCTGCTGGTTGAGGTTCATCACATTCGCGCCAACAGCGTGGGTGTAGAAGCCAAAGGCACTGACGGATGGTGTCAATTTGTACGAGACGTGAGCAAATACCCGCTTGCCAATTCCGTAGCTATCCCCGTTGAGACTGAATGCGACAGAGTGGAAGAAGCGGCTGTTGGTGTAGACGGTGTAGTCGGGGTCGATCTTGGCGTACCCCAGGTCCACGTTGAGACGTTTGGCGATAGTCTTCGTAGCGGTAAGAGCTACACCGGCGGCTTTGGGGATGGTAAGTCCCTGAATGTTGAAGTTGTTGAGGCGTTGGTAGAGTTCCACACGGAGGTTGTCGGCGATGTGGCTTTCAGCAATGTTCAGCAAGCCAGCTTCCCGGAGCGTATGGGTGCCGAATTGCCACGTGTAATCGGCGGAGAAGGCTGTGCGCGTGTTCAACCGTTTCTCCACGAAGACCTGGCGATAGCTCGAGTGCTTGAAATCCCCGGTGCGGTTGAAGGCGTTCGGGGTAGCGAAGCTACAGAAACAAGCATTGGTGACGCCAATTTGATCGAAGAAAAGTTTGGAATTATGGATGCGGAAACGTTCGCCGGAGAGGTAACCGTCGTCATCAAAGGTCGTGATTTCGGTGGCGAGACCGCGCTGAAAGCCGAAGGAACCGACTTCTACCGTCAGGGCCTTTACCGGCGTTGCACTGAAGTAAAGCTCCCGTGGGTAGAACTCCCAGCCGGCAGACTGGACATGAAGCAGAGTGTTGGTACCGTTGGGATCGGTCCCCAATGCTGTGAAAAATTCACCTAGTTGCGCTGGGGTGAAGTGAACGTTGCGCTTTCCTTCGACCGCGACGGTCGTAGTGAAGGTGGGTCCCGCGTAGTCGCCGAACGCCCAGTTAAAGTAGCGCCCGGATGAGGCGCGAAATCCGATCTGGTAGCGATCTTTGGCATCAAGCTTGAAATGACCGATAAAAAGCGATCGCTGCTGTCCAGTCTCGAAGACATGAACGCCGCCATTGTCGAAGGCGTTCCGATAGCGTTCGGCATGTGAAAACGTGTTGAGGTCGAGCCACCGGGCAGTAAGGGGCTTCTGCGTGGCTGCGGTGGGCTGCTGGATCGTGCTCACGGCAGATATGTCCGTGGCTTTCACAGGTGCAGTTATGCTCTCATAGTTCGAAGGCGCGGCAGCGCTGTTCACATCGTCCACCGGAGAACTGAGCGCCAGTTGCTGCGCCAAGCAGAATTGTGGCGCAAGCGCCAGAGCTGCGGTGTAGAAAAGCGTTGAGTATTTGATGGAGTATCCCTTCCGGCCTAGCGATAGCGCCTAGAAGAGGGAAAGTAACCTCTTCATAAGACACATATCGGCAACAAATAGGAATCTTTTTCATTAACCATCGTCACAAAAAAGCCCCGTTGCAAATCCAGCCTGGGACGAGGCCGTCCAGGATTTTTGCCCGACTGCAGACGTACGGCAGTTTGGAGTTTGAGCGTTTCACTGAAGGCCGCCAATGCCTCCGTGAGCGCACAGGCCGCCAATGCCGAAAGCTCGTTCGACAATGCGCGCTTCGCCGCGAATGTTGCGTGTGAGATTGAAGCCAGCAGCCTGCTCCTTGCGTAAGGCGCGCATCACCTCAAATCCTCGCAGCGTCGCATAGGCCGTCTTCAGCGTCTTAAAACCTGGCAGTGGACGGATCAACTGTTTCAGCTTGCCGTGATCTTGAGGACAGCTCAAGAGAGAGAAATTTACGTACTCTAAGCACGTGGAGTCGCCCTGTGTGGCGTCTCAAAACGTCACCGTT
>CAZZXL010000240.1:0-6312 GCA_964658035.1 uncultured Acetobacteraceae bacterium
GCCAGAGCCGTAAACCATCCCGAGCCTGCTCCGATGTCGGCAACATGAGCGCCCTTTTGAATGCCCAGCAGATCCATCACATGCTGGATCTGCAGCCGGTCATCGCGGCCGGGGGTTTCAAAAATGGAAAGGTCTCCGCTATACGGTGTACTGGTGGGACGCGCAGGGGCCGCAGGGGTTTGCGCCCGCAGGCAGGGCAATAGGATGAGCATTAGCAGGAAACAGCAGGGAAGAAAGCGGGAGCGTCGAGACATACAGCTAGCATCGGCGCATGAGCTACCGTTGGCAATGCGCCGGCATTTATGGTTTCATCCCGGCAAAGAACTGCCTGCCGAATGATGAGCGAACGGCTTGCGCCGCGAAGGAAGTACTGCCGAACTCCGTCAACAGGCCGAGAGTGACCGGGTTTCACATGGTGCAGGCCAGGCTAGAGTTTCGCGACGGCCTGCTGCAGATCGGCGAGAATGTCATCGACATCCTCGATGCCGACCGAGATGCGTACCAGTCCGTCGGTGATGCCGATCTTCGCGCGACCCTCTTCACCGAGTGCGGCATGCGTCATCGAAGCGGGATGCGAAATCAGCGTTTCGACGCCGCCGAGACTCTCACCGAGCGTACAGACGTGCATATTCTTCAGCAGGGTATTCGCGTTGTGCAGTGACCCGGTTTCAAAGCTGATCAGCGAACCAAAACCGCTCATCTGTTTGGTGGCCAGTTCATACTGCGGATGCGTCTTCAGGCCTGGATAAAAGACTTTGCCGATTTTTGGTTCAGCATCCAGCCAGTCAGCCACAATGCGGCCGCTGATGTCATGCTGCTTCATGCGGACGGCCAGCGTTTTTACCCCGCGCAGCACCAGCCACGCTTCAAACGGAGAAAGAATGCCACCGGTGCACTTCTGGATGAACGCGAACTTTTCGGCGTGCTCCGGCTTGGTGCAGACCAGCACGCCGCCCAGGCCGTCGCTATGACCGTTCAGGAACTTGGTCGTCGAATGCATCACGATACTTGCGCCATGCTCGATCGGCCGCTGGAAATACGGCGACATGAACGTGTTATCGACGCACAAATCGACACCGTGCTGGTTGCAGATGTCTGCGACCGCGCGAATATCCGTCAGCTGCATCATTGGATTGGTCGGCGTCTCGATATGAACCAGCTTCGTCTTCGCCGTGATGGCCTTGCTGACGTTGGCCGGATCCGTCGTATCGACATAACTGAAATCGATGCCGTAGTGCGCGACTATCTGGTTGAAGAGCCGTGGCGTCCCGCCATACACGTTCGATCCGCAGATCACGTGGTCGCCGGTCTTGAGCATCGTCACCAGCGCAGAAATTGCCGCCATACCGCTGCCGAACACGTGCGCGGAGGTGCCCCCCTCGAGCGCGGCAAGGTTGGCTTCAAGTGCCGTCCGCGTAGGGTTTGAGACACGCGAATACTCGTAGCCTTTATGCTTGCCGATCTCTTCCTGCACATAGGTCGAACTCAGGTAGATAGGTACATTCACGGCGCCGGTTTCTACATCAGGGGCCTGTCCGGCATGGATCGCACGCGTGGAGAAACCTTTGTCGGCGAATGGTTCAATGTTTTCGATTGTCATGGATTCCGATCAGATCAAAACTAGCGCGGGTTGTCGAGGATGCCCTTCGAGAGATAGCGCTCGGCCGAGTCGGGGATGATGGTCGCGATGCGTTTGCCCGGCCCCAGCCTGCGCGCCAGCACAAACGCCGCATGCACCATGGCGCCGGCGCTTGACCCTGCCAGCACCCCCTCTTTCGAGGCAAGCCCGCGTACCATCGCGAAAGCTTCGGGATCGTGCACCATCATGATTTCGTCGGCAACTTCGCGGTGAAAGGTCCCCGGCACAAAGTGCACGCCGATACCCTCCACCTTGTGCGGCCCGGGAGCGCCGCCCTGCAAAATTGAGCCTTCGGTTTCAACCGCAACCGTATGGATCGCCGGGTTCTTCTTCTTCAAAAATTGAGCGATGCCGGAGAAGGTCCCGCCTGTGCCAATCCCGGCTACGAAACCATCCACTTCGCCGTCCATCTGCTCCCAGATTTCGGCTGCGGTCGTCTTCTCGTGAAAATCAGGATTCGCCTGGTTATCAAACTGGAATGCCGGCCAGGCATTTTCCTGGGTTTCCATTTTCGTCCGGGCCTGCCGGATAGCCCCGGCCATGCCCTCTTTTTCAGCGGTACGGATGACCGTCGCGCCAAAGGCCCGCATCAACGTGCACTTCTCTTCAGCGTAGCCTTCCGGCACAAAAAGGATCACGTTATAGCCGCGATTGACGCCGATCAGGGCGAGTCCCACGCCGGTGTTGCCTGCTGTCGCTTCAAGGATGGTCATGCCGGCTTTGAGGACGCCGCGCTTTTCAGCGTCGAGAATCATGCCCAGGGCCGCGCGGTCCTTCACACTGCCGCCCGGGTTCAGAAACTCCAGCTTGGCAAAAACATCGGCATCTTCCGGTCGGGCCAAACGCTTTAACCGAAGCATGGGCGTACAGCCGACCAGGTCGGTAATGTCGTCAGCTACCCGCAGCGCAGCCGTTTGGGGATTGTCAGGCGTGGTGATGCGGAGAGTAGAAGTTGTGCTCATAAAATTTGGATGCGCAGAACACGCCGCACCCAAGTGTATCAGCCGGAAACGCGCCGTTTGCAGCAGGATGGCAGCGAGCTGGCAGTGGGAAGCTGATCCACCACAAGTCGAGAGCTCGGGCAAATTGCCTGAAGTTGTAGAGCGAAGGCCCGATGAACACGGGACTTTTCGCCAGGAAAAGGCCAAACCTGGATCCAGCCAGAAACACCATCGCATCAGGTAGTTTGCTCTAGGGAGTGTCCGCCACGAACGGCTCGGCGTAACGGCTGTTTGGTGTAAGCATGATCCACGAACCGGGCAGGTCAATGGTGACGTCAAAGCGGCTGAGGATGCCGCCACCAAGGACGCCGGCCAGCTGGTCTCCGACGCCGCGCGGGCCAGGCGGCGCGATGGACGCAGGCACATCTTTGAGCGAATAGCCGGCGATCGTCAGACCGGCGATGCGGATCAGCGGAGTGCCGGCTACGGGTGGTTGACTACCGAGTTCCGGATGCGCTTTGAGGAATTCGCCGGTAAGCACCAGGCCTGCACCGGCTTGCCCGGTGTCCACCAGGAAAATGCCGGTGACCTGCCTGCCATCCGGCATTTGCAGGGTGGCCTGGGCAAAGGGAAGACCATTGATTACTCTCAGGTGCAGGTGCTCGTCGGGCGTCGCGCAGCTTTGCAATACGACCAGGGTGAGGGTGAGGTTGACGGGGTCAATGCGGACGCCGAAGTTCTCGAAGATGTCTGACCCGGCAATACCGATGATCGTCTGGCCTGTTTGCTTCGCAAATCCGTCGAGACTGTAGACGGTCGCCGCCCGGTGACTGACCTGGGCGCCGGCTAGCCTGAGGGTCGTATCCGGGAGTTGCTCACCGGCAACGCCTTTACCTCCAAGGGCGCGGGCGGTCTGAGGACTGAGGATCGTGGTGGTCGCTGCCGTATCGACGACGAAGAGGCCGGATCGCTGGACAGTGGCTTTGCCATTGACGGGAGGGTCGCTGATGGAACCCTCGGCCAGGAGTATGCCGTTGATGATCTTTAAGGGAACGGGGCGCTGGCTGGGCGGCTGGTAAAGCTCGTTCTGCCGGGCCGGCGCGGGGAGTGCGGCGACGATGGCGAGCAGGGTGAGAATCGTAATTCGCAGCGGGGATGGTCTTGCCACTGGGTGCTCCCGAAATCTTTGTCATCGTAAGTGATCGTGGCCGGGGACGATCGTGGACGAGATGCGGAGAGTTCCGTCTGATCGATCCCCAGTTCTCAAATGCGAGAACTGGGGCACCCGCTTACGTTTGAGCCAATCCCCGCGTCGTCTTCACGATCTAGACAGAACCTACCGGTTGCCGCCGGGCCGGTTGCCGCTGGACGGGGCCGGGGCTTCACTTCCCTTCGGGAAATAGCCGGCCCGCGTGCGGACTGTCAGCTTACCGGCTCCCTTTTCCTTCGCATCCACGTGCACGGCGCGATACCCGCCGAGATTTGCGGACTTGGTTGAGTGATAGCCAATGGTGTATTGCGAACGGATGTCGCTTGCCACTTCATGCGCCAGTTCATCCACCTGGTTCAGTGACTTGGGAAAGTACGCGACCCCGCCGGTTTCATCGGACAACAGCTGCAGAGCGCGTTTAGCGCGGCGGCCTTCGCGGCCGGAACCGTTATCATCGAACAGCAGGCCAATGGAGTAGACGACCGGTCCCTGCAGGTTCTGAATCCGGCGCACAGTTTCTTCGAGCGTGCTGCCGGAAGCGTTGTCTTCGCCATCCGTAATGATCAGGATCACCTGCTTGGGACGCTTGGCGGTCTTGCTGAGGTAGTCTGCGGAAGCGATCACGGCGTCATAAAGTGCGGTGCCGCCCTTCGATTCAATGTGCGACAGACCTTCCTGGAGCTTTGGAATGCTGGAGGTGAGGTCAGTGTCCTGGTAGGCTTCATCGGCAAAGTTCACGATGACGGTTTCGTCTTCCGGGTTCGAAGCCTTTACCAGGTCGAGGGCCGCTTCGTTCACCGCCTGGCGCTTGGTCCGCATAGAGCCGGAGTTATCGACCAGAACGGCCAGCGAGATGGGGATGTCCTGGTGCTGAAAGGAAGCGATCGTCTGGGGCACGCCGTCTTCGGCGACTTTGAAATTGTCTTTCTGCAGGTTCTCAATCAGCCGACCATGGTCGTCGACGACAGTTGCCGTCAGCACCACTTCTTCGACATCACGCGAAAGAGTGTACTGACCTTTGCCGCTGCGGGTGAGTGGCCCCTGTTGCGTGCCAGGCGGTTCATTGGTCGGCTCGCCGTCGGGCGACCGGACCGGGTCATGGTCGATGGTCAGCGGCTGTTGCTGCTGCGGCCGCGTGTAATCCGGCTGCTGGCTGACGGGGGCAGGCGGAGATGGAGTCTGCGCCAATACTCCCACAGGCAAGCACGCGAACAAGACTGCCAGGCCCCTGCTACCCAACCCAAAACTTCCCCTACTGCAAAGGTGCATAGTATCCAGTTCTAGCGTGGACCGTGAGCGGTGGCAACCCCGGCGGGGGCACCAGCTTCACCTTGACCTTCCGCCATTTTCCATCTTTGTGCGTATCCTCCGGTTTATAGCCGATCACGTATTCATTCCGCAATTCTGCACTGATCTTGGTGGCTATGTCACCCATATCCGCAATGTCATCTACCCGGTACAACTGGCCGCCGGTCTCATCGCTCACATCGTTCAGCAGGATCGGGCCTGTCCGTTCTTCCGGCGTCGCCGCATACTGGTCGAAGATGCCGATGGAATAGATCTGCACGTCGGATTCGCGCACAATGTTGCGCACCTCATTCTCTGTATAGCGGCTGCGGTTGTCGCCGCCGTCTGAGACCACCAGCAGCGCCTTACGCTCGTTCTTTGCCTGCTTCATCTTATTTACGCCGAAGTAGATGGCGTCCAGCAGCGCCGTCCGCTTGCCTGGACGCACATTCAGCAGCCGCGCTTCTATGTCATCGACGGAGGACGTAAAGTCCTCGATCAATTCGGGCCGATCGTTGAAGCCGATGACAAAAAACTCATCCTCTGGATTGGCTGTTCGCAGAAATTCCAGGATGGAATCGCGCGCCCGCAGAATCTTGTTTGCCATACTCCCGCTCAAGTCAAAGATGATGCCGATCGAGACGGGCGCATCTTCCGATGAAAAGCTTTTGATCTTTTGCGGCAGGTTGCTCTCATACATGAAGAAGTTGTCCCGTTCGAGACCGGTTACCAGCCGGTTGAGCGGGTCGGTCACCGTAACCGGGATCAGCACCAGGTTGACATCGACCCGGATATTTTCATTCTTTCTTGCCTGTAAAGCGTCCTTACCTTCCACCGGCGCAGCTTCAGCAGGGGGCGCGGATTTAGGAGGCGGCGGCTCTACGTGCACCTTGTCCAGAGGATTGTCCTGCGCTGCGGCTACGCCGGGAGCCACAAGCATGCTGAACAGGACGCAGCCAAGCATGACTCGCAGCACGCGTCGGAAGGCGCGTGGCCGGCGTGTGATCCCGGCGCTGCCTGCTTCCGGCCGGAAGGGACGAGCGATCTCGAAAATGCCTGGATCATGCGTTGCCATTATGCCCGCCATTCCAACGCGTCACTACGCGTTCCGTCAAGACACCCGCGCCTGCCAATCACTGGCCGCGGTAATCTTTGCCCGAATGCTAGCACGGCATCATGACTGCGGAATGCAGTCCATTTCATCCCATCACCCGTCTGTACCATTGTGGGATTTT
>CAZZXL010000241.1:0-5576 GCA_964658035.1 uncultured Acetobacteraceae bacterium
CGTCGATCTCCGGCCAGGGTGGGTTGCCCGAGGACAGGGTGCGCAGCCGCCCGGCGATGTCCCGCTCGGCGGTGTAGAGCCCGGCGAGGAACACGCAGGCACGGCCCTCCACCGTATCGGCCACCACCTCCCCCGCCTCCAGCCATCCAGCAGCAGCCCGCGCCACACCCGGAGGGTATTCCCAAGCCGCCTGTGCCGAACAACGGCATTCCTTCCTCGACGCCATCTGCCATGCTGCCCAACGCGGACTCACCCGCGGATGCTGCCTTCGTCGCCAGTCATAAGCCGGTTTATTCGCTGACCGGCACTGCAAGCTGGTATGGACCGCCCTACAACAAGCATCGCGGCGCCAACGGCGAAATTTTCGACCAGGACGCGCTGACCGCGGCCAATCGCACGCTGCCGCTCAACTCGCTGATCGAAGTAACGAACCTGCGCACCGGCCGGCAGGCCATTATGCGCATCACCGACCGCGGGCCCTTTGTGCCGGACCGCGTCCTGGATTTATCAGTCGGCTCGGCGAAAGTAGTCGGCGTCTACCTGCCGGGCCTTGCGCCAGTACGTATCGACGTCTTCGCCGCTCCCTCACCTATTGAAGAAGGCGGCCGCTGGTGTGTACAGATCGGCGCTTTTAAGCATGGCGATGAAGCAGGCAAGCTGAAGGACCATCTGCAACGCAAATACCAGACGGCGAACGTGATCGAATTCACCGGGCCGACCGGTCATTGGGTACGCATCCGCCCGCTGGGCGACGACAAAGGCCGAGCTGTCGAGATAGCTAACGAATTGCAGCCCAAAGAAGGCCAGGCCTATTTGACTCGATTGGATTGATCTTTCTAAGTCCATAAACCGGCATCATCGACTGGGCTGAAACAAGCAAGTCCTTGGCTTCGCTGGTGATGACAAAGTGATCAGCGAGCCAAGAGGATGACGACGCTGACAGGCCTGATTGCTGTAAAAGAAGAACGTGCCCATCGTCTATGTTTTCCACGCTTCCCTGATCTGCCTTGTAGCTCCGGCCTACTCCCTGCCGCCGGCTAAGTTAGTGAAGGCGATCGCCCTCAATCACGACGAGAATATCCTCGCCGCCCTCTCGCTGGCCTGGGGGTTTATCTCGCTTCTCCTGATCCTGCGGCTCGGCATTGCTGGAGGATTGAGCCGGCTCTCCGCTCGTCTCACCACGAAAGCATGGCTGCAGGGCTTTCTCTTTGTGCCCATGCTGGTGCTGTTAACTGCCATGTTGAAGCTGCCGCTTGGCATAGCCGACCACCATGTAGCGACGACCTTTGGCCTCTCCGTGCAACACTGGTCCGCCTGGTTCGCTGATTGGGCAAAAGGCGTCGTGCTCACCCTTGTTACCGGCACGCTGGTGATCTCGATATTATTTGCAATCGTGCGCCATGCACCACGCCTTTGGTGGTTCTGGTTTTGGCTTATCTCGATCCCGCTTACACTCGCCAGCGTCTACCTGGTGCCCATCGTCATCGACCCGATTTTCAATCATTACCAGCCGCTGCAGCAGTCCAATCCGGCGCTCGTCGCACAGCTGGAGCGCGTGGTGCAGAAGAGCGGAATCGTCATTCCGCCGTCACGCATGTTCCTGATGAAGGCCAGCGAAAAAGTAACGACCGCGAATGCCTATGTCACCGGCTTCGGCAGCTCAAAGCGCGTAGTCGTCTGGGACACAACCATCCATAGTTCGACGCCTGATGGCATCCTCTTTATCTTCGGTCACGAGCTCGGCCACTACGTGCTTGGCCATATAGTGACCGGCACGATACTGGGAATCTGCGGCACACTGGTTTATCTATGGCTCGGCTATCACACGGCGCAATGGATGATCCGCAAACGGGGTGCGCGCTGGCAGGTACCTCGCATGGCGGATTGGAGCGCGGTCGTGGTCCTGCTGTTATCCGGAGAAATTCTCGGCTTCATCTCATCGCCGATGGAAAATGGCATCAGCCGCCACTTTGAACATCAGGCTGATATCTATGGAGAAGAAGTTATCCACGGTATCGTGGCAAACCCTCAGAAGACTGCACAGGAAAGCTTTCAGCAGCTCGGCGAAGACTCCCTGGACATCCCGAACCCGAACCGGTTAATGGTCTTCTGGGAGTACAGCCATCCAACCATCCTCGACAGGGCCACCTTTGCCCGCGATTACAACCCATGGGTGGCCGGCCATTCGCCTAGCTATGTAAAGTGACTTTTGGTAGAGCGCGTTCCATCCTTTCGTGAGTCACAGAAGTTGCATCTCTTTTCCATGTACCAACTCCATGTACTGGCGAACTGCCGCAGCCTCCGAGTCCAGAGGGTCTTCGCGGACTTCTTCCACGTCTATTTGCGAAGCCCTATGCCGCCGGAGGCAGGAACGTCAAGTTAGTGGAAGGCGGACTTACAGGATGCTGTCCTGACTGAATTGATGATGACCGTCCTTCACTTCCGCCTCATCCTGCTGATCCTCGCGGCTGTGCCGTTCATCTATTACGGACTTGCGCTCTACAGCACTGTGCGCTTCTTTCTCGTGGCCGGAAAGCAAGTGACTCGCAGCGATTTTCTGCCACCAATCAGCAACCTCAAGCCGGTCCGCGGACTTGATCCAGGTGCCTACGAAAACTTCGCCAGTTTTTGCCGGCAGGATTATCCGCAGTACGAGATCATTTTCTGCGTTGGCGACGAACGCGACCCGGTCCTACCCGTCTTGCAGCAGATCAAGCAGGATTTTCCGCATCGCTTGATCCGCATCATCGTCGGATCCGGACGTATTGCGGTGAACGACAAGGTCGCCAAGCTTGCTCGCATGACCGCAGAAGCCAGTTTTGAACATCTCGTCATCAGCGATAGCGATGTGCGTGTAGCGCCGGACTACCTGAGAAAAGTTATTGCTCCCCTCGCGGATGCGAGAACAGGCGCAGCCACCTGCTTTTATGTTCCCTGTGAGGAACACACTTGGCTGCACAGGCTGCAGGACATTGGCATGGTCTCCGATTTCTACGCCGGCATTCTCGTGGCGAGCCAGCTTGACGGCATTAAGTTCGCGCTGGGGCCGACGATTGCCACAACTAAGACACAGCTGCACGGCTTCGGTGGTTATGCTTCGATTGAGAACCTGCCTGCGGATGATCTGCTCGTGGGTCGACTTATCGCCGAACGAGGATTCAAGGTTGAGCTAATGCCCTATTGCATCTCGACCGTTGCCGACTTCGGCACGTTGCCTGAACTGTTTCATAAACGGCTTCGCTGGATTACAGTCATGCGGCATATGCGCCCGTGGGGCCACTTTGGATTGATCTTTACGCTCGGCCTTCCCTGGGCGCTGCTGGCCGTTGTACTCGCGCCCACGTGGCCGATAGCAGCAGGCTATCTCGGCAGCTACTTTGTGGTGCGTTGCGCCCTTACCATGCTCATTGGCGCCTGGGGGCTGAAGCAACATGGGGTGTGGCGCAAGCTCTTGTGGCTGCCAGTCTGGGACGCATTTGCAAGCTGCATCTGGCTCTTCAGCTTCAGCCGCAGAACCATTCGCTGGCGCGGCCAGAATTATTTGATCAGGGACGGAGAGTTAGTCTTGTCGAACAACTAAATTGGGAAGTCCGGAGAGATAGTCTAGAAAGTAGCAGTAGTTAACTTCCACCTGGGCGGAAGGCTTCGTAGTTCGAATAGCCCTCCGCTCGTACTTCTTAACTAAACTGCATTCACTGCGAGATCCTGTAGACCTACACCACTCTTCGTACTGCGAACATTCCGGGTTTCGCGCCACTGCACCTGCGGTGCAAACTGTGCAGGGTTGATCCTATCCTTATAGCGGATGGCTATATTGATCAGCGAGTCGACAAGCGCATCTGACAGCAGGTGCGGCTTCAATCCCAGGTCAACCAGCTTCGAATGCTTTGCGTTGTAATAATGCTGCTCCGCTTCGACGCGCGGGTCGCGAAGATGCTCGACCTGAATCTGCAGACCCAGCTGGCCTCCGACGGTCTTCACCATCTGCGCCAGTTGCAGCACGGAGAACTGTTCGGTGAACTGGTTAAAGACGCGAAATTCTCCTGGCGCCGCGGGATGCAGACAGGCTAGCTCGACACAGCGTACCGTGTCGCGAATATCCAAAAATCCGCGAGTCTGTCCACCTTGTCCATAGACGCTCAGCGGATAGCCTAACGCCGCCTGTGCGCAGAAACGATTAAGCACTGTTCCGAACACATCGTCATAGTCAAAGCGATTGATCAGTGCTTCATCCATGGTCACTTCATCCGTGACGGTCCCGTAAACGACGCCTTGGTTCAAGTCAGTCGCGCGCAAGCCCCATATCTTGCACGCGAACATGATGTTGTGGGAGTCATGCACTTTCGATAAGTGGTAAAACGAGCCTGGCTGCTTGGGGTACGGAACAGTATCTTTCCGGCCGTTATGTTCAATGGTGATGTAGCCTTCTTCTATATCGATGTTCGGCGTGCCGTACTCACCCATGGTACCCAGCTTCACGATATGGCAGTCAGGCTGCAGTTCCCGGATAGCAAATAACAGGTTCATGGTGCCAACCACATTATTTACCTGCGTGAACACTGCATGCTTCCGATCGATCATCGAATAAGGTGCGGAGCGCTGTTCAGCAAAATGAACGATGGCTTCCGGCTTGAAACCCTTGATGAAGTTGCTGATAAAGTCGTAGTCCGCCACGTCGCCGACATGTAAGTCGATTTGCTTGCCGGTCAATTGATGCCAGACGTGCAGTCTCTCGGCCAATGGACGGATTGGAGTCAGCGTCTGGACGCCAAGTTCGTAGTCCCAAAGTCGGCGGGCGTAATTATCGACGATCGCAACTGAATGACCTCTCGCCGCAAAATGTAATGCGGTGGCCCATCCGCAAAATCCATCGCCACCAAGAACTGCAATCTTCATTACTCCTCCTGAGTCAGGCTCTTCGCCTGATGAATAAAACCAGCCAATGCTCCGGGCTTCCTCCGGCTTTGATGCGTCCGAGTATCACTAACAGCTAAGTCCTGGCCGCGAGCATCTGAATGTCGGCTACATGCGCGGCGGTAGTCCGGATCTTCCATTCCTTCATCCAGAGGAACAAGATCATCAAACCCCATAGGTGGTAGCCGGCGTTGATTTGCCTAGCAAAGTGCTGTTTAACAATCGCCCGGATCGCCGGAAAATTATAGAAGTCGGAATGCTCCTGCTCAGCCCATTCAATTGCCTCGAGCAACAGATGTTTTAAAGGTCCGCGCATCCATTGGTGTGCGGGTATATCAAAGCCGGTCTTCTTATGTTTTGTAATGGAGGACGGCAACTTACTTTTCATCAGCTCTTTGAGGATGATTTTCTGACTGGAGCCTTTTACCTTGTACGCAGATGGCAGTCTGGCCGCGAATTCCAGAATGCGATGATCCAGAAAGGGCGGCCGCACTTCTACCGAGTGGGCCATGCTCATCCGGTCCGACTTCACCAGGATGTCGTCCGGCAGATACACCTGCTGGTCAAAAGCCAGGAAGGGCGACAAGCCATCGCCAGGAAGCTGGGAATGAAGATTACTCAAGAGACCTGACATAGTATCGGGTAAAGTCTCGCGCGTAATT
>CAZZXL010000241.1:5586-6290 GCA_964658035.1 uncultured Acetobacteraceae bacterium
TTCTGTGCTGCTGAAAAAGTACCATTCCAATAAACGTGACCCTGCGCGGGGGAAAGCATACTGCCTTCGAGGAGCCGCCTCACCTTGTATTCGAGTCCAATCTTTTCGTCAGAGAGAGGCCAGCGCTCGACTGCCCGCAATGCTAGTGTCCGCAGTCCGGCTGGCACGGATTGAAGTCGCTTCGATATCGCATCAGCGCGGTAGGTAAGATAGCCGCCAAAGATTTCATCTGCACCTTCACCACTGAAAGCAACGGTTGCAGCCGTGCGGGTGAGTCGGGAGAGAAACCATATAGGAAGAGCACCTGAATCGGCACAGGGCTCGTCAGAATAATAAGCGAACTGGCGGACGGCGCCTTCAAGGTCTTCATGCTCATCAAGGTTCAACTGTTGATGATCAGTGTCATACTCGCTGACCATTTCCCGGATGAATGACGACTCATCAAAGCTATGGCCGCTGAAACTAATGGAGAACGTCTTAAGCCGGGTGCTTGATGCCCGGGATGCATAATGCAGGATGGTCGAAGAATCAAGGCCGCCGCTGAGCCAGACACCCAGCGGCACATCTGACAGCATCTGCTCGCTCACAGCCTGCTGCAACAGTCTATCTAAGTCGGCTGCCGCATCACTGAGCGAGATATTCTGACTAAACGAGACAGCTTGCGGCTGCTGGCCAGGGGGGTGCCAGTATGGCTCTGTATGCAA
>CAZZXL010000242.1:0-6283 GCA_964658035.1 uncultured Acetobacteraceae bacterium
TTATGACTGTCAGACCGTCCGCTGCGCCAGGCATATGAAGATCACTTACAAGTACGTCGCCGGTCGAGGTCCTTGCTGCAGTCAAAACACTCCTTAACCAATTCAAGCTCAAGCGACAGCAGTAGCTGGCATAATTTGGACGGCGAGCCGATGGGTCGAAACCCAACCCTTTGCGACCCGTTGTCATTGTTTCGGACGATACACGCGCCTGCGCTAGTGACCGACGTTTCAGAGGCGCAGGCTTAGTAATTTGAGAGACCATGCGTGTCAGGTGTACCTTCACTTAAAGGCACGAATAGCGGCGTCACAGAGGGGCAACTTGCTAAACAGGTTATCGAGCACGTTTCTTCTCCTGCCAGTGCTCTCCATGTCCGCACAAGAGCCCAGGACCGCCAGCATCCAAGCTAATGCCGTGTCGATCCCCAGCGGTGCTCACGACATGGGTGAGAGACAACAATCAAAGCCCGCAATTCGCGACATCCCTCTATGCCAAAGTTCCGAACACCATGTACATAACATCCCGTTAAGCACCAATTCAGAGCACAGCATTCAAAATTTGGTCGCGCCCACTAAAGCTACGCGCCAGCCCAAAAAGACGATCGGGACCACACCTTGAACCTGCGGTAAAACAGAGCCCACGACAATCCCGCCTGTCAGTGTCAGAAAGCTCATCGTGTTGCAATAAGACATAACTTCAGCTTCTCTCCTTATAGCTTTATATAATTCCTTCAAGCTATTGGATAGCCGCTCCGCTGGGATGATCGACTTGCACCAGTCTTGCCGTCAGTCGCTTGAACCATGCCAGCCGATACGGAGCACCTCCAGGCTTTGTGGATGCCGGTCTAGCCAGGGCAATTTGATGTCCCGCCGTCTGATAGTCAGCACGACCCATGGCTATCTCTGCTTTGGTGAGTTCGTAGTCGACGCTCCAGTCTGGATCCGAGTACATCTGCTCCAGGGCAGGTAAGTCAATTTTCGATAACAAGTGATCAGCCTGGTCGAACTTTCCCAGACCCACCAGGCAGGTCGCCATAGAGAATTTAAAGCTGCCATCAATCCCCCTGTTCTTGGCCACTAGGGCTTTTCCTACGGTGGCGGCACGCTCGGCATCTTGTTCGCCTTCAACGAGGTGGCCGGCTCGGCATTGTGAGAGCGCCGCATCGGAGAAACTTCCCGACTCCATAAAAACATCCTTACCATCGGCGAGGCGATTGACAGTAAGACTGTCGCGAATCGAATCGTCCCACTCACCGAGGTTGCTTTCGGCCTGAGCGCGTACCCCAAGGGCAGTCACTGTGAGTGGATTCGACTCGCCCATCTGCTGCACCATAGCCGGGTAAATTGCGTTTACCTCTTCAATCGCCTCCGTGTTCTTCTGCTCGGACATGTATGTCTGTGCCAGATTCACGCCCAGGTTCGGCAGGTTCGGCTTATCTGTATAGTGCAGTCGCTTTACTGTCTCCATCATTTGTCGAATTAAAATCTCAGCCTGACTGCCTTCCCCTATGCGGGTCTCTGATACCTCTACCATTTGCTCCATCGTCAGGATGACACCCTCGTTAAAGTGCGGCAAAGCCTGGGCGGCACTCAAGGCTGTCTTAAAAGTGGCTACCGCATCCTGAGCATGCCCGCTATAGAGCTGAAGCAGACCGTGGGCATAGTTTACCCAGACAGGGAGCTCACCCGGCTTATGACTAATTCGGTTGATCGTTTGCAGCTGAGACTGATAAATGGTCTCCGCCTCATCCTGTGAACCCGGAGTTGTGTCCCGGACGTGCATCGCAACTCGCTGCATCTCTGCAATCGCGGCATCAGGAGAAAGCGCTCCGTACATCTGCCGATAGAGCGCCGCGGCCTCCTTATATTGCTTGTCACTGTCGGGATAATCCATGCGCTTATCCAATGCCCTGGCAATAGTCTGATGGAGTCGGGCTGCTATAAGGGGTTCTCCTGCGAAGCGGATGTCTATTTGCGAGGAGGATTGCTTGATCGCCTCGACCAGCGTTTCATTGTTCACTCCAGTCATATAAGGATTGGCACGACTGAGAAGGTCATCAGCGAGAAACGTATTAATCGCCTCAGCGATATCGCGTTGATGGACCGCCCCCCGATACAGAATTCCACTCACAACCAGACCCATCAGAAGAGCTACGGCCGTTGCAATCAACCAGGGGCGACGGGTCCTTTCCGCTGCGAGCTTGCGGGTCAGTTCCTTTTCACGCTCTTCAGTGGCCTGGGCCGCGATCAATTTGTGTCGCCGCGTATCAAGAGACTCGAGCCGCTCTACTAATGCCTGGGCAGTCTTGATCCGCCGCGCCGGGTCAAAACAGGCTGCGTCGGCGATATCCTTGCGCAACAATGGATCTTCGATCTCAGCCTCCCAACCGGGTGAGATCGGCCGGCGCAAGTTGCCAGTTACCATTTGATACAGCATTATCCCCAGGGCATAGACGTCGGACATGGTCGTCGTGGGCTCACCATCGTACACCTCCGGCGCCATGTACATGATGGTGCCCGTTGCGCAGCCGTTGCCGTCCCAGCAGCCGGGGTCTGTGATGCCAAGTCCGGCAAGTCTTCCTGGCTCATCAATTGAGGCAACGCCGAAATCCGCTACCCGCACCTGCAACGTCGAATCCTCTTTCCGAAGGACAAGAACGTTTGACGGCTTCAGGTCGCGGTGCAGCACCCCTACCTGGTGTGCCGCTGCCACGGCTTTCGCCAGTTCCAGGATCATTCGAATACGGATCGGGAGCGCTGTTGTCTTCAGTTCACCTGGTACTTCGCTGTCGCCCTCAGACCACTGCAGCAGATTCTGACCGCAGTACTCTGTCTCAGAGAAATACGGGGCTTCGTCCAGGTTCATTTCAAGTATTGGGACAAAATCCTCGCGTTGTCCAAGCAGGCGCTGGAGAAGCCTCGAGACAGTGATCTCGCGCTTGAGAGCCTGCAGGCGTACGCCGTGGGTTGCAATCTTCAAGACGTGCAGTTCGCGGGTCTTCTCGTGCGTGATGAGCCAGACACCATCCGAAGCCCTGCCACTCAGCGGCCGAACGAACTGCCAGTGCTTTCTTCTGGGAACTGGATCCCCGAGGTGAATCTCAGGGGCATCCGGCGTCTCTGGAAAGATCTTCTTACACTCCACAGGAACTGCGATCCGATAGCCGACCCCGGAAACGGTCGTGATCACATTCTCCAGGCTACCAGTCAATGCCTTGCGAAGCCGGGATGCTGCCTGCTTCAAGGATTCGTCCGTGACGGTGACGTCGCCCCAGACTGCATCCATCAGGTCATCTTTCTTAATGACTTCCTTCGGATGTTCAAGGAGATGGACCAGCAGGTCGAGCGGTTTGCCAGTCAATTCGACGACCTCGCCATCCACCTTGAGTACCCGGCTCAGTTCATCGTATTCACAGCCTGCGAAATACCACCGCCTGCCCTCTGTTACACCCTGCAGACTTCTGACCCCGCTCTGAGCCACGCTTAAGACTCCTGTCACATTTTTTTCAGTCAAGTCTCACGTTCTTGTCAGGACGTTTTAACCACCGGCGATCACAGTTGCTTCAGGAGACGGGTCGTGCAAGGCATACCTGGACCAGCGTTCTAGGCGCCGTGACGGAGCTCAAAAGCACCTCCACTCAAGTACCAGAAGATGAGCGTAAAGAGAGGCGAAATGATGACAATAAAGCGCGGCAAAGTGTTGAGAGGAACTGGATCAGGACCGGGTCTTTTGACTGTGAGTGCCCGCCAGTACACGTTTGTTCTTGAAGGTATGTGGCAGTCCGAAGAGCCACCACAACCTGGCATGACAGTAGATGTTGACTTCGACGCGGATGGTGCTCCAATCGCAATCCGTGCAATTTCCGACAATCAGCTTGCTAAAGAACAAGCCGCCGCGAGCCTGGCTGACGCGCGAGAGAAGGGCGGACGACTGGCAACCAGCATAGTGGACAGATTTGGAAAGTCAAGCCTGATTGCAGAGGGTCTGCTGATTCTCGGCTGGTTTTATCTACCTTTGTTGACGGTCAGGGCGCCATTTGGCGGTGAGGTACAGAGCCGCACTCTGTGGCAGATTTTGGGCATCGTGAGCGCCAGCGACCCGATGGTCGCAATCAGCGGAGCAGGCGATGGAGGAGGCTCGTCAGGGCTTTACGGAATTCTGGGCATTATCGCGCTGGCGGGCCCCTTCATTTCTTTCTTCTGGAAAGACCGGCGGGCCGTCCTGGGAAATCTTCTCCCATTGGTGTTCGCAAAGTAAAGGCTGACGAAGATAGATAAGTACGCACCCAGTCCAAGCGAAAGGGCCTTGATGGTTCCGTTCAAGGATTCCTGCGCGGCCTGATAGGCAAAGCGATTTGTTGACGGAGGCATAGCTTGCCGGATGCTGGTGTAGGCCACGATTCGCCGTGGTGATGGGAATGATACCACCATTACATTGTTGACACCCGGATTTGCCTCATAGAGAGCAGTGGCTGCACTGCGGACGCAGTGTTCGCCAAGATGATATCCCAATCAAATTTCGCTGCACCCACAGAAGACACAACTCCGTTAGTCGAGTGCAAGAAGACAACGGTACTCATTCCCGTTCTAGGTAGAGGCACTATTCAAACTGTAATTGACACTCAACATAGACAAATTATCAATTACACACTGGCCGACCATCCCTTGAAGAACGGCGCGGTATCGCGGAGAGTTGAGATCGACCCGGGAGCCGGCTGGATACATATCGTGACTGAAGGTTTCGGGGACGGATGGTTGCCCTACCTGAACGAAGCGAATGCACCTCAAGTTTGGGGAAAGGTCGATAAAAGGCTGCAGGCGGAATTTATTCAAGCAAAGCCTCGAACTAGAAAGAAGTAAGCCTTACCTCGAAGCGCGGTAGTCATACAGTCACCTCGCTTGCATGCTGCGAACCTCAAGCATAACTGAACCATAAGGAGCTGTTTCGATGTGTACTAATGTGTATAGCTCGTCAAGGCAAAGACTTCGAGCAATCGCTCGCCATATCCAACCCCTACCATACTTACTCACGTTTAGCTTCATGTTAACGATGTTGCAAGGGGGACAAGCACAAACTTCCAACGCCAACTGGCTCACCGGACCTCGCGCAGACGCCTTCTGGAATATCTTGGGGCAGGCGCCATATGCGCAGGCAGGCACTCATGGCCTGGTCGTCTATATGATCAGCTACAGCAATTGCCCTAATTGCATCTTGTTCCTGCGCGACTTCTGGGAGCCCAGGCGATCCGACATCCAACTTCGTGAAATTTTCGCGCCAGTCGGCCAACCGCGCTATCTCGATGAAGCAGCGGATATCGCCATCACCCGTAACGCCGAGACTGCCGAAGCTTACTACAAGCGATTGCGTACTGCTCCACCAGCGAATAGCTCTACTGAACGCCGGGCGGCCTTACAGCGTATGGAGGCACTCATTGGCCAGGTGAATGACTTCTATCGTCAAATCGGTCACATAAAAGATGGCTATCCAACCTTCATTCTGCGCGCGAAAGATACCTCCGGCCAGGACAAACTATATGTCATTTCCGGCTGGGGTGATGCCAACATGACGAGAGACTTCGATAGTTGGGTCCGGCAAGCTTCGAAATAGTAACTCTTCTCAGGGCCAAGCACTCTTGAAACTAAAGTAAAAGGAAAGTCTCACGCGCAAAACTAGCTTCAAAATCGATTCAGCACATTAGCCTTGTCCATGTTGCTCACGCTGCTGATCGCACAAACGGACACGATTCAACAGCTTCGATCCCATATTTTAGCGAACAACGGACTGTTTATTGATTGTGACTGAAAATATTTAGGTCGATCCATTCCCTGGGCTTAGGACTTGCCTAGACCTGCAATAGAATCTCTCGTACTGAGTCTTTGTTCAGCTTCATTCGCCCTCTCTATCACGCATGAGAAAGGACATTGTTCTGAGAATAGGTAGCTCTACTCGACGGCAAACGTGTTGTATCCGAGCTTCTTCAAACAACGTATATGGTGCTGCGCACGTTCGGTATTCCTGTTGTCAGTCGTGATTGGAGAATCTGCTTGGTAGGGCATCTTTGTTGAGAGAACGGCATATATGGTCTTGAGGAGCGTGTGTCCTAACGCAACGATGGCGCGCTTGTTTCCGCATCGAACTTTCAAGGAGTGGTATCGTGACCGCAGCCGCGATCCTTTGCGATTGGTCGCGGCCCACGCGCTCTGTGTCAGTGTAGTTTTGAGCCAGACATTTGATCTTCCCCCGGTTGAGTGGACACAACTGCTAGGCTGAACGAGCTTAGCGAGG
>CAZZXL010000243.1:0-6194 GCA_964658035.1 uncultured Acetobacteraceae bacterium
CTTTCGGTGCAGCTGGAAAGGGGGTAGGCTAACCCACTATGGCGCCTATGAGATGGATCAGGCAGTGCAACACCTAAATCAATGCACCCTGTCGGCTGGCTTGCAAGGAATCAAAAGAGGAAGGCGAGGGCTGATTCTGCAGACCGGCGCGCTTGCTCATATGTCGATTGGAGAGAGGCGGGTGCTTGGATCCCTGGTGATGATCCGCGGAGGGGCCGAGGTGTCCTCCGGCGAAGGTATCGCACTTGTCTGAAGCACGTGTGGCGCAGGTTGGGCCGCGACCGCAGGTCTCGGTCGTTTTCAATGGAGATAGTGTTACAGCAGGAGCTTTTCGGAAAACAAGTTCGCGCGAACCGGAGCTGCCGAGGCGGAGTCCTGTTCGCGCGAAGGGTCTTAGCTGGTTGCGAAACAAAATGTATCCAAGCGGCAGAGGCGCGGACATCGCAATCCGGAAATCGCCCCTGCCTGCCGCGACTAGAACAGGAACTTGAGCGCCAGTTGAAGTTGGCGGGCGCTGTTTCTGGTTCCGGTGACCCTACCGAACTGCGTCGTCCCTGAGTTGTAGTCAGCATTGGGACCGCCGAGAACCACCTCGTTGAGCAGGTTAAATGCTTCCACCCGGAACTCGAACTGCCTTCCCTCGCCAATCGGGAACTGGCGGAAGACCGACGTGTCCAGGTTGCGGGATGGCGCACTGCGAAGAGAGTTGCGGCCTGCTGTCCCGTAGGTGTAGGCGGCCGGGACGGCATACGCGGCAGTGTTAAACCATTGCTCTTTGGTAGGGTGGCTGAGACGAGGATTGCCGACAACGTCGAGGGTTTCATACGAGTTGCCGCTGCCTATATTCGCAATGTCGCTGCTGATCTGAGGTGTAAATGGAACGCCTGAAAAGGCGGTGAAGATGTTATTGATCTGCCAGTTGCCGAGAACGTAGTTCACCGACGGCTTATCGCTCGAGAAACGCCGGCCGGCTCCATACGGTATCTGGTAGAGAAGGCTCGCCGAAAAGTTATTGGGAATATCGAAGCCTGCCACAGAATGGCTTCCGTAGGCTGCCGGGTTATACGGATCCTGCGGGACCCCGCCCTCGCCTCCGAAGAATCCGTCCGTTCCGTTATCCATTGTCTTGGACCACGTGTAGGCCACCGAGTACGACCAGCCATTCGTAAACCGCTTGTTCAGCGAAGCCTCCAGCCCATTAAAATTACTGGCGCCGGTCGAGCGATCGTAGGGGGTGGGAACGATATTGGGGTAGAGAGAACGGGTCTGCGGATCCCCCGGACCGGGCGTGAGCGCGGTGTTATAGAAGCCGCCCACGTCCAGCCGCCTTGAAATGCTGCCCACGTAGTTCAGCGTCATCGTCGTGTCGCTGTTCAGCTGCTGCTGGATGCCGACATTGTACTGATACGATCTAGGGTTTTTCCTGTGCGGATCGTAGAAGTAATTCTGCTGGGTGAACGGGGTTGCCGAACTGGGAGCAAGACCGCCGTTGCCGGAGGACCCGAACGGCGCCTGGTACGAGACCGTGGGCGTGGGCGATGCAGAGCTGGGCAGGTTCAAGTTGCTGTTTTGCTGGCCGCCCACGTCGGGCCAGGTGCCGCCGGTATTTTGAATGGTCTGCAGCAGGGCAGCCCAGTTGTCATAGACGATCCCGAAGCCGCCATGGACAACCAGCGTGCTGTTTGCCTTGTAAGCAAAGCCGGCACGAGGCCCGTAGTTGTCATAAACGTTGTGAGCGATCTTGGCGTTCGACGAAACGACCACGTTGGCCGGCAGAGTGCCGTCGCCGGGGATGCAGGGGGCAACATCTCCTGTAGCCGTGCAGGCAGCAGGAAGACTCTGAAGCACATAGGTTCCATTGGTGAAATCCATATCGCCGATGGATAGGCCTCCGTGATAGGCCTTTAACGAGTTCTGCCCGAGCGGCGGGATAAACGTCAGGTCGTAGCGAAGGCCAACGTTCAGGGTAAGCCTGGGAGTGACCTTCCACGAGTCCTGCGCGAAACCGTCCAGATAGCCACCGTGGCGGGTGGAGGAGATTTTATTCGTCCGGTACGCACTGTTGGGCACGCCCAGGAGGAATGAGGCGAAGGGATCCCCGGTATTCACGTTGTCGGATGCCATTGGGTCAGCGGTATTTTGTGCGGCGAAGCTTTCGCCGCCAACCGTGTTGTTGCTCCCAAAGTGGAGGGTCGTGTATCCCCCTCCAAACTGGAGCGAGTGGCTGCCGAGTGTCTTGCTGAGATGAGAACTATATTCGTACCCGTCATTGGCATCGTTGTACGAAAGAGACTCCGAGGCGCCCGAAAGATTGCTGATCGAGATGCCGGGAAGGATGTTGACGTTCTGGATCCAGTCCGAGCCAAAGGTCGGCGTGAAGCCGAGCTGGCTCTGAACGTCGGTGATCGACTTGCTGAAGCGCGTATTCACGTGTTCCTGCTGCAGAATGCGAGCAGCCTGCACCTGGAGCACCAGGCTCGGGCTGAAGAGATGCACATAACTGCCACCCCAGTTCCGCGCTGGTAGCGACCCCGCGGTGGGTGCGCCGGGCAGACCACCTGAACTCCCGGAAACGCTGTTAATCGCGCTGTAGCGAAAGAAGGCCGAGTCGTTGGCGCCGATCTTTTGGTCGATGCGAATATCCCACTCATTTTGATTCTGCGTGATTGGCGTCTTATCGATAGCGTTCCCGCCCGTACTGGGGTCGAAGGCGCCTGCCGCTGGGTAGGCGAATTTAGCGTAGGCTACCAGGCCTGGCTGAATGAGTGATTGTGGAATCTGGTTGTTCGGGAACGGGTCTCCAATGTACTGCCCAGGATGCGCCGGATCCGGGCGCGTTGTGAAGGGGTTATAGACTTTCGAACCCCAGGAGCTTTCGTCACCGCTCAACTGCGCGTCCGTCGGCACCAGCAACGCGTTATCGCTTGTCTGCAGAAAGCGGAAGCCCTGGTAGGCGCCGAAGAAGAAGGTCTTGTTCTTGCCGTGGTAGAGCTTGGGCAGCACGACCGGTCCGCCGATCGAACCACCGAACTGATTTTGGCTGAAGGCCGTTTTCGGCTGGGAGATGGGAAGAAAGTAGCTTCGCGCGTCAAAGATGGCATTGCGTGCGTACTCCCATGCCGACCCATGAAGTTCGTTGGTACCGGACTTGGTATCGACGTTGATCACGCCGCCAAGCACACCGCCGTATTCGGCGCTGTCGGTGTGGGAGACGATCTTGAATTCCTGGATCGCGTCGATGATCGGCGGCACCGTGTACGTGCTCACGATGTTATCGAAGTCGTTCATGCCGTCTGCGAGGAACATGTTGCTTCGGTTCCCCTGACCGTTGATGGCCGGGATGATCACGTCGGAGGTTTGCGCAGAGGGAGTCGAAAATCCGCCGTTTGAGTTTTGGGCGGTATTGACCGAAGAAACTCCGGGAGTGAGCGACAGGAGCTCGGTGAAGTTGCGCCCGTTCAAGGGCAGATCGTTGGTCTGCTGAGCGCCGATCACCACGCCGAGACTCGCGTTGCCGGTCTCGAGCTGCGTGTTCGAGCCCTCGACCGTGATCACGGCGCTCTCACTGCCGACACTTAAAGCGAAGTCCTCGGTGACAATCTGGCCGACGGTGACCGTGAAGGTGTCCACCTGCTTGGAGCTGAAGCCGGGAGCTGTTGCCTTGAGTACGTACTGGCCCGGCTGGACACTGACAATCGAGTAGACGCCGGACTTGTTAGTTACTGTCGTGTTATCGACCGAGGTGTCCGCATTGTGGAGGACGATGCTGGCGTTTGGTACAACGGCCCCGCTGGGGTCTCGCACCACTCCGCTAATCGTAGCCGTGGACACCTGCGCAAACGCTGCGCTGCCCAGGCTCATGACCAGTGCAGGCGAAAGCGCCCATAAGGGCAATCGACCTCTTCGAGTGTTCTGGCGCCAATTCCATTCCAACATACAGCCTCCGAAGTGCTACATTTTTCCAAGTCGTGATCGCTGGGGAAACATATTCTCATCCGAAATGGCTTGTCAACATATATCGGTAACGTAAGCGCTTAAGGTAATGGGGGAAGCTGGTATGCAAGATCTGAGGCCGGCGCACTCATGGTAGTGCAGCACAAGCCGGCACACGTTGGATTTATGCTGAACCTGCTACGCGTCCATGCGCCGATTGGCCCACTGGAATATGACTCCTGCATCTATGGCCGCGGCTTCGGCAGCATGGTCCTGCTCTTGCTGCACACGGGTACCGGCATGGTTCAAGACAGAGTGAGACCTGGCGGGAGGCTTTCCTGTTGGTCTTCGAACTTTTTTCCGGCCCGAGCCTTTGCTGGTCGGCGACGATGTAAGCGGCGCTCGCTCGCCCCTCTGTCTCGAGCGGTGATGCTGCTGTTCGCCTCAGTTGCGTGCATGGGGCGCGGGGTCCTGCGGGCGCAGGATGTGTCGGGCTGCCCCGGGGGATCTGGGCCCGGGCCGGGGGCGCAGTCCTCGGTTGCCGCCTATGACGAGCGCGGAGTCTATTTCGCTGAGCATGGCCAGATCCCCTGCGCGATCGCGAACTTTGAAGAGGCTCTGAAAATGGACCCCGCTTCATGGGAAACCCATTACGACCTTGGGCTGGCTCTGCTTTCGAGTGCGCGGAACAAAGAGGCCGTTGCGCACCTTGAAGAGGCGCTTCGAGCCACGCCCGGCAAAACAGAGATTTTGATGGCGCTCGGAACGGCCTTCGAGCGGCTCGGGGAACCTGAGAAAGCGGTCGAGCAATATGGGCTGGTGCTCAAAGCAAATCCCCAATCGGTGCCTGCGCTGGTCGCGATGGGCAAGGCGCTGATTGCGGAACGACAGTTTCATGCTGCCATCCAGTGGCTCAGTGGCAGCACCAACGAACGAGTGCAGCGGCTGCTCGCAGAGGCTTACGAGAAAAACGATCAGCGCGACCAGGCCATCGCTACCCTGCGCTCTCTGTTGACTCACGATCCCTCAAACTTCGAGGCGCACGTTGAGCTGGGTACGGTCCTGCAACGGCAGGGCGAATACGCGGGCGCTGCGGAGCAGTTTCAGATCGCGATGCAGATGCGTCCTGACGATACCTACGCTGCTCTCTCCTATGCCAATACCCAGGTCGTCCTGCAGCAGTATGCCAACGCTCGTCCTGTCGCCAGGGAGCTGCTGCGCAAGCAACCGCACGACTTCTCTGCGCTCTACCTGAATGGTCTGATCGAGCGAGATACCGGCGAGGATGCGCATGCAGAGCAGCACCTGCGCGAGGCAAGTGCGCTCAATCCTGACAGCTATGAGGCGCATTACACGCTGGGCTTTGTGCTTGCGAGACGTGGCAGTGCCCAGCAGGCAGCGGAACAGATGCGCGTGGCCCTGAAGCTGAGACCACAGTCGACCGAAGCGCACTTCCAGCTAGGCAAGATCCTGCGCTCTCTCGGGCAGCAGGAAGAGGCTCAAAAGCAATTCGCGATTCTGCAACAGGAGAAGCAGGAAGAGTTGCGGAAGACGTTGACCGATGACAAAGCCAACCAAGCAGATCAGGCATTGAGGGCAGGGGATACTGCGCGCTCGATCAGCCTCTATCGTGAAGCGATCGCTGGAACCCCGAATGATGCCCATAACTACTACGGCCTTGCCTTGGCTCTCGACCAGAAGGGCGAGCTGCCGGCGGAGCGCGAAGCACTGGAGCATTCGATCGAGCGCAATGCGGACTTTGCGCCGGCATATAACCAGTTGGGATACCTCGATATGCGCGAGGGGAAAACATCGGAGGCTGAGGTTCAGTTCAAAAAGAGCGCCATGGTCGATCCGCAATATGCAGAGCCAGACAATAATCTTGGTGTGCTGTATGCAAAGCTGGGGAGAAAGGCCGAGGCGGCAGAACTATTTCAGCGAGCGACCGAAAAGAATCCGGAGTACACGCAGGCATTTGTCAATCTTGCCCTCGTGCTCGCCAGCCAAGGTAACTTTGCCGAGGCAGACGCCGCCCTGCGTCATGCCTTGCGCCTGGCTCCGCAGGATGCCTCGGCGCTGCGTGCGCGGGCCATGCTGGGTATGCACGCTCAGCCGTAGACGATCCTGTCCTGGGGCCGCAGCTCTCGCGAGTGAAAGCCGGATCCGGCCGGTAAGCGCGCGTCAAATCTGACACGCTCCTAAGGGCGCTGCCAAGCGGCCTTCAGCGGAGCGCATAGGCGGGTGCTGGACGGCGTAGCACC
>CAZZXL010000244.1:0-6185 GCA_964658035.1 uncultured Acetobacteraceae bacterium
TTTCCGTGACCTGCTGCTGCCGTTTGAGGTCACCTCGGTGCTGATCCTGATTGCTATTCTCGGCGCAGTTGCGCTTGCGCGAAAGGAGCAGTAGCAAGATGGTTGTTCCTATCGCTTACTACCTGGTTCTTAGCGCCATCCTGTTTACCATCGGCGTAGCTGCATTCCTGATCAAGCGCAACATCATCACGGTCTTCATGTCGATCGAACTGATGTTGAACGCAGTCAACCTGACCTTCGTTGCCTTCGCGCATCAATGGCATCAAGTGAGCGGCGAGATCTTTGTCTTCTTTGTGATGGTCGTTGCCGCTGCCGAGGCTGCGGTTGGCCTCGCTATCATCATCGCAATTTTCCGCACAAGGAACACCCTCGACGTGGACCAAGTGAACCTGATGAAACTATGAACACGACCTCGTCGATTGCGCTCCACCTCTGGCTGATACCGCTGATCCCGTTTGTCGGGTTTCTGCTCAATGGGTTCATCGGCAGAAGGCTGCCGCGCGCCGCTGTTTCCGCAATCGCGCTGATTGCGACGGCGCTTCCGTTTGCATTAGCAGCAAATGCCTGGCTGCAGTTCAAGTCGCTCAGTCTGCCGTATGTCGAGCGCGCTTCGATTCCGTGGATTGCCACCGGTACTTTCCACGCTGACTTCGCCTTCTCGCTCGATCAGCTGAGCATGATCATGGTGCTGATCGTGACTGGTGTCGGGTTCCTGATTCATCTTTATTCCGTCGGCTACATGGCGCATGAAGATGGCTTCTACCGCTTCTTCGCGTATCTGAACCTGTTCATGTTCTTCATGCTGACGCTGGTACTGTCAGAGAACTTCCTGCTGTTGTTCGTTGGCTGGGAGGGTGTGGGCCTGGCGTCGTACCTGTTGATCGGCTTCTACTTCCAGAAGGATTCGGCAGCGAACGCCGGCAAGAAAGCCTTCATCGTCAACCGGATCGGCGACTTCGGTTTCCTGCTGGCGATGTTCCTGCTGATCCAGCACTTTGGCACACTCAGCTTCAGCGAAGTTTTCGCGCAGATTAGCGCGCACCCTGCATGGCATGGCGGCTTCCTCACCGCGATCGCGTTGCTGCTGGTTGTCGGTGCGACGGGCAAATCGGCGCAGATTCCGCTTTACGTGTGGCTGCCGGACGCGATGGAAGGGCCTACGCCGGTGTCGGCGCTGATCCATGCAGCGACCATGGTGACCGCCGGCATTTACCTGGTGGTCCGCTCGCATGTACTGTTTGACCGCGCCCCGATTGCCCTGGCTGTCGTTGCTGTCATTGGTGCGGCAACGGCATTCTTTGCGGCGACCATCGGCATTGTGCAGACGGACATCAAGCGCGTCCTCGCCTATTCGACCATCTCGCAGCTTGGCTACATGTTCATGGCTTGCGGTGCGGCCGCGTATTCAGCGGCCATCTTCCACCTGTTGACGCATGCGTTCTTCAAAGCGCTGCTTTTCCTTGCTGCCGGCTCGGTGATTCATGCCGTCTCCGGGGAGCAGGACATGCGCAATATGGGTGGTCTGCGCAAGTTTGCGCCGATCACCTTCTGGACCATGACGGCGGGTGTCATTGCCATTTCCGGCATTCCACCCTTTGCCGGTTTCTTCTCGAAAGACGAGATTCTGGCCGAGGTGTTTAGCTCGCCTTACCTGGGGCCGGGGCTTGGACACCTGCTCTGGGTTGTCGGCTTTATCACCGCCTTCATGACTGCCTTCTACATGTTTCGTCTCTGGTACCTCACCTTCTTCGGTGCGTATCGCGGCGGCCGTGAAACAGTGCATAGCCATGAGTCTTCGAAGACGGCACATGAAACATCCACGCACCATCATCCTGCGCACCCACACGAGAGTCCGTGGCTGATGCTGACGCCATTAGTAGTCCTTGCCATCCTGTCGCTGGTTGGCGGATGGGTCGGCGTGCCGGAGGTACTGCATGGCCATGATGAGATTGGACATTTTCTGTCGCCGGTCGTTCATGGACAGGCACTGAGCTTTGAGCAGGCGACGGTTGCAACTGTGACTGGCGGGCCGCAGCAGCTTCCCGCTGAATCCGCCGCCGCCGGGCCCGCCGGTGCAGGGACAGAGCTTGCGTTGAGCGGCCTTTCAGTGTTTGCCGGCTTGCTGGGCTGGTTCTTTGCCGACCTGCTTTATCGGCGCAGGCCGGAACTTCCTGCCAGGCTGGCTGCGAAGATCCGCGGGATCAACTGGCTGGTCGAGAACAAGTACTGGGTGGATGAGATCTATAGCGGCTTTATCGTAAAACCGCTGCTCTTCTTCTCGAAGTATGCCCTGTGGGTGTTTTTCGATCGCGGCCTGGTGGATGGTGCAGGTGCGGGCATCGGTGGCATCAATGTTGGTCTCGGCTCGCTGGTCCGGCGCATGCAGTCGGGCAATATTCGTTCGTACGCAGGCTGGCTCGCTTTTGGCGCGGCAGCCCTGCTACTGATTACTTACTTCGGCCTGGGCAGTCATCTGCTCATCCACTAGCCGTATCTGTCTTTGACGATCGGTCGTTGAACTTACGTATGCAAGGAATGAACTGGTGTTAGACTCCCACATCTTGACGCTGATCCTGCTCGTGCCCCTGGCCGGTGCGCTGCTTATCGCAATCCTGCCGCGTACGGGCAGGATTATTCCCGGCGTCACGCTTGCAGTGACCCTGCTTTCGTTCCTGATGACGCTGCATCTTCCCGCGCATTTCGACTATGGTCACAGCGGCTTTCAGTTTGAACAGAATTCGCTGTGGATCACCAATCCGGCGATCCGCTACCACGTGGGTGTTGATGGCATCTCGATGTGGCTGATCGTGTTGACCGGAATCCTCGCGCCGCTGGGTGTGCTGGCCTCATGGAATGCGATCGAGACGCGGACGAAGGAGTTTTACTTCTTCTTCCTGGTGCAGCAGACGGCGATGTACGGCGTGTTCGTGGCGCTTGATCTTATCCTCTACTATGGCTTCTGGGAATTGTCGCTGGTGCCGATGGCGATCCTGATTGCCATGCATGGGCGCAGCAAGGGCGGACGCGCGGCGATCAAGTTCTTTATCTACACGTTTGTGCCTTCCGCGTTGTTCCTGGTCGCGATTCTGGCGCTTTATGCGAAGACCGGTACCTTCGATTTTGTGCAGTTGCAGCAGGTTCTTTCAACGCAGCAGAGTCTCTTCGGAGCCCAGGCCCTGTGGTGGATCTCGCTGGCCTTCCTGTTCGCTTTCGCCGTGAAGGTGCCGGTGTTTCCGCTGCATGGCTGGCTGGGCGATGTGTTCAGCGAAGCGCCGACAGCGATGGCGATGGTGGTGTCGGGCAAGCTCGGAATCTATTCCATCCTGCGCTTCCATCTCGCGCTGTTCCCTGCCCAGGCCCGGCACATTGCGCCGCTGATGATCGCGCTCGCAGGGCTTGGCATTGTGTATGGCGCGCTGGTGGCGCTGGTGCAAAAAGATTTGAAGCGGCTCCTTGCTTTTGGCACGCTGAGCAGTCTCAGTTTCTGCGTACTCGGTATTTATACGTTCGCTGCGACCGGGCTGAGTGGAGCGCTCTTCCATATTCTGAGCGAGTCGATTATCGGCGCGGCGATGTTTATCCTGCTGGGCCTGATGTATGAACGCTACTCGACCTATGACATTGGACAGTATGGCGGGCTGGCCAGCCGCATGCCCCGCTTAATGGTGCTGTTCCTGGTCACGACACTGGCGATGATCGGCCTGCCGAGCTTGACCGGGTTTGTCGGCGAGTTCCTGACCCTGAGCAGTGGTTTCGCCGTGAACCATGCCTGGGGAACGATTGCGACGACCGGGGTGATCCTGAGTGCGTCCTACATGCTCTGGATGGTGCAGCGGGTTTTCTACGGCGCCAATTCGCCCATGGTGGAACGGACTGTCGTTCCGGATCTGTTTACGCGCGAAAAACTGCAGTTGTGGCCGCTGGCCGTCCTGATGCTGGCAATGGGCGTCTACTCCACCTACTGGTTCCATGCGATTAACGAGGGTGTGGCACCACTGGTGACGCACGCGACGGTTGAAAATACTGCTTCCGTAGCGGAGGTACGCTAGATGCCGGTACCCTCTGCTTACCGCATTCTGCCTGAGATTATCCTGACCATTTTCGGGATCATCATCATGATGACCGACGGCATCATTGCGCCCAGGTCATCCCGTCGCGGGCTCGGCTGGGTGGCCATTCTTGGCACCATCACGGCAATGGCAGCCAGCGTGTGGCAGCTTGGCCTCGCACCTGGAACAGGCTACTTCGGTACGGTGCAGACAGATGCGTTCAGTGTTTTCTTTCACATCCTGATCTGTGGCATCGTGCTGGTCTCGCTGCTGGTGTCCCTTGATGCGACCAAGGCAGCGACAGAAGACATGGGCGCTTACTATGCGCTGGTGGTTTTTGGCGCAGTCGGCATGTGCCTGATGACGTCCGCGGTGGAATTGCTGCTGGTGTTTGTGGGTCTCGAAATTTCGTCCATCTCGACGTATATTCTTGCCGGCTTCCGCAAGAAAACGGGCAAGAGTCCCGAGGCAGCCATCAAGTACTTCCTGCTGGGTTCGTTTGCGACTGCCTTTTTCCTCTACGGGATTGCGCTGACCTTCGGCGCAACCGGTACGACCAGGATTGGCGATATCGCAACGTTGCTGCCGCATACGACGACACCGGCCCTGGCCTGGATCGCCATCGCGATGATCATCATCGGTCTGGGCTTCAAGGTTTCGGCTGCGCCCTTCCAGGTGTGGACGCCCGATGTGTATGAAGGTGCTCCTTCAACCGTCGTAGGTTTGATGTCGACTGCGCCCAAGGCCGCAGCTTTTGCTGTGCTGCTGCGGATCGCTTATGGCGCCTATCCGACGCTCGCCTCGCACTGGGAAGTGCTGCTGTGGCTCATGGCGGCACTGTCGATGACGATCGGCAACCTCGGCGCGCTGAAGCAGCAGAGCGTAAAGCGGATGCTGGCCTATTCCTCGATCGCGCATGCCGGTTACCTGCTGGTCGCGTTTACGGCGTTCTCGCGGGATGGCATCGCCGCGGCAAGCTTCTATGCAGTGACCTACGCGGCGATGAATGTCGGCATCTTTGCCGTCGTCAGCCATGTCGGCGGCTATGAAGACCGGCTGAGCCTGATCCAGGACTATCGCGGCCTCGGCTACAAGGCGCCGATCCTGACTGCCGCGATGGCTTTCTTCCTCATCTCGCTGATCGGTATTCCCTTCACCGGTGGGTTCTTTGGCAAGTTCTACGTATTTACGGCTGCGCTCCACTCGGGCATGGTGTGGCTGGCAGTCATCGGCCTGGTGAACAGCGGCATCGCTGCCTACTACTACCTGCGGCTGCTGATGGCGATCTACACCAAGCCGGTCGAGAACGCCGGGGTGATGGCTGTGCCCGCCGTGTCATGGACACTGGCTGTTGCACTGTTCTTAACCGTTGGCGCGACCCTGGTCCTGGGCGTTGTGCCGGGCAGGATCCTGGGCATGGCGCAAGCAGGTGCGGCGACTTTTGCAGCGCCGAACAATCCTACTGTGGGGAATGCGGTGCCGGGTTCAGCGGCGAACCAGTAGTCTCTTTCTTTACATGGACTGGAGGGTCGTCAGAGGTAGTATTCCCTCGCCCCTCGAAGTAGCTGATTTGCAAAACCCGTTGGCACTGAACGTGAACGTTCCTTCGCGGCTAGTGTAGAGCACCGCTGGTATGTCGAGGCTCCTGCTTGATGTCGACTATTTTCCTCCAGTCAACCGGCACGGTGTTTGTTTCGATCCGGCTGCTTCGTGCCTTGAGAGCGCACAACCTGGTTGTACATTCCATGCTCTCACTGGCATGCCGACAAAAACAGCATCCGCCAAAAAGCGAGCTCCTGCAAAAAAGAAAAGTGCGAGCAAAGCGTACACCAAGTCCTCACGCTGCTGGCCCGGATTTGAGCCGGTGCCGGGTAAGGGCGAACATGAAGAGGGTAGCTGCCGGAAGAAGCCGGCCAGCCGTAATGCGGGCCAATCCGTGAACCGCGAAACGGCCCGGAAGAAGCAGATCAAGCTGGGCGGAAAGCGTGCGGAGCAGGCGAAGGCGAAGACCCCGAAGGGTGTCTAGAGGGGATTGTCGTTCTTGGTTTGGTTTGGATGTTTGGGGGTGCTAAGTGCGTCAAGACGTAGATGCAGGGCCCTCCACTTCGGCCGGAATGACAAACCTCGGGTTGGATG
>CAZZXL010000245.1:0-6143 GCA_964658035.1 uncultured Acetobacteraceae bacterium
GTACGGGTCTTAAGTACGGCTCTCTAAGATCTATGCCGTGCATTTTGATACCACTCCAGAAGCTGCCGAAGGTCATGGCGCCTCTACGGTAAGGCGAACGCGACATAGGCAGCGCCTTGCTTCCCCTTGGGGTTGCGGGCATTGCTCGCAGCGATCACGACGAATTGTTTGCCGTCGATCATGTACGTGGCAGGGGTGGCATTCCCGGCGTAAGGAAGATCTCCCTGCCAGAGAAGTCCGCCGGTTTTACTGTCGAAGGCACGCAGGGTGTGATCGAAGTTTGTCGCACCAATGAAGACAATTCCGCCCGCAGTCACGACAGGGCCGCCATAATTCTCTGTGCCTGTGTCAGACAGACCTTGAGCAGCGAGTTCGGGATAATTTCCCAGGGGCACTTTCCAGAGATATTTCCCGGTATTCAAGTCAATGGCGTTCAACGTTCCCCAGGGAGGCACAACACCTGGATAGCCGTCTGGATCGAGAAATTTGCGATAGCCTCCGAAGCGAAATCTCGGGAATCCTCCAGGCGGCGCGACGGCGGACTCCACCTCCTGCTTGCTGCTGTTGCCGGCTGCGGCAGCGCTTGCGCTGGTTTCTTCTTTTCCCGTTTTGAGATAGTCGAGCAGGGCAACCAGACGGGCATCGGCGACGTTTGGAAACGCAGGCATACGGCCTTTTCCGTTGTGGATGATGGTCGTGACCTGCGCGTCGGTAAGGCGCTGCTGATAGTCGACCAGCGAAGGGAATGCTGGAGGCGATCCCTTCCGATCAACCCCGTGGCATGCGGCGCATTGGCCCTGGTACACGGTCGCGCCGGCGCTGCTGTGAGACTTGTCTTCGTACAGAGTGCCGGTCCATGGCAGGTCATTCGCATTGACGTAGAGGACCCCGGTGCGAATGTCCACGGCGGAGCCACCCCACTCCGCCCCACCGTCGAAACCAGGAAAAACAATTGTCTGTCGATCGACGCTGAAGGGAATAAACAAGCCATCGCTACGGAAGGTACGGAACTGCTGGAGCGCCCAGGTATGGGCCTCGGGCGTGCGCGTGGTCAGCATGTCTTCGGTTAAGCGCTGACGGGCGAATGGCGCTGGCATTACAGGTACAGGTTGGGTGGGTGAGGTCTTCTCTCCCGGCACACTGGACGGTGGAAAGGGTTCCTCCCTGATAGGAAAGAGCGGCTTGCCGCTCGTGCGATCAAAGAGATAGAGGAAACCCTGCTTGGTTGTCTGTGCAACGGCGTCCACTCGCTTGCCGCCTGCGCGCACCGTGACCAGCGACGGAGGAGACGGAAAGTCACGATCCCAGATGTCATGGTGCACTCCCTGGAAGTCCCAGATACGTTTGCCCGTGTTCGCATCGAGCGCCAGCAGCGTGTCGGCAAATCGATCGTTGCCGAGACGATCAGCGCCGTAAAAGTCATCGACGGCGGAACCCGTGGGAACATAAACGATGCCGCGGGCCTGATCGAGCGCCATGCCGGCCCAGTTATTGGCTGCGCCGGTGTATTTCCGCATCGGGGGGCCAGGTGTCATAGCCTTCTTCCCCAGGGTGAGGGATGGTGTGGAAGATCCACCTGAGCTTGCCTGTATGCACGTCGTAGGCGCGGATATCTCCATGGAGCGCTGGCTTGCTCTCGGGAGCGCGAAAACCGACGATGATCATGTCCTTGTAGATCACGCCGGGCGTGGTGAGAGCCGCGAAGCTTTCCTTCACGTCTGGCTCATCAAGATCTTTCCGAAGATCGATGCGTCCGTCCTCACCAAAGGCTGCCACCGGTTTGCCGGTGGTTGGATCCAGCGCATACAGGTAGTTCAACAGGCCGGCGAAGAGAACTCCATGCGTACCGTCTGACCAGTAGCTGAAGCCGCGAGCGGGTTGCAGGCCCGGTGTACCGGCATCGAAGGTCCAGAGCTTTTTACCCGTCGCTCCGTCAAGAGCAATCACTTTCTGGGTGGGTGTAAAGCCATACAGGATGCGCCCGATGATCAGAGGGTTTGTCTGCAGTCCGCCTGGCTCGCCGGTATCAAAAGTCCAAGCCACTTTGACTTGGCTGACGTTCTTGCGATTGATCTGCGTCAATGAAGAAAAGCGATCATCCGCCGTACTGCCCCCATAGGCGGGCCAGTCCTGCTGCTTGTCCTGAGCAGCACGGCTCGCTGCATTCGCCATCGGGATACAGATGCAGATGAACAGCCCAAGACGCCTGCCCGCAGATAGCAGAAGATGACGCGGCCTCTGCAGTGTCTGTCTCCGTTGATCTCGCGTTTCACATCTCATGCGGCAGAGTCCCCTCCAAGCGTAGCTGAGACACAAGCCTCGCTACCAGCCTCGGTCCGAGGAGTGATGCAGCTGAAGCGAGTTGCAGGCGCACATGCCTCATGACCGTCATCATTTCTTACTGTCACATGTTCCAGCTAAGCGGCTCATCCCGGCATTCAAGAACATCGATCTTAGTTTTGTGTTAACGAAGCATCGATGTGACCAGCATGATTAAGCCTGCCAGGAAAAAAGCAAACATGCCGGCGATCATCACCTGGGTCCCTCGCGATGCGCCCTTGGTCTCTTTCCAGACGCAGATGCCCCAGATGGCGGCGATCATCGTGCCACCCTGGCCCAGGCCGTACGCGATGGCGGGACTTGCGGCCTTGGAGGCGACTATATTCGAGGTCACTCCAACACCATTGATCAAGCCGCCGAGTATGCCGATGGCATGAAACTTGAATCTTCCCGATTGAAAATAGTCTGCATAGGTGACCTTCTCACCTTTGACAGGATGCGACATCAGGTAGGTGTTGAAGAAAATATTCGAGACGAAGCTGGCGGCGCAATACACCAGGACGGCGGCATAGGGTCCGAAGTTACCCGGCGTCAGATGGGTGAAGCTGCCGGAAAGCGAACGCTGCACAAGAAAATAGAAAAGGCCCATGAGGATGCCGCCGGCACGGAGCACCTGAAAACCGAGTTCCGGGCTGACTTCCTGAACCTGTTTAATCACCCGATCTACGGCGGTTCTTACAACATCAGCAACACCATTGATTACGGCGACCTAGGAACCGTGTATGGAACGCGAAATGTTCCGCGGAAAATCCAGCTCAGTCTCAAGATTTCCTATTGACGAGAAGCAGCACAACGAAGAACCAAAAGCTGATTATTCCTGCGATGGAGACCGCGGCGGGCCGCTCGATGCGGCTGATGGGGGCGCGCGCAGCCTGATTCACAAGGCTTTCATCTCGTCAGTACAACGTGCGATCACGAATGGTGATCTTCACGCAGATACTGATCCGGACGACTTTGTACGCGCGCTGGTTGGTGTCTTCCATACGACGGCACTGCCCGGGTGGGAGGCGAGCGCGCGCCGCATTGTCGATATCCTGATCGCCGGTTCGCGTGCGACGGCCAAACAGGATTCCGCGTCACCCGGTGTGCGGAAAAGATAGCGAAGGGCTTGCTGGATGGCCGTTTAGATTCTGTAGTCAGACACGCAGGAAGATTCCCCTCCGCCATAGGACCCAGACGGGGATGAAGCAGAGAACGACGTAGAAGATTGCGAAGGCCAGCGAGGTATTGGCGGTAGAGCCCCAGTGTGCGAACACATGCTCATACAGCCAGCCAAAAGGATGGCTGGTATGGTCGCCGTCGGGGACCGGAATATAGCTCATGATCTTGCCGTAGATGCCTGAGAGCACGTAGGCGGCGATGGCGTTGGAGCCGAAGACAATCCAGGGCCAGGAGAGTTTGCGCACCATGGGCGACCGGTGCTGCCACTGAGCGACGTCGTAAACCTCATAGCAGATGGCCAGCAGCAGCGCGGCGATGCCTGCGGCCAGAAGGACAAACGAACTGGTCCACAGGTTCTTGTTGATGGGGAACCAGATATTCCAGAGGAGGCCGAGAACGATGCCGGCGATGCCACCGAGGGCAAGGATGTTCCTCACCTTTTTGGCTGGTTCTTTGGAGCGCAGTAACTGACCTGCGAGGATGCCAAGCAAGCTGGTGCCGATGGAGGGCAGGGTACTTAGCAGGCCTTCAGGATCGCGATAGCCGTTGTAGAGCGAGCCGGTGTGCAGATACCTGACGGTCCAATGAAAGAAGCCCCTGTCGATGTAGGCTGTCAGGTTGTTGTACTGATCCATAAAAGGGACGTCGTGGCCGGGCATGCCTGCGCCGGGAATCGGCACCCAGCGGAGCAGGAGATAGTAGCCGACCAGCGCGATGCCGCAGGTAATTGCCAGGTCGCGCGCGCGCGGCAGTGCCAGGTAAATGAGGGAGGCGAAGAAGTAGACGACGGCAATGCGCGGGAGCACTCCGTAGAAACGGATGTGGGTCAGGTTTTTGAAATCCGGAAGCAAGCGCATGGCATAGTTGATGACCAGGATCCAGAAGGATCGCATGGCGACCTGGCCCATGATCTGTCGCCTGGATACGCCGTTTCTGATTCGCGAGCCAATGGAAAAAACGATAGAGCAGCCGACGAGAAAGAGAAACGTAGGAAAGACGAGATCGGTCGGGGTCCAGCCGTTCCATTCAGCATGTTCGAGCGGCCAGTAGCCGACTTTGCCGTCCCCGGGATCATTCACCAGGATCATGAAAGCGATCGTCAGGCCGCGAAGCACATCGACTGAAAGAACGCGTGAGGTCAGGGATGTGGGTCGATGACGGGTAGGCGATTCCGGATTGTCTGTCATGAGCCATCTTGGCAGAAAATCCGGAGCAACGGCTATCAAGAAGTAAAAAATTAAACGTTTCAGGCGGCTGCATCGCCCGCCATTGCCGGTGGTGCATGCAAGTGGCGAGGCCGACAGGCTTCTTCCAACTACCGCTCCGGCTTGGTCCGCTCGAGCGGCAGGATGGCATTCTCGTTATCCGCTGCTCCCGGGTCTACCCGGAAATCCCAGACGTCCAGGTTCACTTCTTTGGGGGACAGTATTTCCATCAGTACGTAATCGCCGGTCCCGAGGGGTTGTTTCGGTGTTACCTTCATCCATCGTTTGCCGGGAAGCAGTTCTGATGCAGTTTCGGTTACATTTATGGACGGCTCCAGTTTAACCTGGCCGACAAAGCGAAAATCCTTGCGCACATCGGCATGGAGAATGACATACCGGCTGGTCGGCGCGCTGCCCGATTCTGTTGCCTTGTCCGAGCCTGCTCCGTGGGTGTCGATGGTGACGGCATCGGAGGATGGCTCCAGTTCCCTGGCTGCGTCAAGGCTGACGTAGAAGATGGGCAGTGACTGATGCATCGCAGCCCTGGCATGCCGTTCGTTCAGGGTGATGTTCTGCTTTGTGGTTCCATTGGCGGTAAGCGGGGAACGCAAAATGTTGTGCCCGGTCTTCTGGTTGATGTTGCCCTGTTCCAGTTCTACGAGTTCAGGCGAATCATGATAGGTGTCAAGCACCCAGATACCCGTATCGTCGGGCAGTTGGAGGTTCGGCGCCACGGTCAGATTGCGATTGCGGTCAGCGGTTTCTTCTTCATCGATTCGTGCTGCTTCGGACTGGCCGGCATTTTCGCTAGGGGCTGAGTGCTCCTTCTGGTAGGTCAGTGTGGCGGCCCAGTCGATGAGGCTGATGGGGACCTCTTCCCACTCGCCGGCGCGCTCCGCACTGATGAAGCGCACCCGGTCGCCGGCGTGGGTAATTTCCCATTTGCTGACGACCTGGTAGGAGCCGTCTTTCAGGACCAGGCGATGGATTTTGGGATCCGCCATTTTCGGCGTTGATGCTGCCGTGGCGCTTTCCTTTGCCGCAGATCCGGCACTCTGCGCTTCGGCGGCGGCGCACGCCAACGTCAGGAGCAGAACGAATGCCATGCGCGACTTCATGCAATCACTATAACGCCGGCGACGCTCTCTGGCTTCGATGGGCGTCACTTGCCTCGTGCATCTGCCAGCGCAGGCATCGCGGGACACGGCCCCGTCCGCGGCAGCTTTCGACGATCTGCAAAAGGGGGCGGAGGCACGATCGCTCCTGCGGGGATGAATCGCTGGCGTTGTGACAATAGAATGCTGCGAAGCTGGTCGGCTATGGCTGGAACCCATGTCTCAAATGCGAGACATGGGGCACCCTGGTTCTTGACAGGCGTATTGAGACAGTTGTCGGGGTGGGTGAGTTCCGTAAAAAACGACGCACTCCCCAGAGACG
>CAZZXL010000246.1:0-6120 GCA_964658035.1 uncultured Acetobacteraceae bacterium
CACTCGGGGTGGCTTCGACACTCGTCCTCCACCACGATGGCCTCGCCGACCTCTGGTGGACCTTCACCGTCGCTCCGTCGGAGGAACGGTTCAGGGATGTCGTGCTCTCGGTGGGTCTCCCGGCAGGGGCTGCTCTGGCGATCGGGCGTCCCGGCGGCGGAATCGCTTGCGGCGGATCCTCCTGCGGCACTTCCGCAGTGTCATCATCAGCAGGCTGCGGTGAGGCTGCCGGGGCTTCTTTCGGGGCCGCATTCGTCGACTTCGCCGACAGCAGCAACTGCTTCGGGACCCCGTTCTCAAGCGAACCAACCATGATCAGGTTATAGCTGGTTCCGTTCAACAGCGCGGCCAGCACGTCGCGCGGCGCACCAGGTCCAAAACTGCCAAAGACGCGCTCATCTCCTGAAATTCCTTCCAGGTGCATGCCCGTCGTCTCGGCAATGCGCTGCAGGGTCTGCGTGAGGCTGGCATTGTCTGCCTTGATGGTCAGGCTGTTCGGCGCCGACTGGATCACCGCCTGGCTGGGAGGCTGTTGCAGCCGTGGCGTGGGGAAGGCAGCAGCCGCGCGCAAGGTGCTCGGCTGCGCTACCGGGAGCACGGCGGAAGGCTTCTGCAGGGCAGCACTACCAGGCAGTGCTTGCGCCCTCAGCCCCGCACCCCATGTACCGGCGAAGCACATTCCCAAAACAAGAAGCGTGGGACGGACAGTGCGGCGTATCTCCGCATTGTGCAAGGCAAACATCATGCGTGTTCCTCCGCGCAGGAAGCGATCCTGCAGCGCTCAATGGGCCGTGCCAGCACCCGGATCGGTCTACGCTTCTAGTATACCGGCGTGGCGCCAAAACCGATGGTCAAAACCACGGGGCGTGACCAGGCGGTTTTGCACATTTCTCTCCATTCGTGGTGAACTGGAGCGGTCACGATGGACATCAAACGCCAACCCGGCTTCTTTCCTGCCTTCCGTTCTCCTGGAGCTCTCGTCACTGCCGCTCTCTTGCTGGTCTGCGCTGGTCGCGCCTTTGCGGTCAGCTGCACCACCCAGGCGGATATGAAGGATGCCGACCGAACGGCCATCGCGGCCGCCGCCCGTACGATCGCGCAAAAAATCGAAAGCAATGATGTGAACGGCGTCAAGGCATTGACCATCGTCTCGGTCGCGGGCAACTTCGGCGGTATTGCCAGTGCCATGCAGACGCTCGCCCCCCTCATTACCGGCAGTACCCTCAGCGTCACCAGCGTCTATGACCTGAATGCCGCGGACGCGCCCCCCGCCCAGGAGGAAGTTGATTTCTTCTGTGGAGCCGCCGCCAGCGCTGCTCATGTCACCTTCACCATTCCGCAGCTGCCGCCCGGCCGCTATGCCTTCGCTACGGTTGAGGCTACCGGCGTCAACAATCCCCAGCGTCTGGCCATGTTGCTGCAGCAGGCTGGCAACTGGCAGCTCGCCGGCTTTTTTCCCCGGCCGCTCCTTGCCGCCGGTCATGATGGCGTCTGGTACTGGCAGCGTGCCCGCGCATTTGCCAAGGCCAACCAGCCGTGGAACGCCTTCTTTTATGATCAAACCGCTGCGTATCTCTTGGTCCCGGCTGATTTTGTCGGCAGCGCCAACCGTGAAAAGCTGGTGCAGGAACAGGTAGCCGTCACTCCTCAAGGACTTCCCGGCGCGCAGCCAATGATCGTCAACGCGCAGGGAAGCCAGTTCTCCGTCACCGACCTGCACACCGACGCGTCCTTCGGCGGCCTTGATCTGGTCATCGGCTACAACACCTCGGACGTCGCAGACCCCGTCGCCACCCGCGCCAAAACAGTGGTACTGATGAAAGCCATGCTCGCTCAGCATCCGGAGCTGAAAGACGGCTTCCACGGCCTCTGGGTCTTCGCAAATGCGCCCAGTCAACATCCGTTCGCCCTCGAGCTGCCCCTGGCCGAAATCGCCGCCCAGCCATAAAGCGGCCCCCGCCTCATTTCCGTCATAATTAAGAGAGAAATCGGAGGCGACCATTCCGACCGCCCGACCATAGCGAATCGTGGCTGGTCGATGCTTGCGCAGACGCCGACCTGGCCCACTCTTGAGGGATGGGCCGGGAAATTCAAATGCTCTATAGTTTGTGAGCCGGAAGGAAACCTCGTCCCGGTACCCTGCGCAGGCGAACCTGCTGCAGGCAAGCCGCCGCGGTAGGTCAAGATGGAAAAGACGTTATCTCAAGTATTACGGGATCGCCGCGCCACTCCCAGCTTTGATGGCAGCCCGATCGACGATGAAGATCTGGAAAGGATCCTGTCGGCCGGCATCCAGGCGCCGAGTGCCTACAACCTGCAGCCATGGCGGTTTATCGTCGTTCGCAGTGATGAGGGTAAGCGGCGGCTGCGCGCCGCCTGTTATAACCAGGCCAAGGTGGAAGAGGCCTCTGTCGTCATCGTGGCGTGTGGAGATGCAGACGGCTGGCGGAATGGCGACCTCGATGAAATGCTGCGCATCGGCCGCGAGGGCGGCATGAGCGAAAGCTACGCCGAGCAGGCCAAAGCTACCATTCCCAATTACCTCGCCAACCATCCCAATATGCCCATGTGGCTCAATCGCCAGGTCATGTTTGCTTTCACCCACATGTTACTGATGGCGGAAAGCCTGGATTTTGATACCGCACCTATGGAAGGATTTGAAGAACAAAAGATTAAAGAATCGTTAAAACTTCCGTTAAGCTATTGGGTAGTCGCTTTGTTGGCCATTGGCAGACTGAAGGGTTCCGACAAGTATCGGGGCGGTCGCTTCAGTATGGCCCGCACAGTATTTGACGAAGAATACGCAAGGCCCATCCGCTTCTAGAGCAAATTACCTGAAGGTGTAGCGCGAAAATACGATGAACACGGGCCTTTTCGCCAGGAAAAGGCCCGACTGTATCCAGCCAGAAACACCATACATCAGGTCATTTGCTCTAACGTACCGCAGGGAAGACAGGGCGCGGCTTCGGCTGCGCCCTCTTGTTTGTGCCGTATTCAACTGGAACTGAAAGGCTTCAATGGGGCAGGAGTACCCCGCGCAGCCGGTACCGGCAGTGGCCGCTGTCGTTGTCCGCGAAGAGCCGGCCGGAAGGCTCTCCGCCCTGCTCATACGGCGGGCCAATCCCCCGTCGCAAGGGGAATGGTCGCTGCCTGGCGGCATGCTGGAACTGGGTGAAACGCTGCAAGTAGGCGTAGTCCGCGAAGTACTGGAAGAAACCGGGATCTTAGTTGAACCGCTTGCTGTGCTTGAAGTGCTCGATCACATCATCCGTGATGAGGCAGAGTGTGACGCAAATGAACTCGGGCATCAGGGAGGCCGCGTCCGCTTCCACTACGTGCTCATTGACTTTCTCTGCCGGGCAGACGGCGGGAGTGTCGCCGCCGCCAGTGATGCCCTGGAAGCTCGCTGGGTCAGTCAGAACGAATTGAACGAAGCAGGCGCCTTCGGCTTGTCAGCGAAGACTCTGCAAGTGATCTGTAAAGGTTTTGCCATGTTTGCAAAGACCAGTCACACCTAGCCGGACGATCAGTCCGATGGTCACGTATCAACCAGCTGAAGTTGTATGGATGCTCAGCATTCCGGTATCAGGATTGCCGCATCAAGATTGAAAGATGTAAGGGCGGAAACGAAGAATGGCGACAATCCAAGCTGCTTTTCCACAACTGGAAAGCTCTACCATCAGCACCGGGCTCAAACTGCGGCTCAAGGCCTGCCTTGCCGTTGCTCTCACCTTCGTGGTGCTCGCCGTTCTCGTACTCTGGTTCAAACCTTTCGCCGTGCTCGATCGTGTTACCAGTGCCCGGCTCTTTGCCGTGGGGATGCGCAACCAGGACGCGATGATCGAAGGCCACCGCATTCACTATCTCGTCGGCGGCGTCGGCGAGCCGATTGTGCTCGTGCATGGTCTTGGCAGCCGCGCCTCGGACTGGGTGGGCTTGATTCCGTCGTTGGTACATAGCGGCCATCGCGTCTACGCGCTTGACCTGCTGGGCTACGGCAACTCTGACCGGCCCGCAAATGCGCCCTACTCTATCGCGGAAGAGGCGCACATCGTCGAAGGCTTTCTGCGCGCCGAGCAGCTGCAGCAGGTTGATCTGGCAGGATGGTCGATGGGCGGCTGGATCTCCATGGTCGTCGCCACAGATGTACCCGATCGCATCAATCACCTGGTGCTGCTGGACAGCGCCGGTCTCCGCTTCCAGCCCACCTTCGATCCCGTCCTGTTCACCCCGTCAGACATTAGCCAGCTGCGCCAGCTGGAGCATCTGCTTTCACCCAGCGCGCCCCTGATGCCCGCCTTTCTCGCCCGCGCCTTCCTTAAACGCGCTCAACCGGAAGCCTGGGTCATCCGGCGCTCAGTCGACGCGATGCTGACCGGCCAGAACCTGCTTGACAACAAGTTGAGTGAGCTCAAAATGCCGGTGCTGATTGTCTGGGGCAAGGAAGACCATCTCACGCCGCTATCGATGGCATACACCCTCCACGCTGGCGTCGCTAACTCCAGGCTGGAAGTCGTCGAAGGCTGCGGCCACCTCGCACCCGGTCTCTGCGCCGCCAAGATCGCTCCAGGCATGATCAATTTTCTCGACCAGTCCACACCGCAGCGGGCCAGCCGGCAGGAACACGCGACCCTGGTCTCCGTCACCCACTAGAGCTCAGTGAAGCACAACAATTTGTCATCCTGAGCGAAGCCGAAGGGCCTGCTTCTTCCCGATCAATCACAGTCCCGCGGCGCAGCGATCAGGACTCGGCTTCACGGACCTCAATCTGTGCCGCTAACCCTTCCACACATAAGCCCCGGCCTGCGGCAATCCAAGCATCCCCAGCACGCGGAACACAAACTCCCGGGCCATCTCGTCTGAAGTCGTTGGCCGGTTGTAAAACGCAGGGATGACCGGAAAAATGACCGCACCGGCATCTGCCGCGAGCTGCATATTGCGCAGATGGATCTTGTTAAACGGCGTCTCCCGCACACACAAGAGCAGCGGCCGCTGCTCTTTCAATGAGACATCGGCAGCCCGCTCAATCAGGTTCGAGGCCAGCCCGTGCGCGATGCCCGCCAGCGTCCCCATACTGCACGGCAGCACGACCATCGCGTCCGCGGGATAACTGCCACTGGCAATGTTCGCCCCTATGTCGGCTTCCGAAAGCTGCCTGATCTTCTTCGACGTCTTACCAAGCAGCTTCTCGACCAGCCCGTTCCGTCCGCTCAGCTGAAGCTCCTCTGCCAGCACGCGCAGCGAATTTTCAGACGCCACGAAGTTGACTGTGCCGACGCGCTCATCTTCATCGAGCGACCGCAGCAACTCACGGCCAAAGACTGCTCCACTCGCGCCCGTGAACGCAACCGTGATGTTTCTGCTACTCACCATCAACCACCGGCCGCTCGCGGCACCACTGCATGCGAGGCCGGCACGTGGTGGCCGATCACTCGATCAAAAATGGCATCCACATTCGACAGCTGGCGATGTAGATCAAACGTCTTAGCCAGCGTCTCTGGTGACAGGCGACTGTTGATGGCGGGGTCCTTCGCTACTTCATCGCGAAAGACCAGGTCATCCCGCCACGCGGTCATCGCATGCGCCTGCACCAGCCGATACGCTTCTTCGCGCGACATGCCGGAGCCGGCCAGGTCGAGCAGCAGCTGGCCGGAAAAAATCAGGCCGCCCGTGCTCTCGAGGTTCTTGATCATCCGCTGCGGATACACCAGCAGCTTATCCAGCAGGGAAGTCGTTTTGCTGAGCAGATAATCGGCCAGGATCGTCGAGTCAGGAAAAATCACCCGCTCGACAGAAGAGTGGGAAATATCCCGCTCATGCCACAGCGCAATGTTCTCGTAAGCCGCCTGCGCATTGGCCCGTACCACCCGTGCAAGGCCGGAGATCTGTTCACTGATGATCGGGTTCTTCTTGTGCGGCATGGCCGACGAACCCTTCTGCTTCTCGGAAAAATACTCCTGCGCCTCGCGCACCTCGGTCCGCTGCAAATGGCGAATCTCGGTCGCAATCTTGTCCAGCGTCGACGTCAGGATCGCCAGCGTCGAGATGTAGTGCGCATGCCGGTCACGCTGGATCACCTGCGTCGCTACCGGCGCCGGCAGCAGCCCCAGCTTCGCGCAG
>CAZZXL010000247.1:0-6083 GCA_964658035.1 uncultured Acetobacteraceae bacterium
ACTTCCATTTCTTCAGATTCGAAGGGCCGGAGGAGATCGATCGGCAAACGTTCCGCCTCTTCCCTGTCCAGCCAGCGGTCATAGTCGCGTGCATGAAGGATGAGAGGCATACCCGGATGGATTTTCGTTATGTGGAATTGTAGTCATGTCAAGAGGTTTGTCTGTGGCGGAGATCCTGCCCGGCTGTACAGCCGGGCAGGATCTCCAAAAGGTGCCGAGCTGTGGCTACTAGGCGCCAGATGATCCGAGCGCCGGACTGGCTTCGATCAGTTGCCTGAGCGCAACCTGGTCGCCTGCGAGGGCCTTCCTTTTCGTCTCGGTCACGGGGATCTGTTCGAGCAGGCGCTGGTTGTGGGTGTTCGCTTCGAGCGCCTGAGCGCGGGCCGTGTCTCCCGGCACGTAGAAGTCGCAGCGTTGGCAGGCCATGCGGTGCTGGCATTGTGCCCAGTACGGATTTGCGCAGTAGCCATGGCCCAGGTGAACGAACTTGTAGGATTCACCTCTGCCGGCTGCCCCGCTTTCGATTGCGGCGCGGTCGAGCAGGACCTGGACCACCGCCAAGTTGCGCTCGAAGTAGCGCGCATCGACATAGGCCTGCGTCAGCTTGTCAGGCGAGACCGTGGCATACCACTGCGTGGAAGCCAGGCAGCGGTGACCAAGCCATTCTTTCAAAGCAAGCAACGACATCGGCTCTTTCGCGTTGTAGAGCTGCGTCGCAATTGTCGAACGAGCGCGATGGCTTGTAATCGGCCCACGAACGTCGGTGCCCGGAACGCCTGCCTTCCTGCACAGCATCGGGATGAGGGTGTGGTTCAGGATCGTGCTTCCCATAGCTCGTCCACGGTAGCCGAAGAGCACCTGGATGATCTTCCCCCGAAAAAGTGGACGGGTTAAGCTACCTTTCGTTCCATGTCAGCCGGGCTGAGGAAGCCAAGGGCGGAATGGAGACGGTGGGAGTTATAGAAGCCTTCGATGTAGGCGAATATATCTCGTTTTGCCTGATCTCTGGTGTGGTAGAAGTGGTGATGAGCGCGTTCTGTTTTCAGAGTATGGAAGAAGCTTTCCATGGGCGCATTATCCCAGCAATTACCTTTTCTGCTCATGGAAGGAATGATGTGAGCGGCGGCCAGGCTCTGACGATAGGCCTCAGCAGCGTATTGAATACCTCGATCCGAATGGTGCAGAAGCCCAGCTGCGGGACGCTGCCGTTCAAGAGCCATCGTTAACGCATCCATGGCAATTTCCGTGTGAAGTGTGTCGCGCATAGACCAGCCAACAATCTTCCTCGTGTGAACGTCGAGGATCGCGGCAAGGTAGAGCCAGCCCTCTCCCGTCGGGATATACGTAAGGTCGGCGAGCCAGATCCGGTTAGGTGCCTGCGCTGTAAACTTGCGGGCGAGCAGGTTGGGAGCAATCGGATAGCTATGTCGACTGTCCGTGGTTCGGGCACGTCGTGGCCATGCAGCTAGCCCGAAAATGCCGGCACGTCGCATCAGTGTTTCAATGCGGCTGCGGCCTACGTTCTGCCCGCTGCGATTCAGGACGGCATGGACTCGCGGTGATCCATACGTGCCACTGCTGGCGAGATGAATGCGCCGGATATCCTCCAGCAGTTGCCGGTTTGCTGCCGATCGCTTACTCTCCGCACGACCCGCCCATGCATAGTAGCCGCTGCTGGAAATGCCGAGTACATGACACATCATTCGTATCGGCCATGCACTGCGATGTTGCTGCACGAAGTTGAACTTCATTTTGCACCCACCCCGAAGATGGTGACGGTTTTTTTAGGATCTCGCGTTCCATCCGCAGCCGATCAATTTCACGACGCAGGCGGCCGTTCTCAGCAGACAAGTCCGCCAGTGATGGCGTCATCATCTGCGCTGTCGCACGAGGTAAGGAAGCAGGAGCAGGTGTCACCCCAGACTGTCTCATCCAGCGACGGAGCACTGTCTCGTGCAGTCCTAACTCTGCCGCCACCTTCCCCGCAGATAAACCTCCTGACCGAACCCGTTCCACCGCTTCGCGCTTGAACGCCTCCGGAAATATTCGCCTCTGCACTCCACTCATCGGACCAATCCTCGCTAAGCTCGTTCAGCCTAGCAGCTGTGTCCACCCAACCGGGGGAAGATCATCTCTGCGTCAAGATTCCGGTCCTCGATGCTCCGCATGAACTCCCTGCAAACTCCACAAGGTGGAAGGATGTGGAGCAGCTGAGAAACGGGGTCCCTCCAAACAGCCACAGCTTTTTTAAAGACGTACTCTCCTGTTGTAACCATGGACGCTAGAGCGCATCTTTTGGCGCAAAGTCCCCAACTCGGCGTGTCGACTGACACACCTACAAACAGCCGGTCAGAACTGCTGAGAATGGCAGCGCCAACATCGCCGAAAAGACGGCCCTTCACCGTTCGAGGAAGCAGAACGCTTTCAGCAGCCGATATGAGTTGATTGTTATTCACCGGTTATGCTGGTGTTCCAGTTTAAGACTTCAGGTTCAGTCCCTACAAGTCGCAAAGGCTGAAGGTGACCGCCTCAGCCGCTGCTTGATGACCCGGCTTCCATGACTGGCGAGAGCCGCGTCATCAGCACTAATCTCCTCACGAGTTGAGGTACCATCCCTCAATGGCGAGCCGAATGGGTCGAATTATTCTTCTGAACGGAACATCAAGTTCTGGAAAATCAACTCTCGCGCAAGCTCTTCGACTTGAGCTCGAACCTCAGTTTCATTTTTACGCTTCTGACCAGCTCGCCGATGAAGGGTTTCGTCCGGCCGATCAGGAAGTACGCTTTGCCTGGCGACAAACATTCTTCGAGGGGTTTCATCGGTCGATACCTGCTTTTGCAGGTACAGGAATGGATCTTTTGATTGAGCACACCGTCGAAGAAAAGGACTGGGCCGACCAGTTGCAAGTCTTGCTATCGCCCTTCGATGTGTTCTGGGTGGGCGTACATGCCCCTGTGGCTGAGATCGAGCGTCGAGAGCGATTGCGGGGCAATCGTCAGCAAGGCGAAGGTTTATACCATCTGAAGACCCACCAGTTCTGCACCTACGACGTAGAGGTCGATACGACCAAGCCTATGTCGCAAAACGTAACGACGATCTTCACCGCCTGGAACTCGCGTCCTGGGCACATTTAGTAGAGATTGGTTCTGCCAAGTCGCAATAGCGAAAGTTATGCCCAGTTTGTCAGCTCTGAAACGTCCGTTACACCCCTGACAACCAGAGTTGTCGTGGGCAGATACGATATGTCTACTCCTGTTGGCGCACGTATCGTATGACTCTCTTGACGTGTTCGGGTCTTGTGACCCCTTTACGCAGCCTTAGTCGGCACTCCCGCTGAATCTGCGACAAACTGCTCCAAGGCTTTTGCGGACAGAGGACGTGCGATGAAGTAGCCTTGAATTTCGTCACATCCATAGGATTTTAGAAGTTCGAGCACCTCTTCGGTTTCGACCCCCTCTGCGACGACACGGTAGCCGATATCCTTTGCCATAGCGATCATGGATCGTACCATCGACTGGTCCTTTTTGTTGTCCGCCAGAGCGTGCATGAAAGACTGATCGAGCTTTACCGTCGTTGCAGGAAGCTGGCGGAGATAGGCGAACGAACTATAACCGGTCCCGAAGTCATCGATCGCCAGACCTACGCCCATGCCGCGTATGGCAACGAGCTGGTCGAGCACGCGGGTCTTGAAACGCATGAGGGCGCTCTCTGTGAACTCCAGCTCAATGTCTTCCGGACGAATGCCATAACGAACGATCGACTCCGCGATCAGATACGCGAAATCCTCTTCTTCAAGGTTACGGGCGGAGACGTTGATGGACAGTTTCATGGGTCTGCCTTCGTCGGACCACTTCTTGATCTGCTGAAAAGCAGTGGCAAGAACCCACTGAGTCATCGGACGAGCGAAAGCGGTTTGCTCGACAAGTGGAATGAACTCACCCGGAGAGACGTTGCCGAGAATGGGATGAACCCAACGAAGCAGGGCCTCGGCACTTAAGCAAAGGCCGGTTTTAAGGTCGAGCTTCGGTTGGTAGACAAGCGTAAAATCCCGCTGTTGCTCAAGCGACTCGCCGATATAGGACAGAACGTGAAAGCGACGGCGAAGCGCTTCGTCGTTGTCGATGCTGTATATAGCATATTCAATCTGGCTTTGCCTCGCTTGGCGCGCCGCGCTCACGGCAGTGCGTAACGCGTCCTGCGGAGAAATTTCGTCCAGTTGAAAGGGAGAGACTCCGAATACTGCGTTGATGACGACAGGAATACCATTGGCCGAACCTGGAGCCTTCAGGTGTACGGAGATCGTGTTGATCGCGGACGTGGCATCCACCTTCTCTTCGTCGAGGAGAAGGGCTATGGATGCGAAACCGACTTGGTACAACGGGGTTTGCCGGCCGAGGGCGGAGCGTATCGCTGCCGCCGGATTCTTCGTCAGCGCGTCAAGGTAGGAGGCTCCTAGAACACTGACGGCATCGTTTACGTGACGAAGATCGACAATTTCGATCAGTAGAAGGACGCGCGTTGCCTTGGGTGTCTTGCACTTTTGATCTGCAATATCGTCATAGAGCTGATGGCGATTGGGAAGTCCGCTGGTGGCATCGATCCGGCCCGTCTCATGCTGCAGCTCGATCTGCGCCATCACCATGGCGGCGAAGTCCTCAAGGGAACTGACTTGGTCAGGGGTGATCGTACGAGGTTTGGAGTCAAGTACGCACATAGCACCGAGCGTGTGTCCGCTCCGAGTAGTGAGCGGAGCGCCGGCATAGAAGCGGATCCCAGCCTGCGCAAGTGGGCAAGTCGCAAAGCGCTCGTCTTGCAGCAGATCCGGCACGTTCAGAAACTGTTGACTGCGGGTGACCTCGGCGCACGGCGCGGCGTTGCGCGGAATCTCGCGACCTGAAGTCCCGACATGCGATTTGAACCATTGTCTGGATCGATCCGTAAGAGAGACCGCAGAGATGCTGGTGTCGAACAATCTCACCGCCATACGGGTGATGCGATCGAAGCTTTCACTTTCAGGTGTGTCAATAAGCCCAAGCTCTTCAAGGGCGTGTTGACGCAGCTGTTCAAAACTTTCGTCCGTAAGGCCGTCGACGTCACTGATGCCAGCCTCGTGCGCAGTAAACATTTTCATGAATATCCTGATAGTTCTAATCATTCATCGGCTTGAGATAGAAAACTTTTCACAGTTCGGGTTCGAGGAACATGACTCTTTAGTGCGCTACCACGATCCATCCTCTTCACGCATGATAATCATCGATGGCCGCGATGCGGCCGCACCTGAGGATGAGAAGGGTTTTCGTTGACCTGAAGCTCTACGGTACATGCGCCTGAGATCCTAGCAGCTGCTAAATTGTGGGTAAGGTTGACTGTTACCCGCATTACAGTTGAGCAAGTGTAATGTCTGAACTTATTCTATTAGGCGTATTAGTTGCACTGAACAATTGCACCAACGATTTCGTGCTTGTCATCACGATGATGACACATCTCTCTCAACCACGGTGGCGAGTCAAGTGCTGCCCCATTCTCTTGCTTGAGAGTACCGCCTTCTCTGCTCTTCTTGCAGCCAGCCTCGTTTCTGTGCGTGCTGTGGAGGTGACATCGTTCGCCCTATGAGCACAAGGTAACAGGTATGTACACCAGGCAAGAATCATAAGTGAGTGATGTTAACTGACTAAGTGGCGGACACTATCGCGATATTCATGCTAGCTGGCGGTTTCGTGCAGGCGCGGACAGTTCATTGTTCCTGTTGATCAAGAGCGCCGCCTCGCGATTTACTGAGTGAAAAGTTTCCAACGACACGCTCAGAGTCAAACTCACAGGTTCCAGTGCATGGATCTTTGCCAAGCGGCGGCAGTGTTCCAGAGCGCCGCAGAAATGAGCAGCCAGGAAGACCTGCGTTAACTCCCAAGCAGGTAATGCCTTGATCACGTTTGCCCCCAGGCACAAGATATTCATATCGTCGTTTTCTACTCCTTGATGGGTGGACACCACATCATGGATCAAGGCAGCACGAGCACCTGCAACTTTGTTCGCGGCGACCGAAGCTCCGACCCCACTGCCACACAGAGCCACACCGCGGTCC